>JADJXP010000001.1:0-350439 GCA_016715795.1 Chloracidobacterium sp.
GGTAAATTCATCGAGCTGCAAGGAACGGCCGAACGCGAGCCTTTCTCACGCGAGCAGATGGACGCGATGCTGGTGTTGGCCGAGAAGGGAATTCATGAGCTGTTCGCGATACAGCGCTATGCGCTGAACGCATAGGAATTATCTTTGGTGTAAAATCGACCTGAGGTTTTATATGCTGACAGCTATTGAACGTACGGGAACCACTAATGCTAACTCTCAGATCGTCTTGGATGAAGATCTTCCTGAAAATGCGCCCGCTCGCGTTCGTGTCATTGTTCTATACGATGAGAATGGTAAGAACGGACCTTCAACGCTACGCCGAAAGGCTGGAAGCGCCGAAGGTCAATTGACGATTCCGGCCGATTTCGACGAGCCACTGGAAGACCTTGAGGAATACCAACCGTGACGGGGGACGCCGACATCAATTGTGTCCTCACCGACACAAACGCCTTTCTATATTTTATTAACAACGATTTGGTGCTGACCGCTGCCGCTGCGCGTGAAGTTTTGAATCGGCCGCCCGTATTCAAATGAGTTCGGTGAGCATTTGGGAGATCGCGATCAAGGTCAGCATTGGAAAGCGCCCTTTACCCGATTCATTTGGCAACTTTGTTCCGTATCACGTCGAGCAAAACGATATTCAGATCGTATCGCCCCGTCTTGAGGATTACAAGCAGGTAGCAAGTTTACCCTTCCATCACAAAGACCCCTTTGATCGCTTGATAATCGCTCAAGCCCTGATCGCCAAACTACCGGTGGTGAGTGCGGATAAGAACTTTGATCTCTACGGGATCAAGCGCATATGGTGAAACTATGAGCGAAAATCAGTTTGACGGAAAGGCCGCGATCGTTACCGGCGGCACGCGCGGGATCGGAAAGGCGATCGTGCTGGAACTAGCGCGGCGTGGGGCGAACGTCGCGTTCAACTATTCAAAGAGCGCGGATGAGGCTGAGGTCTTGAGGGCTGAGGTCGAGAAGCTCGGTGTGAAGGCTATCGCGGCCAAGTGTGATGTCGCGAATACCGAGGCGGCGGCGGAATTTGTCGGGCAGGTGGAAGAAGAGTTTGGGACGGTCGATTATCTCGTCAATAACGCGGGAATCACGCGACACGTTGATCCTGCGAATGAAAGAGGAAGATTGGGACGCCGTTATCGATACAAATCTCAAGGGCGCGTGGAATTTCTAAAGCCGTCCTGAGGCCGATGATGCGGAATGAGGGCGGCGGATCGATATTGAATATCACTTCGATCTCCGGCGTCGTCGGTATGCTCGGGCAATCGAATTACTCCGCGTCAAAGGCCGGCATGATCGGCCTGACAAAATCGCTTGCCAAAGAGGTCGCCAGCCGAAAGATAACCGTCAACGCCCTCGCTCTCGGCCTCATCGAGACCGACATGGCAGCCGAGATGAACGAGGAATACCGCGAAAAATACCTGACGATGATCCCGCTCGGGCGGCTCGGTAATGTGGAGGAAGTGGCTGCGATCGCCTGCTTTCTTTTGTCGCCTTCGGCGTCGTATATCACTGGCCAGGTAATTCAGGCCGACGGCGGCTTGGCAATGTGACGCCCCGCACGCGATGGCATTCACATATCAGCAAGAGGAACAGCCTCGCCCGGACGAGCCGGCCGATGAGGAATTTGTGGAGGCGTACCAGCCGACGCCGATCTACACGACGGTGCTGATCGTCGCGATCCTGGGCGTGGCAGCTGTTCAGTTCATTGCGGGCCTTGAGCCGTCGATCATGGCGGCGGGCTTTGATAAGCCGGCGTTTCTGATCGGCCATGAATACTGGCGGATCCTCACCGGCGCTACGGTCCACGGCGGCGTAATGCACGTCGCGATGAACTGTTACGCGTTCTATAGCTTTGGCAAGATCGTCGAGATGCTCTCGAATCGCGCCCACCTCGCCATCGTCTTCCTTTTGTCGGCTATCGGCGGCGGTATCCTGAGCCTCATTTTTGTTCCCGACGGACTATCGGTCGGCGCTTCGGGCGGCATTGTCGGGCTGGTCAGCTATCTGCTAGTCTATGCATTTCGCCGCCGGAGGTTCATCTCGGCGGAATTTCGAAAGAGCCTGCTTATTAATATCGGTTTTATCGTCATTTTCGGCCTTGTCCTATTTCAGGTGATCGACAATTTTGGACACATTGGCGGCCTTATCACGGGTGCCGCATATGGCATTGTGCAGATACCGTCCGACGAATACACTGACCCTCGGGAGGCCGGAGCATTGGTTTCGATGGCCGGGATTGTGGCTATGGGCATTTACCTCGCCGGGTGCTTGATGAGCGTGCTGCTGATCCTGAGGGTTGTCTAGTCCAATGGGCCGAGTCCGAGTTCATCAACACGTCAATCCTCTCGCGCCGTATTTTCGACGTTGTCCGGAGCCGATCGAGCTTGCGTCGGTTTTTGGCGATCCGATGAGGCCGATCTTTCTTGACCTCGGATGTGCGCGGGGCCGTTTTTTGCTTCAAATGGCTCAGGCCGAGCCGAGCTGGAACTATTTGGGCATCGAGATCCGTGAAGCACTGGTCACGGAAGCCAACAGGCTTGCCGCTGAGGCCGGACTGACAAATCTCCATTACGTCTTTTGCAACGCGATGCTTTGGCTCGATAAGTTACTGCAAGAGATACCGGCCGGCCTGCTTCGGACCGTGGCGATCCAGTTTCCTGATCCATGGTTCAAAAAGAAACACGCAAAACGGCGGATGGTGAATGCCGAAATGACAGGAGCGATTGTCCGCCGTCTGGCCCCGGGCGGAACTGTTTTTGTCCAAACGGATATCGAGTTCCTGGCCGATGAGATCTTCGACCTGTTTCGGGCAAGCGGTTGTCTTGCGGAGACAGGGATAGACGTGAATCCCTTTCCGATACAGACAGAGCGTGAGCGAGCCGTGCTCGAAAAGGGGCTTGCGGTGTATCGCAGGTCATTTGAGAAGGGAAAGTGAGGGCCGGGGTGAGACCGGCCCCTTGAGGTAATTACCAGTTGATATCCACGTCGTAGTCGTCAGCTCCGCCATTCGGATCAAAGATCTGGACGATCGCCGTGAAATCATTCTCCCACGACGGCTGCTGGAGAATATTTACTGTTCCTCGACCATCACGCCGGCGAACGGTGACCGAGCCGGGCCGTCGGGCAAGGTAACCGTTGATATCAAACCTGACATTCGAGAGGCCCGTGCCGGCCGTGTCCTGCGACTGCACATCGTTGCCAGAGATGATGATGTTCACGCTCTGGTCCACCCGGCCGCGCCATCGGACGCTTCCTGAGCGGTAGGGCCTCGACGTTTTGGGCTGTGCCGGACCAACTGATCTCGACACCGTACGTATCAGAGCCGCCATTGCGGTCATATATTTGCACGATCGCCGTGTAGTCGTTGCCCCGATTCGGCTGCTGAATAACCGAGACCGTGCCTCGCCCGTCACGCCTGATCGCAGAGACCGTCGTCGCCCTGCGCGGCAGCACGCCGTTCATATTCTGAGAGTGCACGCTAGCTGGATTGCCGCTGATCGTCTGCGTTCTGAGCGTTGCTCCCTGAATGACCAGATTCACGCGATCATCTACGCGGCCACGCCATGATGCGGTCCCCGTCGATCCGCCCGGCGTCGGATAGCCCGGATTGTTATCGATCGGGACATCATATTGGCGAGGACGATTATTGAAGCCGTCGTCATAGCCTTTCTGATAGTAGAGACCGATGCTTGCATCGTATCGTCCGCTGACACCGCTCTCGCCGCCCCGCGAATAACGGCGGTCATTCTGTCCCTGTTCGTAGCCGGCGTCGTAGGCGTTGCGCTGGGCACCGGTCCATCTTACCCTCGGCCTTACGCTGTCGTAGCCGGCAGAATAGCCTCGGCGATAGAAGTCTTCGTATTGGTTTGCGCTTGAATACTTATTTCGATACCGGCGATAATCGTCGCTGCGATTGGCCCGGCCGTCGTCAACGCCGTCCTGATATCCTTCGTCATAGAATCCGCATCTGATCGGCGACGCCGTATTCCGGTCGCATTGGGCCGCGGCCGTAATACCGCCAAACGCCACAAGGCAGCCCATCACTGCCATAAAAAATATGTTCTTCATTTTGATTCCTCCATTTCTAATATGTCTAAACGACCGGACGCACCATTCGGTGGGCGATCCACCCGCTAAGATGAAGAGTATGTCGGTGGCCGATGCCATCGATTATTCCCATCGCTTCTCTTTCTTGAATCTCTTTATCACCATATCGCGCCGCAGCTTGGCTAGATGATCGATGAACAATCGCCCGTCACAATGGTCGGTCTCGTGCATAAAGGCCCGTGCTGCATAGCCCTCGGCTTCGCGTTCAAACCAATTGCCGCTCGCGTCTTGGGCCTTGAGAGTTGCCCGCAGCGGCCTGACGACAACGGCCGGCACTTTCCTGACCGACAGGCAGCCTTCCTGGCCGGACTGCTCTCCGTCCACTGCAATGATCTCTCCGGATTTGCGGCGATCAGTTTCACACCCTCGCAATCCATTACGAACAACCTCAGCCCCAAACCGATCTGCGGTGCCGCGAGGCCGACGCCTTCGGCGTCGTACATCGTGTCAAACATATCGCGGCACAACTCTGCCAACTCCGGGCCAAATTCGGTCACGGGCTCGCCGCGGCTGGCCAGAACGTCTGCCGGGTATTCAGTGATCGGTCGGATGGCCATCTATCTGGGAATAACGCCCCAACGTGAGTCCCGACGGAAGTCAGGTTTCGCAAAGAATCCTTTTTCCTCGCGGGCGAGGCAGCGCCAGCAAACGATGTACGGCCTATTCGAGGCTGAGAGAAATGTGTTGTAATACTCGACCTCGGTGTCGCATTCCGAGCATCGCGCAAGAGGTTTCTTCGTGGTTTTGGGATCGATCATGGCGTTCTTCTACGCAAGAGAAAGAGTTTCTCGAGATAAAATTCCTTTTCGATAACAATAGTGTAATTTGCCATTACGAAATTATCCAATGGGACGCAGGCCTGCGTCGTCTGACAGGCCTCGCCGGTCGCGAGCCATACATCAGCGGCGTCGTCCGGTATTTGCGAGATGACATGATCGATCTCTTTCACGGCGCTTGCCGCCGAGCCTATTGATGCTCCAGTGGCAAATTCGAAGAAATTCTCGGCCGGCAGTATCTGATTCTGGCCGCGATAGTGGTATGGCAGGGCCATTGCGGCAAATATCGGAAAGACCACTATCGGCTGGCCCGGACGTTCGTTTTCCTGGATGAAGCGCCGATTCGGGCCCAATCGCCCTGTTTGACACCGGCGGGATGCAGGATTCAACAGCGAGTATGAGAATGACGCCAGCACGAGGAGGCCCGCAGCGAGGGACACGAGCCTCGTAGTTCGCTCGGTGGTCATCTTGAATAAGTCGGTCAGGAGTGATGCGAAAAGAAGAGCACCGGGACAAACAGGAACGCGACCTCGCTCGGTGTCCTAAACGGCCCAAGGGCGAAGTGCATCGCTAGTAATATGGCCGCCGAGACGCCCGTGACGGAGCCAAGGGCGGCCGTTAGGCGAGAGATCGAATCCCAACAACGAACTGCGCCAAGAATGACCGCGCCGAAGCAGGCCACGACTATCCATGCACGTGCGGCCGAGACCGTCGTGATCGCAACCGACGAAAACAGCCCGGCGGGCAGAATGAATGTTAACAGCCCTTGCCAGAGGACCTGTACGCCGTCGATCAGAGAGCCGGCCGATCGGGAATTGCCGCCGCCGACCTTCGTCTTCACGATGAATATCAGAGGAATGCACGCAATGGCCGCGACTGCCGTGAACTAGCAGGTACCGCTTCGCCTGCTCCCATTTGCCGGCAATGAAAAAGGCGGCAAGGAAGCCGGCAAACAGGTAAAGCAGATGGTAGCTAGTGTAGGCCGCCACGACCGCCGTGAATGCAAGCCATAGCCAGCGTGCGTTTCGCCGGCCATTACTTTCCAGGAATATGTCGAGGAAGAGCCTGACCGAGATCACCGACAGCAGCACCACAAGCGAATAGGAGCGTATCTCAGTGCTCGCCCAGACGAGCACCGGATGAAGGGCAAAGAAGGCCGTCGCGAGAAGCGTTGCTTCGCGTGTGAACACGCGCCGGGCCGTGCCGGCAAACACGCGGATCGCCACTATGCTGCAAATGATTGAAAATAGGCGTGCAAAGAATATCGATCCGTCGATCGACCTCCACAGGCTCATGACCCAGAAGTATAGCGGCGGCTGACGCTCGTCTATTGCCGCGTGACGGATGGCTGAGAGCAATCCATGCTGTGTTGAAAAGAGTGTTGACGCCTCCTCTGCCCAGATATTGAGCGAAAAAGCGAGTGGAAGAGCAATCAGCAAATGGAGCAGTATGAGAAGAAATGCACCCGTGCCTGCTCTAGCGGTTCTGTCCGGCATTTTAGGTCAATGATAATCCAATCAGGGACGAGCGGTCAGGTGCGATAAGATGAATTCGCCCGGCTTTTTGCAAACCGCGAGACGTGTTTCACTATATACTGCAACGAAGCCTCTAATGATAAGCCTCTCCTCGAAACTGTTTACATGGCGGCAGGTCGCCGGTATCGGCGCCATTTTTTTGGCAATCACTGTCGCCATTCAGCGGTCGCTGCGTTATGTTTGCACCGATCTGATCGCCTTTGATTGCTCGTACTACTGGCCGATCAGCATCATGAACATCCGCATGCCGACGATGCGCGATGTCGTCGTAGCCGCGGCGGTTGCGGCTGTCTTTTTTCATAGTCCTGCGACTACTTGAGGCCCGTCGCTACGAACTGCGGATCGTTATCGCATCCGCCGTCCTGTTGATCGCGGGGCTGAGTTTTATTCACGGTGTTGCGGTCGGGTTCTATGCACCCATTGCGGGTGATGCGCAGACGGGCGTCCTGGTGCCGTATTCGCTCGAAGGACAGGAATACTATCACGACGCGATCAAGCTCACCGGAGTGATGGACTTTCTCGCACGCTTTAATGACCTGCAGCCGACGCTCCATCGGCATAGCCACACACATCCGCCGGGAGCGGTGCTCACTTTTTACGCGTTAGACAGTATCCTCGGCGATCCCGCTCTTATCGCGATCACAATAATGCTGATCGCCCTTCCCGTGAGCCTGTATTTTGTCCACCGCTTGATGGCCGCCGCGGTCGATGACGATACGGCCCGCTATGTCGCGGCGCTTTTTGCATTTCTTCCTGTCATACAGATCTATTATCTTGCGACGCTGACGCCCTGATCGCGTCGATATTGATCGCGGCGCTGTATTTCTTTGCTTTGCCGATCGCGCGGCTCGATAGCTGCAGCAACGGCGTTGGTATCGACCTCGTTCTTTATGACGTTTGTCAGCCTGTTCATTCTTCCGGTATTGGTTGGTTTTGAACTGCTCGTAAAACGCAGCCTGAAGCGTTCAGCCGTTCTGGTCTGCGGCGTTATTGCATTCCACGTTTTGTTGTCTTGGTTCACCGGCTATGACGCAGTGCGGGCATTTAGGACGGCGTCGGCCTTTGAGAATCCGCGTGGGTTCATGCTCCTTGTCGAGCCTGTGAACTATCTCTTCACTCGGATCGAGGACATAGCCGAGATAGTCTTTTTCCTCGGGCCGCTTCTTCTGATCCTATTCTTTCGAGGTCTTACAAACTTGCGCGAACGGCCTCACCTCATCCTCACACTTCTAGGATGCGGGACGTTTGGGGCAATGCTCGCGTCGGGGGCGTTTCGGACGGGCGAGACGGCCCGGGCGTGCATGTTCCTATATCCTTTTTTGCTGTTCCCGGTCGCTTATTATCTTCAGGACTCGGATGCAGGTGCGCAGGAGCGCAGGCAGCTCGCAACGCTCATTTTTGCTCAGGCCCTCGGCATGCAGTTATTTGGGAACTATCACTGGTGAGCTTGCGGCAGCTGATAGACCTTGTAGGTGTCGGTCCGAAATGCGACCGGGAAGGAATAGTCCGTAGTGCTAACGAGATACGCCGTCGCATACTTTTGCTGCAATTCCTCGATCTGCGCGGCCGATAGATTGGCAAATGCCGTTTCGATCTCCTTGCTCGAACTCGCCCGGTCGGTGATCGGTGCGTTTGCGATCAGGTCAGCGATCCGTGCCCGCCATTCTGACAAGCGGTCATACCTTGGGTACATGTACGAGACGGGCTGCGAGCGTTGTGAAAGATACCAGAATTCCGGCCCAGCGGAGCCGCGAGAATGACCGTATCGGGCGGCGTGTTGGCTGCGATCCACTTCAATGAGACATCGAGGTCGGTGGGTTTGGCGATCCAACTCGCCTTTAACTCGCGTAGTCGTCCGATTCCCTCATCAAACGGCTCGAGAAGGCCGAGAATGACGAGGACACAAGCGAGGGCGACGGCTTTCTTCGCCAGGCCATTCAGCTTCCGAACAAAATAGACCGCCGAGAAGATAAAGAATAGCGGCGTCAGTATCGGGAACAGCCGCATCGGCATGAGACTCAGCAATGGGTAGAATTCGAATGCCCTCAATAGGATCCCAAGGAAAAAGAAGCCTGCAATTGCGATCTGAAAACTGCGCAGGAAACGCAATTCGAACCTTTCAGAACCTCGCAGCGCAATAATGTTGAAGATCAGCATTAGCCCCAAAACGGCCATTCCTAGCGTCGAGAAATAGAACGGGTCGAAATGAAAGGGCATGTGCTTGAGGACGATGAACTGCCAATCTGCGTAGCTCGCAGGCTGCGCTTCCAGTCGGTCACCGATCAGTGGGATGATGCCGGGCAATGCGAAGAGCAGCGTGAGGCCGGCCACCTTGGCTGCGTCGCGCAATGCCACACGTTCGGCAAGCAGAGCGATGCCGACCGCCGGAATGACCCAGAGGCCGACTGCGGGATGGAAACTGAATGAGAGTCCAAGCAGTATCGATCCGCGCGTCAGCTTTCTACCTGCAATATCGTTCAGGGCGAACAGCAGGCATGCGTAAGCGACCGTCTTAGCTTCAAAGCTGCCGATCATCCACTCCGCATTGACGACGGCCTGGCCTATGGCCAACCAAAACGAGACCGCAAAGGCGATCGACCAATATGGGACCTTCCCAGTTCTGACCGAGCCGGATCAGTCCTGTGAGGCAGAGTATCCAGACGAGAGATCCGTCCGGCCCAGCCCATGACTTCGAGCGGGACGAGCTTTGCGGGATACTGAAAATGAAGTTAAAGAGCCAATGTTCGTCCGCGGCGTGGGCAAATGACCAGTCGTTCGCCGGCGCGTAGGGCGCCAGCCGCATTAGATAAATGAACTCGTTGCCAAATGGAACGGGCCGCGCGTGAAACGAGGCGGTTACAAGAAAGAGAAAGCCGAGGCAGAGGAGGAAACCGGTCGTCGAGTACCGGTCGGCGCGAAGGAGGTTTGAAAGGCGTTCCATTTCAAACACAACCGAACCTTACAGCACAACCTCGGTCTGCGGAACCGCGGCGAGAGCGTTCTTGCGAAAGCAGTCGGCGTGCTCGCGCATATTGACAATTTCGAACTTCGCTGCGTAAGACGCGATCACGCTATCCATGAGTTCGAGTTTTCGGTTCGTTGGCACGTTCATTCCGGGAAAGAACTTGAGTTCCGGAACGTCATCGCCGCTCAGAAAATCGAGCGGGTGCAGCAGCATCGATGGCTGAACGTCGGTCAGATTGCATGCGGCAAGAGCCGATCTCCAATATGCTTTCGCTAGCGGACCGGAGAACGCGGAAAGGTAGTGTAGATACGTCGCGTGGACGGGCGTTTTAACTACGGGAAATGTGGTGACCGGTATCTCGACCATGTTTCGTCCTGCTGCCCCGACAAGGTGCGGCTTCAGCGTCTGAAAGCCGTCTGAGAACTTGCCAAACAGTTTCTTGAGCTTTTCGCGTTCGTCGGCGCTTCATCGACGGAGACCTCAGAAAGTAAATGGGCACGAGCGACCGGAGCAAAATAGGTCGGCAGAGTCGAGCAGTCATACTCATATCCGCGAGTTCCGAGAACGTCAATGACAGTTGGAGACAGGCTAAAGCCTGGCCCGCGAAATCCCACCGGCCGCATCGCAAACACTCTCCAAGGCCGCCTCTAAGACCGCGTTCTTTCAGGAACGCGAGAATTCGCGGCACCGCAATATCGAGATATGATGGGAACGATTCCCAGCCCGCATCACCGTGCGTCTTCATATAAGACCACTGATTATCGAGGTCGAGTGATAGGCTCGCGATCTGCTTCATTGGTTCAGGTTAGTGTCGTCGCGGAAAAAACGCTCGGCGAGTTGCACTGTCTCATTGATATTCAGCGTTCCATTGACGATATGCGACGAATTCACGATGTGCACGCCGTCCACCGATGACTCATTTCAGCCAACCGTGTCGAATAATCAACGACCGGGATCGGGAAGACCTGACGAACACGAGAGATCTTGAAGGCAACGACGTCCGAACGGTCAAAGTGCGGATACATCTGCCCAAGCGCGTCGAGGAAATACTCCTCGATCTCGTCGTCGGTCCTGTCAAACAACTCGTGGTCAGGCGCGATATACCTCGGCAGGTAGACGAGCGCGTTACGGTTGAATTCTTCTTTATCGACGATCGCGACATCTCGATAATGCCCGTGAACGGCGTGTCGTCGGTAATATTGGTAACATAATAGTCCGATAGCGAACGCTTCAGCATTACCGAAGCGCAGACGATGCCCTGATATCGGATGCTGCGAAGTTTGCGCCTTTCCACAGGGTCGAGGCCCTCGAGCACCTTTTCGGCGGTGTTTGACGGGCAGGTCATGATGACGCGGTCATATTCCGTGACCGAACGATCATCGGGAAAGCGCACGACCGCGCCGATGTTCATCTGCGGTTCCGCGATAAACGCCCCTGAGAATCCGGGAGCGACAGCCGCTGCGGCCTGGAAATTTGCATATTTTGTCGGCTGCCGGACGATATTGGGCTTTACGTCGCCATTACGCCGGGCGGCTTTTGTTGAAATGCGAACCTTGCCGCTTGCGAGCCGTTCTATCGATTCGACGCGCGAGTTAAGCCGTATCTCGACACCCTTATCGAGCAGGACTTCGCCAAAGCGCTCGAGCACGCGGGCATAGCCGCCGCGAACGTAACCGAACATTTCGCGCTTCATGCCCGAGTTGCGGGCTGAGTACATTCGCTGGATCGATGCCCAGATGAATGATGCGGCTGTTTCCTTGTAAGCGTCGCCGAGCTTGGCTTTGAGGAGCGGCTTCCAGATCTTTTCGAACGTCTTACGGCCCGACCAGCGTGTCAGCCACTTCTCGACCGATAGTCTCTCAAGCCGTCGCCAATTCTTTACTTTCGACGCATAAAAGATCGTTGCCCCCGAGGCGCAGCCTGTCGATCAGGCCGATAGCGGGAAATGTGAGAAACCTTCCGTGTTCGACATTGACAGCAGTTCGCCGTCGGTATAGAAACCCGTTTTCGTCTCGATCCATCGCAGTTCATCGCCGAGCCCGATCTCTTCGATAAGGTTTCGCGTGTGCCGGTCAGACGCAAGGATTACATGATAATGCTTGTCCCAGACGATGCCGCCGATCTCCCAGACCGAGGCGAGGCCGCCGATCTCGGGCGCGGATTCAAAGAGAGTTACGTCCGCCCCCGCGTCTGCGTAACGCATTGCCAGCGTCATGCCGAGAAAACCCGAGCCGACGATTGCGATCCTTTTTGCATTTTTGAGTAAGCCGGATCTGATGGAGGCCGTCGCGGTGTGGACCGCATATCAAAACGATATGCCGGCTTACCCCGTTCGATCGGCACATCTGCCGGAGTTTTTATTTGCGGAGCTTGTCCGAGGCCGGGCTTAGCTCTGCTGGGGTTAAAGAAGGTTCAATCGGAGCGGATTTCCCAAAGATGCGGAGCATTGCAAGCCGAGAAAGCAGCTTGACGGTGCCGACGATCGTTTTGAGCGTGTTCATTTTCGAGGCACCAAAGAGCCGAACGGCCAGAACGGTGGGAAATTCAACGATCTTGCCGCCTTCCAGATCGAGCAGCCCGAGCATCTCGGGAACGCCGTGAAAGCCCGGGGCCGTTGGATTTACGTTGACCATCGCACTGCGGCGATATACGCGGAAACAGGCTGTGTAGGAGGCGATCTTGGTGCGCAGTACGCGGCGGTAGAGAACGGATGCACCCTTTGAGAGCAGAAGCCGCCAGCCGGGCACGTTCTGTACGCCGCCGTCCTTGTGATACGGCGAGGCCGTCACCATATCGACGTCATCCGTCATCAGCGGAATCATCCGGGCGAGTTCGTGCGGGTCAAATGTGCAATCGCAGTCGATCGCGCAGACGAACTCGGTCTTGGCCGCGCGGATGCCGGTCATGATGCCGCCGGCGACGCCCTTATTGGTCTCGTGCTGAACGATCGTGACATTCTCCCGCTCTCCAAAGAGCGAATGCATTACGTTGACCGTGTCGTCCTGGCTGTTGTCATCGACAAAGATCAGCTCCGACCTAAATCCGATCTTATTCAGCCGCTTTTCGACAGACGTGAGCGTTTTTGCAAGGTAGGGCAAGGATTCCTGCTCGTTGTAGCACGGAATGACGATCGAAACGGGCCTCAGTTCGCGCGGTGCGCACACCTCAGCTTCGACGGCTGTTGTCAGCGAGGCCGTGGGCACTGTCGTCGAACGAATGTCTTCCTTGACGCCAAGATAGTCAGCTACGCCGCTGCAATCATAAAGGGCGAGATTTTCTGCGACTATCCATTCCATCTTGTCGAGCTTGCGATAATGGCGGATGCGGTTGAGTCTTGTCGCTGCCGATATCCGAGGCTGTTCAGGGTCGAGCTCCCATACATGGAAATAAAAGACAAACGGGTCATCCTGACTGTTGTGCCAGTTCCTGACCGCTTTGCGCATAAGCGTGTAAGGCAGTTGCCTGAGGTAGTTGCCGCCTGAGATCGGCAACATCCCGACACCAAGGTCGGCGGCTGAATAGGGAAACTCCCATATCGTGCCATCGCCTGTGTCGATCTGATGGGCGAAGCGCTTCGCTTTTTCGGTCTTGGATGTGGGCAGGAATGACGCGTCGTAAATAAATCCTTCGCTGGCCAGCGTGTCGAGCACCCAGCCGCTCTTATCGAATGCGAGTTTCTCAGCGGCGCGGTAGCCGATCACTTTCTGGCCGGTTGCGTCCTCGATGACCGCGTTCGGTTCGTCGGAGGTCCTCGCGAAACTCGTTTGGCGTCAGATTTCGCGGGCTTCGATGATAGTATCCGCGGCTGGCGACCTCGTGGCCGCGGTCGCGATCTCGCACAAGTGCGGGGTTATGTTCTGCGATCCAGCCGAGCACAAAGAACGTTGCCCGTGTATCGTACCGGTCGAGCAAGTCGAGCGTTTTGAGCGTGTTCTGCTCGTATCGCGGTTCAAAAATGGACCAGTTTCGCTGCTGGATGAGGGTTCTCAAACGCTCCAACGTGGAAATAGTCCTCGACCAGGACGGTGAGCAGGTGTCGTCGGGGTTTGTCTCGATCGTCATAGTCGGATCGTGACGAGAGGTTGAATAACCCTCTTTGCGCGGCCTTAACTTGGCGGGCCAGGGTAAGAAAAGGTATAATTGGGAAAAATCCTAAAAAAGTGTTTGCTGCGAGTAACGGACCGCCGGTCTTGGTGGCAAGTTTTCCTCGATGATCTTTACGATCCGCTGGGCCGAACGCCCGTCGCCAAACGGGTTGGCGACCTCCTTGACCGATCTGATCCAGCTGTCCACTGCGTGATTCTCGTCGAGCATCTGCTTTAGCGTTCCGGGGCTGGTGCCTGCCAGCTTTGCGACACCCGCCCGTATCGCCTCGGGCCTTTCGGTATTCTCGCGAAGCACGAGGAGCGGCTTGCCGAGGCTCGGAGCTTCCTCCTGAACTCCGCCTGAATCGGAAACGATCAGCCAGGAGGCCTTCATTATTGCCAGAAAGTCCGAATAGTCGAGCGGCTCCAGCAGATGGATGCGTTCGCGGCGGCCGAGTATCTCCTTGGCGACGCCTTTCACATTGGGATTTGGGGTGGACGGGAAAGAACCGGCAGACGTCCTTGTGGCTATCGACAAAGTCGCGAATGACCTTGAGATTCGCGGTCATGGTCTCGCCAAAGCTCTCGCGGCGATGCGTCGTGAGCAGCAGGCGTTTGAGGCCCTTGGTTTGATCGATCAGGCCTGCGATCTCCGGCGAGACCTTGAGATACTTGAGCATATGCTTGAGCGCATCAACAACAGGATTACCCGTTACGTAAATCTTTTCCGTCGTCACGCCCTCGTCGAGCAGATTTCGCCGGTTCTTTTCGGTTGCGGCAAAGTGGAACGCCGCGATCTGTGATACGACGCGCCGGTTCATTTCTCAGGAAACGGGCTCATCAGGTTACCCGACCGTTACCTGGCCTCGACATGGCCTACCGGTATGCGCCGGTAGAATCCCGCAAGTGCGCCCGCAAGCGTCGTGGTTGTATCGCCCTGCACGAGGATCAGATCCGGCTGTTCCGCAGCGATGATCTTGTCGAGCTTTGCCATGACGCGCGAACAGACCTCGGTCGGCGTCTGATTGCGCTTCATCACGCCGAGGTCGAAGTCAACATCGATCGCGAGGCTCTCGAGGAATGGCTGCAGCAGCCCCTTATGCTGGCTCGAGCAGACCACGATCGTCTGGAAGAATTTCCATCGCAATGCGTGTATGACGGGCGCCAGCTTTATCGCCTCAGGCCTCGTCCCAAACAGGACGAGCACTTTCATCCGCCAGTCGACGTTCGTTTGCGGTCTGCTGCCGGTGGTGTTAGTTGTCGTATCGAACATAGACATTCGACCCTGAGAACTGCCAGGTTGATGCGATAACTATACATCTAAACACTCTCGTGTTCCGTTTTGCAATGTTTTTCTGCGGCAGGTTGACAAAGTAGCTAATAGCTTACGGCTAATAGCTACTTTCATAAGCGTGGTTGCGGCTTCCTTCCTTATTCGGGCGGGCCCTCGCATTTTGGGCCCATCAGTGCCGGGACCTTGGTTGAGATGATCGGATAATTTTCAGCCTCGGCATTTTTATCGAGCCATTCCGCGTATTCGGGTGGATAGGACATGTCCGAAAAGATCGCCTCTACGGGGCACTCCGGCAGGCAGGCATCGCAATCGATGCAGTTATCGGGATTGATCAACAGCCGGTCCGGAGTTTCGTGAAAGGCCTCGACCGGGCAGACGGCGGCGCAGTCAGTGTATTTGCAGTCAATGCAGGGTGTGGTGACTATGTAGGTCATTAGGGCTTCCTCTCGAGGAGTTACAATAAATTAAAACCGTAATATTCACGGCCTGCGATGTCAAATCACCTTGCAGAAGCCCAGCGTGAGCAAGGGTGACACGCTCACGTCAGGTATTTCACCCTCACTGCGGGTCGGGCTTCCGCAACCTGTTAACAAGTGGTAAACTACCCTCAGTTTGCTCAAAAAATCAAAAATTTTCTATTGTCACGGAGTCCGATGAAAACCATCAAAGCTGAACGAGACCTTTCACTTGATTTTCTGCGTGTAACTGAGGCCGCGGCCATCGAATCCGCCAAGACGATGGGCCAGGGCGACCGGAAGTATTCCGACCATGTGGCCGTCGAGGCCATGCGCGAGGTAATGGATACCGTCCCGATGCGCGGCCGCATCGTCATTGGCGAGGGCGAACGCGACGAGGCCCCGATGCTCTACATCGGTGAAGAGGTCGGCGGCGGCATCTTTTCTGAGGAGTCAAGAGCCGATTTCCCCGAGGTTGACATAGCGGTCGATCCGCTCGAGGGCACAAATCTGTGCGCGCTCGGTGCAAACAATGCGATAGCTGTCCTCGCGGCCGCCGAGCGCGGGGGCCTGCTCTATGCGCCGGACATCTACATGGACAAGATCGTCGTGGGCCCCTCGTGCCGCGGCGCCGTCGATATCGAGGCTCCCGTTGAGGACAACCTCAAGAACATCGCCCGACGCCTCGGCCGCGATATCGACGATCTGACGGTGATCGTGCTCGACCGTTGCGCCACAAACAGCTCATCGATGAGGTGCGGGGTTCGGGGGCACGAATACGGCTTATATCCGACGGCGACCTCTCCGCAGGCATCTCGGCGGCCGTTGCGGGCACGAATATCCACGCCCTGATGGGCATCGGAGGCGCACCCGAAGGCGTCATCACAGCCGCTGCGATGAAATGCCTGAACGGCGAGATCCAGGCCAAGCTCGTATTCGATCCCGACCGGCTCGGCGTTGACCGATCAAAGGTTCCGCCGGTCGAGCAGGTCATGTCCCGGCTTCGGGAAATGGGCATTACGGACGCTAACAAGGTGTATGACACCGATGATCTGGCTCCCGGCAAGAAGGTCATCTTCGCGGCAACGGGCGTGACTGACGGCGCCCTGCTGCGCGGTGTCCGCTTCTTTGGGTCGGGCAAACGGACACATTCTGTCGTGATGACGACAGACAGCAAGAGCATTCGATTCGTGGATACGGTCCATGTCGAGGGCGGGCCTGATGCGGTGATTCGATTCTAGCAAGGATTTGAGGGCAAGATGGGTGAGCACGTTGCCGACGATGACGTTGCCTATGGCGGAGCAGTTGGCTCCAACCGCGCCCCTAGCGTCGGCGGAAAGCTGATCGTCCTGACGGCACCACTTACCGAAGCGATCGATCACGCCGGGTATTTCATCCAGATGGCAATGGCCTCTCTGCCGATCTGGATGGAAGGCATCATTAACCGCAAGTATCCTAAATGGCGTGAGGTCGAGCATTACGCCGACGGATCTGCCAGGTACATGCCTGCCGGTGTCCGACTTGTTGAGAGGTCGCTCGAACGTGTCTATTCAAAGGATGATATCGTCGCATGCTATCCGGATGATCTCGATAGATTCGTCGGGCCTAAGACCCGCGTCATTGCCGTTTCAACGCACAATCCGCTCGGTGTAACGTTCGCGGCCGGCGTTTATACCTCGATCTTTGGCTCGTCAAAGATGCCGATAAATTCATATTATTCGCGGCAGCTATTCGCAAAGATCAAGGCAAGCCCATATCGGGATAATTTCAAGGTGATCGTTGGCGGGTCAGGCGGATGGCAGATCATTCAAACGGACCTTTACGATGAGCTCGGCATAGATTGCATCGTCGAGGGCCGCAGTGAATCGCAGGACACGCTTGACCTGTTTGCCAAAGCGATCGATGGCGAAGAACTGCCGAAAGAGGTAACGGTCGTGCATCCGCAGGATCGCGATGCGATCCTCTTTCCCGACACGCGGACCACATTTGGCGTCGTCGAGATGACCACGGGCTGCGGCCGCAGGTGTAAATTTTGCTTACCTGACCTGAATCCGCAGATCGACCTTCCTAAGGACAAGATCATGGACGCTGTCCGAGCTAACGTTCGCGAGGGCAACAAACAGATCAGCCTGGCGACGGAGGATATGTTCATCTGGGGCCAAGTGCATACGGAGACACCGTTCTATTTTCCAAACCGCGAAGCTCTGCTCGACCTCTACGGTGAGGTCGTCAACACGCCGGGCGTTGAGCAGCACGTCCTTAGCCATGCTACGGTCGCTCCGTCCGTGGTCGATCCGGTTCTGATCAGGGAGCTTTCACGACTGTTGCTGCCCAAGAGCCCGATCCATTTCCCGTATCTCAGCTCACATCCGGAGAAGAAGGCCCTCGCTCCGCTTATCGGCCTCGAGACCGGTTCGGTCCGGATGGCAAAGAAAGTGATGACGTCGAAGGCTGTGCCGTTTGCAATTGACGATTGGCCAAGCGTTGTGCTTGAGGGCCTGCGAGTGCTTAATGAGAACAACTGGTTCCCCGCGATGACCCTGATCGTCGGCAATCCGGAGGAGACGGACGAGGACAACATGGCTACGCTCGACCTTATCTATGAAATGGAACGCCGCGGGCTTTTTGCGTTTTTAATACCGTCGATCTTCACGCCGCTGCATGACACGCGTATGGAGATGGAACGCGGCGTCACACAGACGCGCCAACTCACCCCGTTGCAGTGGCAGCTCATGATGAAGTGCTGGAAGATGAACCTGCGGCCGGGACAGTATAGTTGGTGGGGGCCGACGGCGTGGCGGATCGGTTCGATCGGTATGTGGCTCTACAAGCTGCGGCGTCTCAACGGTCCGAATTTTACATATCCGTTGATGATGTTCTCCGGCATGATGAGCGAAAAACGCTTGGCAAATGCCGGTAAGATCTACATAGGCAAACCGATGCAGACCAAAAGCCGGCGGGAGCTGATCGCAACGCTCAAGCCGAAACAAATGCGGTTCGTCCGCGAGGATACCGGCGACCTTCCGGAAGAATATTATACCGCAAAAGCTGAATTTGCCGCGGCCGCGGCCTGACAATATGGCAGAAGCAAAACCATACGTTCTGGACCTCTCAGAGGTGAGCGCCGATGATGTCGCGCTCGTTGGAGGCAAGTGCGCGAGCCTCGGTGAATTGTTTCGTGAGCTGACGACGCAGGGTGTGCGGGCCGTTGACGGCTTTTCGACGACGAGCCATGCTTACAATCTGCTGCTCGAGACCAATGATCTGCGAAAGCGTCTAAAGGCCCTGCTCAAGGGTCTCGATATCAACGATCTCGATGAGCTTGCGCGTGTCGGAGCGGAAGCCCGGCGGCTGATGCTCGAGACGCCCTTTCCAAAGGATGTCGAGGCGGCAATAATCGAGTCGTACCACCGCCTGGGCAAGCGTTCCGGTAAGAAGAACTGTGAGGTTGCGGTGCGCTCGTCCGCCACGGCCGAAGACCTGCCGGACGCATCCTTTGCAGGCCAGCAGGACACGATCCTCAACGTCCGTGGCGAGGCCCGCCTTATCGAGGCGTGCCACCAGTGCTATGCCAGCCTGTGGACAGATCGTGCTATCTCGTATCGCACCGCAAAGGGCTTTGACCATTTTGATGTGGCGTTGTCGATCGGTATCCAGCCGATGGTGCGTAGCTGGGCTTCCGCCCGATCGTCACGCGAAAGCTGGGCGTGAAAGAGGTCAAGATGGTCTTTAACGACGACGGCGTGGGCACTGCGGTGCGCGACGTTGTCGAGAGCCAGCGAAAGCGTTTCTGCCTCGCGGGCTTTGAGGTGCTGCAGCTTGCCCAGTGGGCTTGCGCCATCGAGGACCATTATTCAAAGCGTGCCGGCCATTCGCAGCCGATGGATATCGAATGGGCGAAGGACGGCATCACCGGTGAGCTCTTTATTCTCCAGGCTCGTCCTGAGACCGTCCATGCTCAGCGAAAAGATAATTTTATTGAAAAATACAAGCTGACCGGCACACACGGTGCACCTCTCGCATCCGGCGTAGCGGTCGGCGAGAAGATCGGCCACGGCACGGCGCACGTCCTGCTCGATCCGTCTAAGCTCAACACGTTTCAGGAAGGTGAGATCCTCGTGACCTCGATGACCGATCCGGCGTGGGAACCCATAATGAAGCGAGCGTCAGCCATCGTCACCGACCGCGGCGGCCGGACGTGTCACAGCGCGATCATCAGCCGCGAACTCGGCATTCCGTGTATCGTCGGCACCGGCAACGCGACTGAGCAGATCAAGAATGGGGCTCCGGTAACCGTCTCGTGTGCCGAGGGCGAGCGGGGCAACATCTATTACGGCAAGATCGACTTTAAGGTCGAAAAGCAGAGGATCGACGACACGGTGCTCCACGGACGCAGATAATGATGAATGTAGGCGATCCCGACAACGCCTTCGCCGTTTCGCGGCTGCCAAACGACGGCGTCGGCCTCGCGAGGCTCGAATTCATCATCAACAACCACATAGGCATTCATCCGATGGCGTTAGTGAATTATCCCAATCTTCGCGACCGCAGGACCATCGATCTGATCGCTGAACGCATCCTCGAAGAGGATCCGAAAGAGTTCTTTGTCCGGAGCCTGGCCGAAGGCGTCGGCCGGATCGCGGCAGCGTTCTATCCGAAACCGGTGATCGTCCGCATGTCGGATTTCAAATCGAACGAGTATGCAATGCTCATTGGCGGCGGCGAGTTTGAGCCCGAGGAAGAAAATCCGATGATCGGATTCCGCGGCGCGTCGCGATATTACGACGACCGCTATCGTGCAGGCTTTAAGCTTGAATGCCAGGCGCTGCTCCGGGCCCGCGAGGATATGGGCCTGACCAATATCAAGCCGATGATCCCATTCTGCCGAACGGTCGAGGAGGGCGAAAAGGTGATCGCACTGATGGCCGAGTATGGCCTCGTCCAGGGCGAGAACGAGCTTGAGATATATGCGATGTGCGAACTGCCGTCGAACGTCGTTTTTGCCGATGAATTTCTCAAGGTCTTTGACGGCTACTCGATAGGCTCTAATGACCTCACTCAGCTTGCCCTCGGACTCGACCGCGACAGCGAGATGGTCGCACACCTGTTTGACGAACGGAACGGCGCCGTCGAGAAGATGGTCGCGATGGCGATTGACGCGGCCGTGCAAAACGGCAAGAAGATCGGCATCTGCGGCCAGGCACCGTCCGATTATCCTGAGTTCGCTGACTTCCTCGTTCAACGAGGCATCAACTCGATCTCACTAAACCCGGATACGGTCATCCAGACAACCCAGCACATACTTGAGACCGAACGTTCCATGGGCATCGAAGGCGAGGCCGCCAGCCCGAAGCTCCGCGCTGTAAAGTAGTCCCGCGGCTTGCCGCCCTATTTGCGGAGCAGCTTGCTGCTCCGTTCGTCCGCCGTGGTCTGCGCGGCTTGCCGCCACCGAACGCGTGGCAGCGGCAAGCCGCGATTGAGTTTACAGATGTTCGGAGGAGCAAGCTCCTCCGCAAATAGAGCGGCGGAGCCGCGCATCTCCTGCAGGTCATCTACAAGTCCAGGCCTTCTGCCCGAGTGAGACGGGCGGCCTAGATAATGTTAAGTTAGTAGGCGTGCAGCGCCCTGTCGAGTACATCCCGGTCGAGATCTCGTCCCGATTTCGCCGACAGGCGTGGCGGGCGTGGGCCGTCGGTCTCTCAGTGGTCGTGGTCTGGGTGCTCTTGATCGTCTTGGCACCGGTCGCAAAAGCGAATGCCGTCGACGCCGTCGCCTCGCCGCTTTACACATTCTTTCGTTTTCTCTGTCACCAAATCCCTGAGCGTTCCGTTCATATCGCAGGCGAACAGTTCGCGGTCTGCTCGCGCTGCTTCGGCGTCTATTTTGGCATTCTGCTCGGCTTTGTCATTTATCCGCTGTGGCGCCGCATTGACGAGATCGAACCGCTACCAAAGGTTTGGCTCTTCCTCGCTCTCATTCCCATCGGCATCGACTGGTCGCTCACTTTCTTTGGAATTTGGGAGAATACGCAAGCGTCGCGTTTTTTTACAGGTCTGATCCTAGGCGTCGCGTGTGCTACGTTCATCGTCCCGGCGATCGTCGAAATAACCAGAAACCTCTCCCGGCGGCGAACTTTCGTTGACTCAAGTTCGTAAACAAACGCAAGATCAAGCTATGAATTTTACCCGCGAATCTGCCGTCGAACGTGCAAAAAATGACCTCGCCGCGCGTTTAGGTATTGGGGCCACCGAGGTGACACTGGCCGGCGTTACCGATAAAGACTTTCCCGACGCATCGCTCGGTGCCCCTGCGGCGGATGAGATGGCGGCACAGATGATATCGAGCGGTTGGCAGATCGGCCTCGAAGCAGCCGGGCGGAAGTTTGAGTATCGGGGCGATAAATATCAGCTTCGGCTGCACAACTTTGAGGGCGCAAATTACGTCGTAGAATAAGAGTTTACGCTGAACTTTCGGGAGCAGTATCATGAATCGCAATAATATTTGGATACACGTCACGCTGGCGGTGGTTTTGGTTGTATTCGCAGCCGTGCTTGGCCAGATCGAACGTTGGCGTGCGACCCTGGCGGTGCCGACGCCGCCACAGACCAAGGCTCTACCGGCGAGGAAAACCGGTGTCCCGGAGGTGCTGGTGCGTTTCAAGCCGGGCGTTACGCTTGATCGCATTCGCGCTGTCGCATCAGCAAATAATGACCGGCTCAATGACGAGATCGAATCCGTTGCCGGATTGACAGTTATCGACGACCTGGATAACGCAGATGCTGCGGAGGTTGCCCGGCAGTATGCCGCCATGGATGATCTGGTAGCCTACGCCGAGCCAAATATCAGGATCAAGCTCGACGATCCGATCGTTAAGGAAAGCCCGCGTGACCTCGTTCATCGTGAGACAGGCAAAAACAGCCCGAACGATCCGATGTTCATCGAGCAGTGGGCGTTGAATAACACCGGTGCCGACGGCGGCACGCGCCGCGCCGACATTGACGCGTTAGAAGCCTGGCAGACCACGACCGGCAGCGAAGAGGTTGTCGTAGCAGTGCTCGACACGGGCGTCGATTACACGCACGAGGACCTGCGGGAAAATATGTGGATGCGGCCGTCAAATATGCCCGCTTATGTCGATGACGAACTGGGGCAATTCAACGATCTGCATGGCTACAATGGCACAGACCAGGCCTCGGACCCGATGGATGACAACGGCCACGGCACTCATTGCGCAGGCATCATCGGTGCCGAGGGCGACAATGGGCTCGGCGTCACGGGCATTAATTGGAAGGTCAAGATCATGCCGCTCAAGTTCCTCGGCCGCGGCGGTTTTGGCTCGACCGACGATGCGATAGCGGCGATCAATTACGCTATCGACCGCAAGAAAGCGGGCGTGAACGTCCGCGTCATCAGCGCGAGCTGGGGTTCGCGCTCGAGGTCAAAGGCTCTCGAAGATACGATCCGCGCGGCAGGCGATGCCGGCATCCTGTTCGTTGCCGCGGCCGGAAACGATGGCTCGGACAATGACAAGCGTGGCCATTTCCCGTCCAACTACGACCTGCCGAATGTCCTCAGCGTGGCGGCGCTCGACCGCAACGACGCACTCGCGTCATTCTCAAATTTTGGCGGCAAGACCGTTCATGTGGCCGCTCCGGGCAAGGACATTCTCTCGACCTGGCTCAACAACGGCTATCGTGAAGCGTCCGGCACCTCGATGGCGACGCCGTATGTCTCAGGCGTCGCAGCCCTGATCATCGCCAATGAGCCGCGTATCTCGGTAAAGGCCCTTCGAGAGCGCCTCCTCGAGAGCGGTGATAAGCTAAATGGCCTTTCGGGCCGCACGGTCTCAGGCGGCCGCATATGTGCCGCGAACGCCCTGGCCGGGAGCACCAAAAACCATCTGCCGCATTAACTCACCATTTGGTCTAGGCCAGACCGACTTTGTGACGAACTATCGGCCCGTCGGCTGGTCAATAGGATTGTAACCTGCTCTAAATACACGCTTTAGCTCTGAGTGCGAGATCGAGTAGCACTTTGGCACGCCCTTTGCCATACGACAGGTGAGCAATGGCCAGATCATTGCCTAGTTTTACTAAAAGGGAGAAAACAATGAACAAAGTTAAGAGAATTATCGGGTTAATGGCATTTACCTTGATGATCCTGAGCTTGCCGGCCATCGCTTCGGCACAGTGGCGTAATGACGACGACGATTACAACCGCAATGGCCGCTATGGCAACGGACAATACGGCGGCTGGGGCAATGGCGGTTATGGTAACGGCCAGTACGGCGGCTATGGCAATTTGAGCTCCACGATCAGAGACCTCAAGAGAAAGTCCAGCCAATTTGAACGCCAGATGGACCGTTCGCTCGACCGCAGCCGTTATGACGGAACCGATCGCGAGGACCGCATCATGGATACCGTTCGCGATTTTGACAACGCCGTCGATCAACTGAATTCGGGCAGAAATCGCCAGAATAATGGCGAGATCCGCCGCGTACTCGACCTCGGCCGGCAGGTCGATCGACAGATGGCCCGGCTCAGGCTGAACGGTAACCTGAGCCAGCTTTGGAACTCGATCCAGTATGACCTGAATACGCTCGGGAACGCGTACGGCTACAACAACAATCGTGGCCGCCGCAACGGTGGATGGGGCAACGGCCGTAACAACGGGAACAATAACCTGCCGAACTGGTGGCCGTTCTGATCTGATAGACCTCCCAATTTTCGTTTTGGCCCGTGTCGCGAGATACGGGCCTTTTTGTTTGCCTGGCCGCTGTCCGGATTGCGAGTTGTCGTAAATAAAACTAACCTAGTCCCGTGCCCGGAACGCTTTACCTCGTCGCGACGCCTATCGGCAATCTGCAGGATATTACCCTGCGAGCTCTCGACGTCCGCGCACCGTAGATCTGATCGCATGCGAAGATACGCGGCGCACGGGCAATCTACTGAACCACCTGCGTATCTCGAACCGCATGGTCAGTTACCACGAACACAATGAGCACGAGCGTGCCGAGGAGCTTGCCGACCGTTTGCTCGCGGGTGCCTCGATAGCCGTCGTTTCGGACGCAGGCACGCCCGGCATAAACGACCCTGGTTTTCGCATCGTCGGGCGTGCGATCGAGATCGGGGCCTCAGTTATTGCCGTACCGGGCCCGGCGGCGTTCGTTAGTGCGGCTGTGGTTTCGGGGCTTGCCACGGATTCGCTGTTCTTCGGCGGGTTCCTGCCGTCAAAACGGTCTGAACGCCGCAAACGTCTCGAGGCTGTCAGCGAATTGCCGGCGACGCTGATCTTCTACGAAGCTCCTCATCGATTGGCCAGATCGCTCGTAGATTGTGCCGATGTCCTCGGCGACCGCCGGGCCGTCATCGCCCGTGAACTTACAAAAATGCATGAAGAGGTCGTCCGCGGATCGCTGTCTCAGCTCGCGACGCGTTATGCCGACAGCAAGGTCAAGGGCGAGATCGTCCTGTTGATCGATCGGCAGAAGGCGGAGCGTGTCGTGCAGGGTGAACCTAAGTCGCTCGCAAAACGGATCAGAGCCTTGGAGAAAGAGGGGCTTGATCCAAAGACGGCACTCAAGAAGGTCGCGAAAGAGTTTGGTCTGAGCAAGTCCGAAGCCTATCGTCAGATGCTGGTCAAGCCCGGGAAGCGCGAAAAATAAAAAGCCGGCAGCGTAACCGCCGCCGGCCTCTTGTCGGTCAGTTGACGCCGCTTAACGTTCGGTCAATTCCGGCGGAAGCGTTTTGTCCACCGCAGGACGCTGCTTGAGATCGGCGAGCTCCCATAATGTGAGCAGAATGGTCCGCGTGACCTTTTCCATTTTCTGGTAATCGATCTTGTCAGCGTGATCGCCGACGCCGTGATAGTCCTCGTGAACGCCGTCAAACCAAAATGTCACAGGAATTCCGTTCAGCGCATAGTTAAAATGGTCCGAGCGGAAAAAGAACCGTTCGGGATCCTTCGGGTCGTCGTAGCGCGTGTTGTAGCCGAGCCCCAGATACGACTTGTTCGTTTGGTCAACGACCGTGCCCAGGGCCGAACTCATCATGTCTTTGCCGATCACGTAGATCTCGCTTTCACCTGAGAGGTCCTTGTTCTTCGGATTAGTGTCGCCGGGCTTCTTGCTGCGGCCGATCATATCAACATTCAGCTGAGCGACGACCTGTTTAATATCGACTGTCGGAAACTTATTAAAGTATTCGCTGCCCCACAAGCCTTTTTCCTCGCCGCAATGCCAAACAAACAAAATTGACCGTCTCGGCCTGAGCCGAGTCTTAGCAAGGGCCTCGGCAATGCTCAGCACGGCCGTCGTTCCGGAGCCGTCATCATCAGCACCGTTAAAGATCTTATCGTCGCCGGGCACGTTGGGATTGATCCCGACGTGGTCGTAATGCGCGCCGATCGCCACCATCTCGTCCTTTAACTTAGGGTCGCGGCCCTCCCAGACGGCGGCGACATTCTGCGTCCATTTCGTTTCGACCTTCCCGGCCGTTGTCATCGATGCGGTCTTGTTCAGCGCGAACGAGGTCGCCGAGTCCTTTCCGGCAGTCTCTCCGGAAAAGATCGTGTCGGCGACCGACGCTGAAACGAGCATCGACGGCAGACCAGCTTTATTGGTTGGCGTATCGCGAAGTTTCTCCGGAAATGTAGAGCCGCGGCCGATAAAGTTGCGAAGCTGGGGCCAAAATCCCTGTATCTGGGGTGATGCGATAAGGATCATACCGACAGCGCCATGCGCCTCGGCATACGTGATCGGATCGGCCCAATCCGTGCCTTTGACGCCATTTAGGTCGTCGTCGGTCACGCCCTTTGGCGGGTTCGTGGGACGATCCGGCCGTGACCGTCCTTCGCCGTAAATGACGACGATCTTGCCTTTGACATCAACGCCTTCGTAGGCGTCGATGCCCTTGGCCTTGACCATCCAGCCATGCCGCACATAGACGAGCGGGGCGTCAACGGTCGTATTTCCACTCGTTCGGTAAAAATCCTGAAAATACTTCAGCGGCTGGCCGCCGATCGATAGCGTGTTAGCGGCCGGATCGACCACCTCGCTTCGCAGAGCGATCTTCTGAAAAAAAGTACCGTTATCGCCCGCGGGCTTAAAGCCCCATCGGCTCAGGTTCATCGCGATGAATTTCGCTGTCAGGTCGAGGCCCCGCGACGGCGTGTCGCGGCCCTCCATCTCGTCTGACGCGACGAAATGCAGATATTCGCTGATCTGCTTGGCGGTCACGCCCTCGGCGATCTTGCGTTCGGCTGATGTTACGCGGACAACCGGTGCCTGGGCTAAGGATTGAAAGACAAATGCCGCTAACAGCAGCAAGGCGGATAAGGTTCTTCTCATTTTTCTCCTGTCTGGCAAGTGAGTGATACGCCGCCGGAGAACGCATTGTTTCACACAGGAGTGCCGAGGATGGCGATCTTTCTCGAATCCGCGAGGGCCAGCATCGCTTCGCGATCAAAAATCAGCGTCTTGCCCGCCGTTATCGATAGGCATGTTGCTCCGGCCTCGATCATGGCCTCGACGGTGGGAACTCCGACGACGGGCACGTCAAAACGCATGTCCTGATCGGGCTTTGCGACCTTGACTACCGTCAGCTTGCCTTTGGCCAGATCGCCCGCACGCCGAATGGCGGCATCGGTGCCCTCCATTGCCTCAATGGCAACGCACGCTCGCGAACGCACGACGATCGTCTGGCCGAGATCGAGACCCGCTATTCCGGCCGCGATGTGAAGGCCGTAATCGATATTCTCGCGTTCGCTCTTGTCAGGCGACCGGCGGGTAAGCGAGCCTTCGGGCGCGAGTTGGTCACGAATAAAAAATGTCGAATCGATCAATTCGATACCTTCTTTGGCGAGTTCTGCGGCGACGCCGCCGATCAGGGCGTCAGTGTTGCGGCGCGGCAGATTCCAGAGCATCTTGACCATTCGCACGTCGGGCATGGCGCCTGAGAATATCTGCACATGCTTGACCTGGCCGGCCATTATTACCTTTTCGACGCCATGCTTCTTAAAGAACGACAGCATCTTGCCCAACTGCCCAATGCCGACCCAGGTCACGACGTCGGCCTCGGCCTCGATCCGAGGGTCAGTTTCTTCCCTGATCGCTGCGACGGCGAGCGAGGCGCCGGCGCGGCGGGCGCCCTCGGCAACCAGAAATGGGAACTGTCCGTTCCCGGCGATCATGCCGTATCTCATCGGCGGCTATTTTAGCAGGAATCGTGTCAGGACAGCGGCATGTGAAACAGTTTTAGCTGCTCGTCATCGCTCGCGATGATCTCCCGGAAGCAGAAGCCGAGCTTCTCCAGCAGCCGGACCGAGGCATCATTATCGAGTGACGTGATCGCGAAGACCTCGGTGAATCCAAGCCCCTCACGCCCGTATCGCAGCAACGCCTGCGAAGATTCAAAACCGTAACCTTGCCGCTCGTATTCGGGCAGGAATGCAAAACCGATGTCCGGCCCCGGCAGCGTGTCGCGTCGGACAAAGCCGCAATTGCCGATCGGCGTTCCGTCTTTGAGGCACACGGCATACATCGAATAACCATGCTGGCGATAATTGGCAAGGAATCGCTCCTCGATATACGGCTTGGCCTCCTCGACGGTACGGACGCCTCGGTCGGCGATGTAGCGGTGAAATTTTGGCGTGTTGATGAGTGCCAGCACAAAGGCGGCGTCATCCGTGGTCATCTCACGAATGATCAGCCGCTCTGTTTCTGTTATGACGCGGCCCTTACTCATCAAAGGGCGCGATCTCGCCCGGCTTTCTCAGCATCTTGTTGACCTCGTCGAGATGGATCTCCTCGAGCAGGATCATCTCGCGGGCATATTCCTCGAGGGCGACAGACACGCCTTCGGTGATCGACAGCAGTTCGTAATAGGCATTCAGCGTTGTGCGCTCGTGGTCGAGGCTTTCGCGCAGGATGTCGCCGATGTCGTGCTTCTCGGTCTCGAGCAGTGGGCCGATCTTGAGGCTCGGATGGCCGCCAAGCATCGTGACGAATTCACCTGCCTTGTGCGCATGGCCCATTGATTCGTCCGCATTTCCCTTTAGCCACGAGACGATCGGGATTCGGTTATAGCCAAAGACCATCAGGCTGTAATGCGTATAGCGAACTACGCCGGCCAGTTCGAGTTCGAGGATCTTGTTCAATGTGTCGATCGCGTTCTGTCTTTCAGTGTTGTTCATGATAGATACTTTAGCGCAGGCACGGCGGTTTATCCTCGCCACGACGGCAGGTCTTTGGTCACTCGTCGGACATAAACGGACGAACCCTTTACCTCGACGACCTCGACCTTTTCACCCTCTTTGAGCGGGTCTTCGTCATCGGTCGGAAATGCGGTCCAGACCGAGCCATAGACCTTGACCGCGCCCTCATTCAGCGCTCCTTTGCTGGCGGTTGTGACCGTTCCGACCTTTCCGGGCAGGGCGTCGAAGCCGGTTTTCATGCGGTCGCGTTCGCTGTGAGAGAAGTAACGGGCAAATATGGTGCGCGACATCACCGTCAGGCCGATAGAGACGCCGGCAAAAACAAGAAATTGGAGCAGAAATCCTCCGCCCATTAAGCCTGTCAGGGCGGCCGCCGCGGCGCCGACACCAAACCAGAACAGCACAAAGCCCATCGTGAACATCTCTGCGATGATCAATCCCACGCCCAGCACCAGCCACAGGATCCAAAGGTATTGGTCCATATTTGTTCTCAATATACGTTTTCAGTACACAATGCACAATGCAGAATGCCAAATGACGACTGTGCATTGTGCATTGTGCATTCTATAATTGCATTCGTGCTGGGGTGGCGGAACTGGTAGACGCACAGGACTTAAAATCCTGCGGCCTCAGGGCCATGCGGGTTCGATTCCCGCCCTCAGCACCATGTGCGGCACGGCGTTTGCGGTAATGCGTTTCGGGAGAAGTGCTATGAAAAGGAACGCCATAATTTCCGCCGTCATCGCCGCGATCTGTTTCCTCTCGACGCCGCCTGCGAATCTTGCGCAGGATCGCCGCGTGCTCTCTGACGCCCAGCGAATCACGGGCGACCGCTTTACCGTCACGATCACCACGCCAAAAGGCGCAAAGGTCTATGCGGTCTCACGGCCGTCAAAAGCCGTCCTAAAGGCTATCGACACCGGCCTCGAAGACCTTTTTGCCGTTGCGAGGAAGAATGGTTATCACAAGCAGTTAGACTATTCCGATTACTCCATCTACATCGCCCGTGCCGACCGCAAGCGTGACAGCCAGGGCCAGTATTCGCCTGACATCGCCGTCGGCGCGGCGCAATACGCGGGGAGCGTTTACGATCAGGGAGGATACATCTATGCCGCCGGCATGGTGATCTCGACGGACAAGAATGCCTTCGTCATAGCCGAACATACCAAGCAGCTCGACCGCATCTCAAACGTCGTCCGCTACGAGGGCGAGCATCTCGTGCTCTATCACAACGACCGGCGGCGGTTCAATGCCACGCTCGACCACAGCCGCGGCGGCGGCCATCCGATCCTGCAATAGTGCCCGATATCGTGCAACTGTTGACCAAACGGGCAGAAAAGTTTGGTGCCGAATGCAACGCGTCGGAAAGAAAAGCCCTCAAAAGAGATGGTTTCGGCCGCTTGTGTGGCACACGCAAGGCGTGGCACGAGCATTGCTGACGCTAAGTGGACAGGCCCGATTGTTCGGGCCCGATAAAGGCATAAAGTTTGGCCGTTGGCGAGAACCGATCGGCCATTCAAGAGAAAGCCCGACGTGAAGGGGAGAGCGCGTCGGGCTTTTTCTCTACGTTGATGTTTTCGTGCGAATTCTATTTCTCGGCGGTCACGGCGTGGAAGCGTCTTGCAAGCCGAGATGGCAAGGCAAACAGCCATCGGAGATGGCGTAAGCATGTAGCCCAGGGCAAGTGACCTGGGAAGGTGTGGATACAGATTCGCGAGCTATCGTAGATAGCGGCAGAGAGATGCCGATGCCTGTCACCCGTTACACGGGCTTTGTGCCTGTTTGGTCACCTTCCCAGTCCTAGCGGACTGGGCTACACGCTGATGCCATCTCCGATGGCAACAAACTGATCTGCCTCCCTAACGGTCCTGCTTTTTGCCGTTCGCCTTGAACTGTGACAAAATACCCTTTTATTTAATACGACTATCTCAACACAGGAAGGTTTAATAATGGCTGCAGGAAGGAATAAGGTTACGGTCGTCGGTGCGGGAAATGTCGGCGCGACGGCTGCTCATTGGATCGCGAGCAAAGAGTTGGCGGATGTCGTGCTGGTCGATATTGTCGAGGGCACGCCGCAGGGCAAATCGCTCGATCTGGCACAGGCGGCGCCGATCGACGGTTTTGACGTCCGGCTCGTCGGTGCGAACTCTTACGAGGAAACAAAAGATTCTGACGTCGTCATCATCACGGCCGGATTGCCCCGCAAGCCGGGCATGAGCCGCGACGATCTGCTCAAGACCAACAGCGACATCGTCGGCGCCGTGACGGATGAGGTGGCGAAATACTCGCCAAATGCATTCATCATCGTCGTCTCGAATCCGCTCGACGCGATGACGCAGGTCGCGTTTCGCCGCTCGGGCTTCCCTAAGAACCGCGTGATGGGTATGGCCGGCGTTCTGGACGCCGCCCGCATGCGCTGCTTCCTAGCCGAAGCACTGAACGTCTCGGTCGAGAATGTCACGGCGTTCGTGCTTGGCGGACACGGCGACACGATGGTGCCGCTGCCGCGTTATTCGACCTGCGCCGGCATCCCGATCACCGAGCTATTGCCGAAAGAGACGATCGACGCGATCGTTGAACGCACCGCCAATGGCGGCGCTGAGATCGTCGGTCTGCTCAAGACCGGTTCGGCCTTTTATGCTCCGTCGCTCGGTGCCGTCGAGATGGCCGAGGCGATCCTCAAGGACAAGAAAAAGATCCTGCCCTGTGCCGTCTTTCTCGAGGGCGAATACGGCGTCAGCAATCTTTTCGTCGGCGTCCCCGTAAAACTCGGCAAGAACGGCGTCGAGCAGATCATCGAGATCTCGCTCTCAAACGACGAACGCACCGCGCTCCACAAATCAGCCGCCGCCGTCCAGGAACTGGTCGATATCCTTAATATTTAGCCACACGCCAGAAGCGGGTGATCGGTTGCGGCTTGCCGCTCTATTTGCGGAGGAGCTTGCTCCTCCGATCCGCTGTATTCACGTGCGGCTTGCCGCCGCCGAAACATTAGGCGGCGGCAAGCCGCCGAAGCTACCCTTATCTGACGCGGCTCACGCGCGAGGTTCGCCTTAGGTCGAGCATCAGCAGTCCCTGGTTGTCGATCTTTATGCCCTGAAATGCGACCGTGCCCTCGACGCGGATGCCGTAGTTACGGCAAAATGTGCTGGCCTGTATCATTCGCGAGGCGGCCGCATTTCGCGGCTTGAGCGGGAATGCGTTCGGGGCAGCCGCGCGCACGGGCCTGATCCCGATGCGCGAATTTACCTTGTCAAAGAGCAGCACCACCGCCTCAGGCCCCCCGATCGCGTCGAGCACGTTCTTATTAACAAATATCTGCCCCTTGCGATTCAACGAAACGTGCAGCCCCGCGCCCGCCTTCTGTCCCGGCCCGCCCTCAAATTCTTCCCAATGATCGATCATGATGGTTTCTCCTTATGTGTAGATTATATGTTAATGTCGCAATGATGCAACACACGGGCATCATAGCAAGCAGGAATCGGCAGCGTCAAGTGCTTCGTTCCGCCGTTCATTGCCGCTTCTTGGGCCGCGTAGCGGCCACGTGATTGTAGCCGTGGGTTTCAACCCACGGATAGCAATGAGAGCGATATTTGTCGCGTCAGCGACAATTGAAAAATGCGTGCCGAATGTTCAACCGTCGCTCCGCGACGCAGGCATTCCGATCAAACTACCGTGGGCTGAAGCCAACGGCTACAGTCAACCGTCGCTACGCGACACAGGAATGATCGGACAGTGGCTATTTGGTAAGAATATCGATCTCATCGATCTCACCCATCAGCCGGGCGGTCTCGGTCAGGGCGACGATGATCTTTTGGTAGTGCCCGATGTCCTCGAATGACAGCGTCCGGCCCCGGCGGTCCTTGTCCCTGAAGGGGAAACAGATAATAGCCCGGGGTGCAACCCCGGGGAACGTCCGCCGCCGACCTCCGCTCCCTGAAGGGGAGCAACATCCGAGGGGCCTTGTTCGACCCCTTCAGGGTCGGCGTCTGTTTGGGGACGGTTCCCAGGGTTGCGGCCTTCGGCCTGACCCTGGGCTATTATCTGTGTCCCCTTCAGGGACTCTTCCGCCAACTCACTCAACAGCAGGTCCAGCTTAGATACGTGCCGAAAACAAAATGGCAGGTCAGGAAGGGGCCTCGGCCCCGCTGACCTGAGTGGCCGCTCAAGCCCGGCGGGGCCAAGGCCTCGCAACCGCACAACTATCCTTGCAATCCTTCAATGCGATCCCGCCAATAGAGCGGCTCCCGCTTGTGATGGGCTATCGCGAGGATCACCAGCTCGGAGGCAGACGGAAAATAAACGACATTGTAGGGGAATTTTGTTGTAACGGCCTTACGCACACGCTTATCGATCAAGACTCCCGCAAATGGGTTTCGCCTGAGGTACTCCACGGCCTCCTTGATCTGCTCTATAAAGATGCCGCCCAAACCCGGCGACTGTTCTTCATAGAATTCGGCAGCGTCTGCGAATTCCTCCTCTGCAATCGAGAGAAATCGGACGATCATTCCCCGATCCGGGACCTTACCCTGTCGATAACTTCGTCCAGAGGCGAAGATACGATCTCACCGTTTTGATAGGCATCAAGCCGGTCCTCCGCCTCTGTTGCCCATAATGACTCGATGGCGGGCTCGTCGGCGTCGCTCTCGTCCAGACCTTTCAGCAGGCTGTGCGCCAACTGCGCTCTCTCGTGGACAGCAAGTCCGCGAGCCGCATGTTCGATACTCTCAAGCGTTCCGTTCATGCCGACATATTACACCCTTTTTGGGTACAAGCGATAGCACCGAATCCCGCTCTCAACGGTCATCGTCCGGGCGTCGGCGTATCGCCGTTCAGGCCCCATTGGACGTTTGTATAGCTGCTGTTTGAGCTGTTTTGCCTGTGCCACATTCCGTCGACGGAGCGGAAAACGGCGGCATCCGCTTTGCCGTCACCGTCGTAGTCGGCGGGTGTCGGGATGCCGGTCGCATTGACAAGGACGATCGAGCGATATGTCCCGTTCGAGCTGTTACGGAAATGCCACGTGCTTGTCGAAGGCCGGTAAACGGCAATGTCGGCCCGTCCGTCGCCGTCGTAGTCTGCCGGGACCGCCGTATCGCCGTCGGTGCCGAAACTCTCGCCTCTCGCGGTACCGTCCGAACTCCGGGCGTAGTACCACTCGCCCTGCGACGGACGCCAGATGCCGATGTCGGCTTTACCGTCACCGTCAAAATCGCCAACCGCCGGAACGTCGCCGCTCTGGCCAAACCGCATTGCGACGGTCGCCCCGTCGGAACTGTTCTGTCGATACCACACTCCCTGCGATGCGCGAAATACGCAAATGTCCGCCTTGCCGTCGCCGTCATAGTCGGCCGGTACAGGAACATCCTCGTCGTTGCCGAACGAGCGATGCATTGGTATGCCCGTTGAACTGTTAATTACGCTCCATCCGCCGTCCGACGGCCTGAAGACCGCGATATCTGTCTTACCGTCGCCGTCGTAATCGGCAGGTGCGATCTTGTCGGTTGTCACACCGAAGCGCACCGCGCTAAATCCTGCTGTCGAGTTCTGTAAATACCACATCCCGGTTGACGGACGATAGACAGACACATCCGACCTGCCGTCCCCGTCATAATCGAACGGCGTCGTCCTCGGCGTCGATACGAGCGCATTGAATCTCGCCAGATGACGCACGCTAACCTGCTGACTGCCGCTCGCCGCTGACGTGAACTCACCGCCGATCAGCAGCCGGCCGCTGCGGTCGAGTTCAGTCGCAAACACTTCCTTGTTCGTCCTTCCGGGTCCTTCCGCCAATGTCCCGTCTGCGTTCAGTAAGGCAATGTTCTGCCTCGGCTGCCCGTTATACGTCGAAAACGATCCGGCGATCAGGATCTGGCCATTTGCGAGCACCTCGATCGAATTGATCCTGCCATTCGCACCACTACCAGTATGGAACGAATTATCGATCCCACCGCTTGGATCGAGTTTTACAACATCGCTCGAGGGATGGACCCAACGAACCATAAGGGTTTCGCCGCCCGACAACGGGGCGAGTCGGGCTACGGCGAAAATATTATTCGCCTGATACATGGTGAACGCAGGGTCGCGAGTTCCGTCAGGATTGAGGCGCGCAAGATACCCTCCGGCGACGTTGCCGTTGATGTTTCCGATCGAGAATCTGCCCGAAACAAGTATTCTTCCTCCATCGACGAGCGCGATGTCGTGCGCAGAGGTCTGGTTGGCAGTGGGAAAAAGGTTCGGATCGAACGACGTATCCTTCGTTCCGTCCGGATTTAATAACGTCGGAATAGCGAGCGGACCGGGACCGCCAGTCGTCGCCCCAACCAGAAGCTTCCCGTCGGCACGGACGACAATCTTATTTGTGCTCAAGTAACCGCCCGACTGGGGAAATTGTGTCCGTATGGCGTGGGAAAGGTTGAACGACGCATCAATTTCCCCGTTCGGTCCGATCCTGACGACGTCAGACCGCTGCGTGCCGTTGACCCAATAGTCAAAGTCTCCACTGACGAGAATCCGTCCATCTGTCTGCGGAAGGATGTTATATACAGAGCCCAGACGCTCAAAGTAATTCCCGGTCGGGGTAGTTTTCAGGCTGAATGTGGGATCCAGAATTCCGTCAGAGTTTAGTCGGGCCATTCGGGCGATCAATACCCCGTTAACCTTGTCAAACTCTCCACCGATCAGCAATCGGCCGTCATTTTGCACATGAACGGTGCGGACCTTTCCATCGACAGTCCATTGGGGCCCCGCGCCGTTGGGATTGAACGATGGATCGAGGGTCCCACTCGGAAGGAGCCTCAAAAAAAGGTTCCCTGTCCCAATACTCTGGCCTACCATCATTCGGCCATCTGGTTGGATCATCGTCTGTCCAACACTCCACGCGTAAAAGTAAGAAGGCGATGCCGGATCCGCCGACCCATTTGGAAGCAGGTAATGCACTCTACTCCCGCTGGGGCCAGTGTGAGCGTGATAGGCCGCTGCTATCCGCCCATCCGGGAGGGCCCGCATATCGTCTTGAGACCCGGAGAAAACAGGGGTTTGAAAACTGTCGTCCATGCCGCCGTCGGCGTGGACCCTAAAGATCTTGTTATCGACGCTGAAGACTATTTTATTGTCTGCCTGTGTCAGAGCCCTCTGCATGCCGTTACGTGGATAAACCGTCCATGCAAACGACGTGTCGCGAGACCCGTCCTCGTTTATACGCAGGAGGAGTGTAACGTGCGCTGCCCCATCATACATTCCATAGATGATCTTGTTTCCCTGAAGAGCGATTCCACCTTCTGTCGGGTGTGGAACAGGTGTGAATGTAGGATCGAGGACCCAATCCGGTGTAAGCCGGACAATTGCACGCTGCACCGTTGTACCGTTGACCGAAATACGAAGGTTGCCGTAGACCACGATCCGCCCGCTCGCGTCGAACCGTATGTCATCTACGTTGCCTGTGAACCCCGGGTTGAAGGACGGATCAAAATTACCGTCTGCTGTAAGCCTGATCAATTGGTCTTCCGAAAATGTCATTCCGTTCGACAGCGTCCCGTTACCTTGCAACAGGATTGTGCCGTCAGGCATTGCCCTCACTTCAGGATTTCCCTGGGTGAGAATGTTGTTGTTAAAAGACTCGTCCAACGTCCCGTCGGCATTCAGCCGGATCAAAAGACCAACAGAGCACTCGTTGTAAGTATTGAATGATCCTCCAACGATCACCTTCCCGTCCGGCAGATAAACCAGTCGTTGGATCGCGATCGTTCCGAAACTGGTCGTCTGTATCTGTGGTGTAAATGTCGTGTCGATGCCTGAGCCCATCGCCGCGCCGTAGGCGATGAGAAGTGAGAGGAGAATTAATGTTGCTCTGCGACAGTTATTGAGTTGGCTTTTCATGATGTTGTCGGTGTGCCGTTCTTAATTGACGGCGGGCTTGGTGGACGGAAAGTGAGAGTGAGACTAGTGCCTCTGAATGAACATTTTACTTTGTTTGGCCGTTTGAAAACAACAGTTTTTGTGGTGGCCAAGATTGTTGCGCGGTCCGGCCACATCGAGGTCAGGAAGGGGCCTCGGCCCCGCTGACCTGAGTGGCCACTCAAGCCGGCGGGGCCAAGGCCCCTTCCTGACTGCGCATTACCGGTCATGGATCAGACTCTGAAATACCTGCCGGCCCGGCGTTGGTGTCTCGCCGTTGGGCCGCCAGGTATCGTCGATCTCACCCATCAGCCGACCGGTCTCGGTGAGGGCGACGATGACCTTTTGGTAGTGCCCGATGTCCTCGAATGACAGCGTCCGGCCCCGGCGGTCCTTGTCCCTGAAGGGGACACAGATAATAGCCCGGGGTACAACCCCGGGGAACGTCCGCCCCCGACCTCCGTTCCCTGAAGGGGAGCAACATCCGAGGGGCCTTGTTCGACCCCTTCAGGGTCGGCGTCTGTTTGGGGACGGTTCCCAGGGTTGCGGCCTGGGACCTAACCCTGGGCTATTACCTGTGTCCCCTTCAGGGACTCTTCCGCCAACTCACTTCACAGCAGGTCCAGCTTAAGATACGCGCCGAAAACAGATTGCGGCGGGGAAGGGGCCTCGGCCCCGCTGACCTGAGTGGCCACTCAAGTCGGCGGGGCCAAGGCCCCTTCCTGACTGCACGATACCAACGCGGAATCCGGTTCCCGCGGGCAGCGTAGGTATTGAGTGGACGGCGGCGTTGCAGGGGGCAAGAGTTCTCGCATTCACAGCGGTGCGGCTGTGGTTTTGGGAGATAGCCGGGAATGTATTGGCTGTGGTGCTCTTGGGCGCAGATTGGGACGGAAAAAAGGGGCGAAACGGTCGATACAATTCGCGATTTTGTCGATACAAATTGCACTTTTGGAGCATTTTTGTCGATACACATTCCACTTTTGGAGCACTTTTGGCGATACAGGATCGCGGATCCCGCGTATGCAGCGGCCGGCCCGGCGCTGATTCGGTCACGTTGACCGCGATTTCAGTCAGGCTGACCGATTGACCGATACGGCGGCACGCCCGCGAATCTTCTAACTCTCATTATATCAACAGTTAGCACTTTGGCACGGGTCTTGATAATAAGAGGCCGGCGGCACCTGTGTGCCGTTGATTCTCTGCCCCGGAATTAGGAGCGACAGAAAACGATGAAGACCCCAACCTTTGATCTCACAGCGACGCGTCGGTTCGCAGCAATTGCTATCCTCGCGTCATTCGTGCTCTCGAATGTATTTGCCGTCGAGACGCTTCGCGGTGGTGCTGAAAAGCCTGCAGCGATGTCGGCCGCTACGGCAAACTACACCACCGACCTGACGCAGCTTGGCCGTGACGGAAGATTGCGTGAGGACTCGAGCTTTGAGAGCGAGACGGTCCGGCTTATCAAGATGCTGAACGCCGGCGGACTTCGCCAGCCGGTGATCGTCAGCGAGGACCGTGCCGTGCAGGAGACCGTTGTCGAGCAGGCCGCGCTGCGCATTGCAGCCGGGCGAGTGCCCGCCCAGCTTGCCGGCCGCACGATCCTAAAGGTCGAGGCCGACACGCTGTTCTCAAATGCCGGTTCGGCCGAGAACGCCGTCAAGATCATTGATGCGATCGTCGCCGACGCCGCGGCTTCAAAGGGCCGCATCATCCTTTTTGTCAATGACCTCACAAGCTTTGTCGGCGACGCCGCCGTCAAATCAAAATTCTTTGCTTCCGTCGCTGAAGGAAACCTCACCGTGATCGGCGGCAGCTCGGCCGCCGCTTACGGTGAGCGGATCGAGGCAAATGCAGCGGTCGCAGGATACTTTGAAGGCATTCTGATCGCCGGAAAGGAAGCGGCAGGCGCCGTCGCAGCCAATTCCATGAGGAATGCGGATGGCTATCGCGGCGACAACGTCTCGCCCGACCTGCGCGACATGTTGGCCGCCGACCCGAGCGGCAAGACCCGCGTTGATACGATCATACAGGCCAAGGACGCTGACAGCGCTGCCTTTCGCTCGCTACTCGCCGGCGGACAGGCACGCATTACCGGCCGTATCGGCTCGACCGATACGCTCGTTGTCAATCTTCCGCTGTCTGCTCTGAACGCTCTCTCGACAAGCGGCACGATCAATTACATTTCGCCCGATCGAGCGACCACCATCACCGGCCACGTCGAAGACACGACCGGAACAGCCGCGATGCGCTCGCAGGCCGCTGCTCCGGGCCGGGCCGCTTATACGCTCAACGGCGACGGCATCGGCATCGCGGTCGTAGATTCCGGCATACAGGCCGGGCACAACGGATTCAAGAACGACCTGAACGCGTCGCGCGTCGTCGCGAACGTCAACTTTACTAACAGCAATCTGAACGATACGGCTGACGTTTACGGCCACGGAACGCACGTCGCGGGCCTCGCTTCAGGCAGCGCGAGCCGCAACAGCGGCGCCTATCGCGGCGTTGCCCCAAATGCGAAACTCATCAGCGTCAAGGTGCTCAATAATCAGGGGATCGGGAATACCTCGTGGCTTCTCAATGGCCTGCAGTGGATAATCGACAACCGCTCGACCTACAACATCAAGGTCGTTAACCTCAGCCTCGGCACGACCGCCGTCGATACTTACACCAACGATCCCGTTTGCCTCAAGGTCAAGCAGCTCGCCGAGGCCGGCGTCGTCGTGATCGCCGCCGCCGGAAATCTTGGCAAGAATTCGCTGGGCCAGAAAATGTATGGCCAGATCCACAGCCCCGGAAACAGCCCCTACGCGATCACCGTCGGCGCAAGCAATTCGCTCGGGACCGCCGGCCGCGGTGACGATGTGATGGCCACCTACAGTTCGCGCGGGCCGACACGCAGCTTCTATCGCACGTCGATCGGCACGCCCGTGTATGACAATCTGATCAAGCCCGACATTGTTGCCCCCGGCAATCGCCTCGTCTCGTATAAGTCGAGCAACAACACAATGTCGCAGTCGAACCCGGCACTCAATCTCGATGCCACGAACGACAACGACTCAATGATGTACATGAGCGGCACGTCAATGTCAGCTCCCGTCGTCGCCGGCGCAGCCGCGTTGCTGCTCCAGGTCAATCCAAATCTCACGCCCAACATGGTCCGCATGCTGATGCAGTATTCGGCCCAGCCGATCGCCGGTGCGAAGACATTCGAGCAAGGCGCCGGCCAGCTCAATCTCGACGGAGCCGTCCGCCTCGCAAAGCTGCTCAAGACCGATGTTGACTTCCAGGCGATGTCAAAGGGCACGAGCATGGTGCCCTCCGGCACGACGCTGCCCGCAGCAAACTCAACCATCGGCGGCGGCACATTCCCGTGGGCACAGTTCGTCGTTGGCAAGTTCACGACGATCTCGGGCCCTTCGCTCGTAACTGACTTTCAGAGTGTCTACAAGCGCGAAAACCTTATCGGCACCGGCGTAAACTTTGGCAACGGAGCATTTACGCTGAACACCGCGTCGTATTTCACCGGCGGCCTCTCGATCGACCGGAACGTGACGATAAGCAACGGTTTAGCCCTAAATGCCGGCACAACCTACCTGTCGTATGGCGTGCTTGTCGGCGACGGCGTTCTGGTCGGTGATGGCGTTCTCGTCGGTGACGGGGTTTTAGTAGCTGACGGCGTATTGGTCGGCGACGGTGTCCTCGTCGGTGACGGGGTGCTTGTCGGCGATGGCGTGCTGGTCGGCGATGGTGTGCTCGTTGGTGACAGTGTGCTCCTCGGTGATGATACGCCGTCAATGTAGTAGGAATTTCTTCAGGACTACCCAATACCAGAATGGAGAAGGTAATGGATCGCCAGACCACCCTACATCTGCACCCTCCGACCGAAGCCGGGATCAGTCCGTTCGCTGCCGGCCCCGACCGCGGCAAGCTGATCGAATTGGTCGACGCGGACAAAGCAGAGATGCTTGAGTTCCTCAGGGTCAGACCCGTTCACACGGTCGTGATGACCAGCTTCATCAACGACAACGGGGTCGAAAGCGAGTTGAACCGAGGCAGATTCTACGGATATCGCAATTCGACCGGAGAGCTTGAGGGCATTGCTCTGATCGGCCATTCCACGCTTGTCGAAGCTCGCACGGGTGCATCCCTTATGGCCCTTGCGGATCAGGCCCGAACGTCTGAAACGCCGATCCATCTGGTGATGTCGAGCGGCACAGACGCCTCGGCGTTCTGGCAGCATATGACAGGCGGCCTTACGAAGCCTCGGCTGACCTGCGTGGAGAGCCTGTTCGAGGCCGCTCTTCCGTTCGCAGTCCGCAAGCCGGACATGCGTCTGCGGAATGCCGACATGAGCAACCTCATCGCGGTTGCTGAGGCCCAGGCGGAAGTTGCGTTCATCGAATGCGGCGTCGACCCGATGATCAAGGACCGCGACGGTTTCCTGAAGCGAGTGGCACGCAGGATAGAGCAGAATCGCGTGTTTGTCGTCACCGCCGGCGACCAGCTTATATTCAAGGCAGATATCATTGCGGAGACCGACGACGTTATATATCTTGAGGGCATCTACGTCCATCCCGATCACCGAGGCAATGGCGTAGGCTCACAATACCTCGCCTTATTGACCGAGCACCTTCTTGATCGCGTAGATAATATCTGCCTGTTGAGCAATATCGAATTCAGATCTGCTCACCGGACGTTTGAAAAAGCAGGCTATCGGCACACGGACAACTGCGTATCGCTCTTTGTTTAGTAGAATTTAACGCTAGACAAAAATGTTTGTATTCGTCATAATATAGACGGGTAGCAAGTCTGCCCCGCCACGGACGATTCCCGCATTTTCTTTTCCGTATAACGCCTCCCGTACCGATCTCTCACTCTTACGCCATGAGCGAGCAAAAATCATCGAGCCGTTACATGATGGCCGTGATCGCTGTCGGACTAGTCTGTCTTACAGCGGCTCTGGTACGCCTTCCGCTCGAACGGCTGGATGTATATCTTCTGATCCTGAGTACCCTTACGATCCTTGTCGGGTCGCGGGTCACGATCCAGATTCCTCGATTTAGGTCCTTCATCGCGGTGTCGGACGTCTTTATTTTTCTGACACTGCTCTTATATGGCGGCGAGTTTGCGATCCTGCTTTCGGCGGTCGAGGCGTTCGCTTCGTCGTGGCGTTTCTGCAATCGAAAGATCACGGTTTTCTTTAACGCATCAGTAGTTGCCATATCCACGAACGTGGTTGTTGGTCTATTGCAGGTCACCGGCCTCAATGCACCAAACTACCTGCACGGAGAAACGGATAGTTTCACCGGCTTTGTGATCGCGTTGTCGTTGATCGCTATGACGCAGTTTGCCGTCAATACGGCGCTGGCGGCGGTTTATGATGCATTACAGAAGGCCGTGCCCCTGTGGGAAACATGGAAATCGAAATACATCTGGACCTTCTATTCGTATTTCGTCGGCGCGATCGGGGCGGGCGGTCTGATCCAGCTGTCCGACGCGGTCGGGATAGGCGCGATCTTTGCTGTTTTTCCAATCATTTTCTTCGTGTTTCTGTCCTACAGGATGTACATGAAGAATGTCGAAATATCGATCGCACAAGCGGAACAGGCCGAGAGTAATGCCAAAATACATGAGGCTCAGGCCGAGGCATTGCGCGAATCAGAGGCACGGTTTCGCAGCGCCTTCGATCATGCTCCCATAGGTATCGCATTGGTCTCACCGACCGGCCGCTGGCTGAAGGCAAATCACGCGCTGACCGAGATACTTGGCTACGAGGAAGGTGACCTGCTGGACACTGACTTTCAGTCGATCACGGTCCCGGAGGACCTCGGCATGTCGTTGGTCAAGATACATGAGCTTCTAGCCGGAAAACATGCAAACTGCCAGATGGAGCAACGCTACATTCACAAGACTGGCCGGACTGTATGGACCCAATGGAGCGCCTCTCCAGCCAGCGAAGATCTTTCCAAACAGCCCAATCTCATCTTTCAGATCCAGGACATTACGGACAAAAAACAGGCCGAGCAGAGGCTGCAGTACGATGCTACTCATGATGCTCTGACAGGACTTCCCAACCGTCAGCTCTTTATGAACAGGCTGGGTGAGGCCCTCGATCGATCGAGGCAGACAGATGCGTACCGCGTGAGTGTGCTGTTCATTGACCTTGACCGTTTCAAGTATGTGAATGACAGTCTCGGGCATCTCGTCGGTGATCAGTTGCTGCAAGAAATATCTGCCCGACTGCGCGATTGCATGAGGCCGTCTGACATGGTTGCTCGGCTCGGCGGAGATGAGTTCACGGTATTGGTCGAAGGCGGTTATGATCAGGCGGAAGTAACGCGGATCGCTGAGAGGATACAGCACAAATTTAGTATTCCGTTCAATCTGGACGGCCATGAGATATATAGTTCGGCCAGCATCGGGATCCTTAACGCATCTGACAAGCATATGAATGCCGAGGACGTTATGCGCGATGCTGACACGGCGATGTATCAGGCAAAACGCGCAGGCAAGGCGCGTCACGAGGTCTTCGATGACAATATGCACAGCGCGGCCAAGGAGATACTGCGGCTCGAGACCGATCTTCGGCGCGCTGTCGAACGCGAAGAGATATCCGTCGAGTATCAACCGATATACGACCTAAGGTCCGGTGACATCATACGCTTTGAAGCCCTTGCAAGATGGCACCACTCGGAGCTCGGGCCCATCTCGCCGAATAAGTTCATTCCGCTGGCCGAAGAGATCGGCCTGATCGATCCGCTCTGCGAGCAGGTGCTGCGACGCTCATGCCGCGATATCGGAGCCTTGTGCGTCGATGGTCGGGCATATTCGGTCAGCATGAACCTTTCGTGCCGGCAGTTTACGCAGCCCTCACTTGGCGATCGGATAAAGAAGATATTGGAAGAGACTAACTTCCGGCCGGACAAGCTTTGCCTTGAGATTACCGAATCAGTGTTCTTCGAGCACCAGGATCGAGCAGCCGAGATGATCGGACAGATGCGTCGGACAGGGATCGAGATCGACATTGATGATTTTGGCACGGGTTATTCGAACCTCGGTTACTTAACGAAGCTTCCCGTTTCTGCCCTAAAGATCGACCGATCTTTCGTTTCGATGATCGACGACAAAGGCATGAACGACGAGATCGTCGGTGCGATCATTACACTGGCCCGCAACCTGGGACTAAATGTGATAGCCGAAGGGATCGAAACGCCCGGCCAACTCCAGCGATTGACCGAACTCGGCTGCGAAGCAGGGCAGGGATTCTTGTTGGCGAGGCCGATGTGCAGCGACGCCTTGGCAACATTCCTGCAATCTGACCTTCGACCCATAACACCGGTCGAACCGTTCAGCGAGATCTCGACGATCCCATCCATTCAATAGAGACGGTTGACGAAGCCCCTGTCACAGGTGAACAATTGTTCACAGTGAGTATGTATCGCCGTCCAAAATTTCTCGAAGCCCTTCTTGATATCCGCCGTGAAATGGCGAACGAGGCCGAGCACGACGTGCATATTCTCGCTGAGATCGTCCGTTCGGATCGTCGATCCGAGAAGCCGGCCGGCACGGTTCTAAGCAAGGAAGAGGAAAGCCGGCACCTCTCAGCAGGCAAGGCTGAACCGGTAGCGGCCGACACCCTGACGCCATCGGTCTAGGTATGGTCAGATATATTATCTCGTGCCTGATCCTTCTTGCCGTGATAGCGGCCTCGGCAGCTTACTTTTTTCCGCCTTACTGGGTTCACCGCTACGACGATCTCATTTCGCGTCACGCCCGTGTCTATCGGCTGGATGAGCGCCTTGTCTGGAGCATCATCTACGAGGAAACCTATTTTCGATCATGGAAGCGTGGAGCCGCCGATGAGATCGGGTTGATGCAAGTCACCCCGACGGTCGCCCGCGAGTGGGCGCGAGGGACGGGCTTTCGTGAATATGAGCGACAGGCGACCGAGAACGTTGCCGAATTCATTGGCGACCCCGAGCGAAATATCCAGGCCGGGTGCTGGTATCTCGAACGGCTTCGTGAACCGTATCGCGGCCGTCCTGCCGAAACGGCTATGACGCTGGCCGCATATAACGCCGGCCCGAGCCGTGTCGAGGAATGGACCCGCGATACCGACGCGGCAACCGTTTCAGAAACAGATTTTGTGTCCCGCATCGGTATCGCATCGACGCAGAATTACGTGGTCTCGATACTCGCACGCTATCGCGAGTAGCGATCCGTGGGCCGCAGGCCTCCGTCACAACTTGCCTTGACTCGTATTACAATAACGTGTGCAGATCATTGCAGCCGATCACGTCATACCCATTTCCGAGCCGCCTATACGGGACGGGGCCGTGGCTTTCGACGCTGATGTTATCACCGCGGTAGGGCGGCGAGATGATATTGCCCGTCAATTTCCGTCAGCCGAGATCGAGGACTTTGGCGAAGCCGCGATCCTGCCGGGATTTATCAACTGCCATTCGCATCTTGAGATCACATCGATGCGCGGCGCACTCGATGAGGTCGAGCACGATTTCAAGGCCTGGCTTCTGAGGCTGACGGCCCTGCGCGAAGCGATGAGCGATGGCGATATCGAGGCGTCCGCGCTTGCCGGCGCTATCGAGGGAGTTCGCGCGGGCGTTACCTGTTTCGGTGACATCGGCCGTATGGGACCAGCGGGACTGAATGCACTGAAGCGGGCCGGGCTGCGCGGGATAGTCTATCAGGAAACCGAGTTCTCGCCGGACAACGCGACAGCGGCGGACGATCTCGCCAATCTTATTGCCAAATACGAAGCTCTTGCCGTAGATGCAACGGACTTGGTCACTGTTGGGCTGTCACCGCACTCGCCCTATACGGTCGGTTCTGCTTTGTTTGAGATGATCGCTCAGTTCTCGATCATCGAGCGTGTGCCGCTATCGATCCATGTGGCGGAATCGGCCCATGAGGACGAATTGCTGCGAAAGGGGACCGGTTTCTTTGCCGGCGTGTATGAGAAGTTTGGCCTTGAGTGGCAGAGCCCGCTGTGTTCGCCCGTCGAGTATCTCGAACGCCTCGGCGTGTTGGCCGCCAAGCCCTTGTTGGTCCATTGTGTGTATGCGTCCGGTCCTGATATCGAACGCATAGCCGCCAACAGGGCACGTATTGCGCACTGCCCAAGATCAAACGCGAAATTCGGTCACGGCTGGGCGCCATTCGAGGCGTTCCTCGACGCCGGCATCGCGGTAGGTATCGGCAGTGACTCGGTTGCGAGCAACAACGTCTGCGACATCCTGGGCGAATCACGCTTTGCGGCCCTCGCGGCTCGAAATCGCCCGGGCTCGGCCAGAATGATCTCCGCCCGAGAAGCCCTCGAGGCCGCAACGCTGGGTGGCGCCCGCGCCCTCGATCTCGATGCCAAGATCGGCACGCTTGAACCCGGGAAACAGGCCGACTTCGCGGTAGTATCGCTGGAACATTCCGCTCAAAGGCCCGTCAACGATATCCATGCGGCACTCGTGTTTTCCTCAAATGCACGAGATGTCATCAGGACCGTGGTGGCAGGCCGCAGCGTCGATCCGGACTCGTTATCGGTTACTTTACAGCAGTCTGAAGCTCACTGAGGAGTTCGGAGGCCGACCACTCGTTGCCGGCGAATATCTTGACGACCTTGCCATCGGGGCTGATGATCGCGGTGCGGAGGCTGTGGTTTATCTGCGTCTTGTCGTTAGCATCTGTCTCGTAGCGAAGGCCAAAGAAGTCGGCGATCTTTCGCACTTCCTCATCCTTGCCGACCGCGAGTTGCCAGATGCCAAGGCTGGTCGAACCCTTGCCCAAATAGCCTAGCCCGTAGGACCTCAGCTTCGCCGGTGTATCATTCTCCGGATCAAATGAGATCGAGAGAAGGGCGTATTTCTGTGGATCGGGCTCTTTGTTCAGAACATTCGCCACATCGCTGAAGTTCGTCGACATTCTGATGCAGTAATCAGGCAGCGGGCAACGGGCATAAATGAATGTGATCGCAAGTGCCTTGCCCTTAAAATCCTTTATCGAGATACGTTTGCCGTCCTGATTTGTGAGCACGAAGTCCGGGACCGGATTACCAATTTGGGCAAACTTGTCATTTATCGGCGGCTGGGCCTGGTCGGGGCCGGCGTGGGCGATGATCCCGATCTTCTCCAGCCAATATGGTTCTTTTGCGGTGTTATCCACAACGAGTTCGGCACGGACCTCAGCTCCGGGTCTTAGCTCATCCCATACCCAGTCTTCGTGTATCGGAAACTCCATTTCCATCGCCGGCATATAGCCCTCGATCGCTTCGTGATCGATCTTTGCCTTTTTTGCAGACCTGTCGACAGACACAACTTTGCCCTTCAGCGGATAACGCTTCTGAGAACCGCCGGACGAATTAGACTCAGGAGCTTTGCCGCATGCGGTCAACAATACAGCGGCAAGGGCGAAGGTGATATAACGCATAAAATTATCTGTCCTGAGCTGCCGGATCGCCGACTGGCTGGAGTTTGTCGTCATAGAGCATTTGATACATGCGATAGTTTGCCATCACGCGGTAAACATAGTCCTTTGTCTGCGTGAACATTATCTCTGAGACGTAACGCGACGGATCATCTGAGCGCGAGCGTGCGAGCCATCTTTTTGTATTATCGCTGCCTGCATTGTATGCTGCAACGACCGCTTCCGGCTGGCCCGGAAAAAGCCTGAAGAGGTCAGCGATGTGCTGCGAGCCAAACAGGATCGCGATCTGCGGGCTGTAAAGGTCGCCTTGCTCAAAGCCCTGCACATCAACCTCACGCTCCACCTCGGTGGCCGTTGTCGAGAGGAACTGCATTAGCCCGCGCGCGCCGGCGCCGGACAAAGCATGCGGAGCGAAGCGCGACTCCTGTCGCATTATCGACAAGACCAAGCGCGGGTCAACGCCATTCTTCTCAACTGCAGCAAGCAGATCCTTGCGATAGACGGCCGGATACTGCATCCGCAACTGGTCGCGGGGGATCAAGACCAGCGGCGTATCAGGTGGAACCTTGGCCCAAAGCGGTTCGAGGCTAAGAAGGGCCTTGTCCGCCCGATCGCCCCGCACGAAGACCTCCGCGCTGGCTGGGTCGCCTGATTTGGCCGCCAGCCTGACGGCCGCGTCCGAATAGGCCCCGACACGTACCAGCGCCTCGACAGTCTTGTCCGCGAAGGCCTCCTTGGGCTTGACCGGCGTCGTAAACGGAGATCTCGCCGGTAACTTGAACGACGTCCTCAGCGCAACAAGCGCCTTCTCGCGTGTCTCATTGTCGGCTGCCATTCGATACAGGGCCGCAGCCTTTTTTCGTCGGGCCTCAATGTCCTTCTCCTGAAGACCGGCGACAAGCATTTTGATCTTTTCGCCCGCGGCGGCCCTTGACGCCTCAGCGGAATACATCGCACCGAGCCGCTGCGTGGCGCGCCAGCCGTGGTATTCGTCACGGCCGTCCGGTATCGAGAGGTAGGCGTCGATAGCCTCTCCGTAACGGCTGAGTTTCTCGAGAATAACGCCACGCAGGAAAGTGATCTCTTCCGCGTTCGTCCCGCCGGGGAGCGATGTCCCGCCAAGATCACGCATCACAGCAAGGCTGTCGAGCGTCGCGAGGGCGTCTTGCCATTCCTCTCGACTGACATGGATTCGGGCCTTGGAGAACACGGCGACAGCCTCGGCAGCATTGCCGCGAAACGCCGTTGCCGTGCGTTCGCACCAATTGAGCGCTGACGTATCGTTGGCATCGTCCCTGAGCAGGTCGACCGGGTTCAGGTAGGCGCGGTCGAGCGATGCGTCTGACGGATACTTATCGATAAAACTCTGGTAACGGGCCAGCGACTCCTTGACCTTGCCGATCCGGGAATACGCCCCGGCAAGCCTCAGGAGGGCATCCTTGGCCTCAGGGCTGTTACCGTTTCGCTCCAGCAAACGCTCATACCATTTGACGGCCTCGCCATAGTCACCGGCCTGGCCGTAGCCCCGGCCGATATTGAGATATGCCTCCGCGGCGGATGCGGGATCGATGCCTGCCAATGCTTCAAAATGACGTCTGGCGGGCGTCAGGTCGCGGTGAAACTGGTATATGTTTGCGCGGCGGCGGTGTTCTTCGGGTGTAAGCTGCGTCGCGGTGCCGGCGGTCGCCTGGTCGAGGGCCCTGACGGCGTCATACGAGCTATCATCGGGCGTTTGCGGTGGGGGATCGTCGTCGATCAGACCGGTGAACAGCCGAACGGCATCGTCTGCTCTGCCAAGGCCAACATAGGCCTTGGCCAACAGCAGCGTTCGCTTGCGATTCACGCTCCCATATGTGCCGTCGGCCATGGACGTCGCTGCACCTGAAGTAAGGAGCCTGGAGGCTGACGCCGGATCGCTTCGTTCCAAAGAGTTCTCCGCGAGCCGATCTAACGACGCGCGGGCCAACTCCGTGTCGGGCCCTATGGTCCTGAGTTGTTCAAGATAGATACGTTCGAGAAGGAGATTGCCGCTCGAACGCGCGATCCGCGAAGATCGAGCCAAGGCAAACCCGTCCAGGCCCTTGCCAAGCCCGGCCTCACGATGGAACCATGCGATGGCACGGGCCGGCTGGCCGGCAAGGTCCGAGAGATGTGCTAAACGATAACCGCTATTGCCTGAATCAAATCGGGCAGTGTCCTCACGAAAGGCGTCGCGCAGATGCGTTATCATATCCTCGCCATTCGGCGCGCTTATCGACTGTTCGTTGGGCCGTTGCAGCTCTTCCCTCGGCTGCGGGGCCGCGTTCAGCGCGAGCAGGGCGGCGAGAAGCAGCGAGGCCAGGAAGCGATACATCAATCGGATTTTAACAAACTCGTCCGTGTTACGGTAAAATCGGCTCAGAAGACATATATGCCTGCCAGAATTCTCAGTGGAAAGACGATCGCCGAAGCCATTAAGTCTGAGGTGGCGGCGGCGGCCGCCGACCTCCGCGAGGTGCACAATGTTACACCATGCCTCGCGGTGGTCCGCGTTGGTGACGATCCGGCTTCGGCCGTCTATGTTGGCAGCAAGGTCCGCACGACTGAGGAGCTCGGCATGGCCTCGGAGCATCGGCATTTCGCGACGGATACGACATCGGAAGAGATATTAGCCGTCGTTGATGAACTGAATTCGAGGAACGATGTTGACGGCATCCTGGTGCAGCTTCCGCTGCCGAAGCATATTGACGAACGTGTGATCCTTGAGAGGATCGATCCGCTGAAGGACGTTGACGGATTTCACCCTATCAATTCGGGCCGGCTGATGCAGGGCCGCGAATCGCTAGTGCCCTGCACTCCGGCCGGGGTTATCGAGATACTGAAGCGGTCGGAAATCGAGATCGCCGGCAAGCACGCGGTCGTCGTCGGCCGCAGCAATATCGTCGGCAAGCCGATGGCGATGCTTCTGCTGCAGGAGAATGCCACCGTCACGATCTGCCATTCGCGAACACGCGATCTGCCCGCTGTCACGCAGCAGGCTGATATCCTCGTCGCCTGCCATCGGGCGTGCCGGGTTCATTCGCGGCGAGCATATCGGCGAGGGAGCAGCCGTGATCGACGTTGGCATCAACAGCGTGTCGGACATTACGGAAGCGCGGACATTGTTTTCAGACGATGAGATCGAGAAACGGCTTGCGGCCATCGAAAAGCGCGGATCGACGCTCGTCGGCGATGTAAATCCGCGCGAAGCGGCCGAAAAGGCCGGAAGCCTGACGCCTGTTCCCGGCGGCGTCGGCCTGTTGACCGTGGCTATGTTGATGAAGAACACCATCACGGCCGCGAAATTGAGGCGAGGGATCCAGCTATGAACTTTGCAGAATATCAGTCTGAGGCCAGCCAGACGGCCCATTATCCCCAACGCATGTCGAATCTCGAATACCCGACGCTTGGCCTTGCAGGCGAGGCCGGCGAGGTCGCGAATGTCGTCAAAAAGATACAGCGCGATCACGCCGGGATCATCAATGACGAGATCCGAGGGCGGCTCAAGGACGAACTCGGCGATGTCCTATGGTACATCTCGGCATGTGCCGATGAACTCGGCCTGACGCTCGAGGAGATCGCCCAATTCAATGTCAACAAACTCGCAAAGCGTCATAACAGGGCGGCTTAGGTGCTCAAGCTCGGTCTCACAGGCTCGATCGCGGTCGGCAAATCGTTTGTCGTCACGGTCATGCGCGAGCTCGGGTGCCATACGCTTGATGCCGACCAGACAGCTCGCGAGGTTGTCGCAAAAGGGACGGACGGGCTTGCCGAGATCGTCTCGCTGTTTGGCAAAGAAGTCTTGACCGATTCGGGCGAGCTTGATCGCAAACGCGTCGGCTCGATTGTGTTTGCCGATGAGGAAAAGCGCGAGTTGCTCAATTCGATCGTGCACCCGCGCGTTCTCGCCGTTCAGGACAAATGGTTGAGCCGCGTAACGCGCGACGATCCCGATGGCATTGCGGTCGTTGATGCGGCCCTCATGATCGAATCGGGCGGCTATCGGCGATTCGACCGAATAATTGTTGTGTGGTGTTTGCCTGAGATACAATTACAACGACTGGTGATGCGCGATGGGCTAAGCGAGGCGGACGCCAAGCGACGGATCGCCGCCCAGATGCCACAGGAAGAAAAGAAGCTCTTTGCCGACTATCTGATCGACACGTCAAAGGGCTTTGACGAGACCCGCCGACAGACGGTGGCCCTGGTGCGGCGGCTGCGCGACGCTAAAGAGGGAGAGAATGTTCGCCCCTGAGAATATCCGACCCATTCTGACACGGTTCGCTGTCCTTGTTGCCGCCTGCCTGCTCGCGGCCTCCTGTTCCGAGATACAACGACCGAAACCCGAACAGTATTATGGTGCGGCTGCTCCGGCGCCTGCAAAGCAGGAGTTTCGCTGGAGTAATGGCAAGGTTCCGCGCAGTCTCGATCCGGCCCGAGCGGCAGCGGCACCGGAAACAGATCTCGTCCGTGCGGTTTACGAGGGGCTGACAGAACTTGACGGACGAACACTCGATGCCAGGCCGGCACTTGCTGAGAAATGGACGGCAAGTGACGAGAACCGCGTTTGGACCTTTGAACTTCGCAAGAATGCTCGCTGGACGAATGGAAAACGCGTGACGGCCGGCGACATCGCAGCGTCGTGGCAGAGAGTGCTCAAGCTGGGCGAGAAGGCACCTCAGAGAGAGCTTTTCCAGAACATTGTCGGCACCAATATCGGCACTGGTGAGGTATTGAGGACGACCGATTTTGATGCGGCCCAGACGCCTGTGCCCTTACCGCCAGTCAGTTCTCAGCCGCGCACGACGACGGCGGTAAAGCCGGAGCCGACTCCAACGCCGGGCAAGCCCGCAGCCGTCGTTAAGCCCGTCTTGTTCGGTGCAGAGGCTGTCGACGATACAACCCTCAAGGTTACTCTCAAGCTGCCGGACAAGGACTTGCCCAAGCTCGTGGCGAGTACCGCATTTCGGCCCGTCTACGGCAGCGGTGAGCATTTTGAGACCGAGGCGATCAATAACGGTATCGTCACTAACGGTCCGTTTCGGGTAGCTCTCGTGAATAAGGATGGCGTTACGCTTGAGAGATCGGACACGTACTGGAATAAAGAGGCTGTCCACCTTGATGGTGTTCGATTTGTGGCAAAAGAAACGGCGGAATCTGCTCTGGATGCCTATCGGCATGGTGAGCTCGATGCGGTGACCAATGCTGAGCTCGAGCCCCTTGCCCTGAAGCTGCTGGCGCCATACGAGGATTTTCGCCAGGTGCGGCACAGCGCGATCAACCTTTACGAGGTTAACCTCAAGAATGCGCCGTTTTCCGATCGGCGAGTGCGCGAGGCCCTCGCTATCGCAATAGACCGCGGAAAACTCATCGACAGCGAACTCGAGGGTGCCACCGAACCGGCCAACACACTGCTGCCGCTTGGCCCTGATGAGAGGAATGCGCTGATATTCGACGCGGAAAGGGCGCGCAGCCTGCTGGAAACCGCAGGCTTCCCCAACGGTGTGGAATTCCCGGCGATCCGACTTGTCGTTAACCGAAATGATATGCAGCAGCGTGTTGCCCGCACCATTGCCCAGATGTGGAAACAGCACCTGAACATAGAGACCCAGATAGCCGTAACGGAGACGGCGGCGATGACAGCCGCACGCACCGAGGGCCGATATGACCTGATCAGACGTGGCGTCGTGCTCCCGACGGCGGACGAACTTGCCGGCCTGACATCCATTTTAGGTTCGGTGGAACGCCGAAAGGATCCGGCGCCGGTCACAGGGCCGGAGCAGGCGGGGCCTGCCTCTGATGCGTCATCGATAAGCGGGCCGGCCGCTGCTGACAACGAGATCGTTGCGGATATTCCTCGATCTGATGGCCCTGTTAAATTGATCACCGCGACCGAGGCTATGTATGATCTGACAGTGATCCCGTTGTATTTTCCAGTCTCTTACGCGCTCGTCAAGCCCTATGTACACGGCTTTGAACTGAACGGCCTGGATGCATTTTCGCTCGCTGACGTCAGCATTGACAGCGATTGGAAACCGGATGCCCGAAATGGGCATTGACCTCGACGAAATATTGAAAATCGCCCACAATTGACCGTTTAACTCACTAAACTCAGGATAACTGCGGCGGCGCCCTTCGGGCTGCGATCGGCCGATTTGTTTGATCTGGGCCTTAAAATTGCTGCCTTGAGCGAGATCACCAACGAGAACGAACTCGAACGTCTTGCCGTGGATAACGGCGTGGCTATTGTCGTCGTGGACGCGAGCGGACGCCAGATCATCTCGGCCAATGACAATTCGATCTGCCGAGTTCTCAATCCCGATGGCAAGCTGATCGGCAAGTGTCGCGACTTTTGCGGAACGGCGCTTGAGGAGACGCTAGCCGTGGGCGGACCGGTCACCTACACCTGTCATGCCGGCCTTGAATGCGCCGCGATCCCGCCCGCGGATCCGGAACGGCCTCTTGTGACGATCGCCGGACGCGCGTTTGTCGAAAGTGACAGATATCGTCGCGCAACGATGCGAGCAGTCGACGGCGACTGGAGCGAATATTCGCCGGCGGACCTGTTCGAGAACATCCTGCTGGCCTCGTCACAAGAGGAGATCAAGGAAACGGCCCGTCAAGCGGCCCAATTGGTTGAGCGTCGGATACCGAACGAACAGCCCCGATCCGTGGAAGCATCACAACGCATCGAGAGCATCGTCGAGCGTTTCAATCGCGAGGTCGGGCTGCGCCCCGGGCAAACTCCGCCGAGCTCCGTGACGGCTCCCGAACCGGAGAAAAAACGGCAGAAACATCCCGCCTCGGCGGTGATTGAGGCCGGCGAGTGGCGTTCGTTCTTTGGCTCGCTCCTAAAATTGGATTATTCGGGTGGCATCGATGCTGTGCTGAGTTTCCTTGCTCGGCGATATGGCTTTTCGTCGATGCTCTGGCTTGACAACCGTGACGGCCGACTTGAAACGATATCTGCTTACGGCGAGATGCTCGACCGGCGCGTGCGGCTTGGCATCGGTTCCGATGATGCGCGACTACTTGCAGCGATACGCGACGAAAGACCGCTCGAACTCGGTGAGAGGCCAAAGCAGGGCGGCCCGGCGGCCCGCTTGATGAACCTATTTCCGATCTCCGTCGGTGACGAGATCCTGGCCGCGGCCGCGGTGCTCGATCCGATCGCAGATGAGAGCATCAAGAAGCAGATCGGGAGGATATTCCGCACGCTCGCTCCGCACCTGGAGATCCTTCGATTGCGGAGCGACGTAGCATTTCGCGAGCGGCTCACCGCAGGCGAACGCCGTTTCTCAGCGAGCCTGCGCCGTCTTGATGCGCAGAACGTATGGCACGAACTGACGAGGAGCGCAGCCGAGATGCTCGGCGCAGAGCGTGCATCTCTCCTCATCTTTGATCCAAAGGCTGATGGACTCAAACTCAGGTCGATCATCGGTGCGCGAGAGCAGCCGGACCCGAACGAAGAGGCCGGGGCCCGCGTTGCGACGGTTGTATTCTCGCTCGGCGAGCCCGTGGTCGTGACGGACGTTGAGCGGACCTCGCTCGGCCCAGTTCCTGAACGAGGTTATAGAACGTCGTCGTTCCTGAGCTATCCGATCGCCGTCGGCGGCCGGCTGCTCGGGGTAATGAATTTTACCGACAGGGCCACCGGCCAGCCTTTCGATGAGGAATCCGTCGAGTTGTTTCACGCGATCGCGCCGCAGATCGGCGTTGCTGTCGATAGGGCCCTGCTGCAGGAGATGGCAGGCGAGTTTGAACAGCTTTCGGTAACCGACCCTCTTACAGACATGCTCAACAGACGCTACATCGAGGAACGCCTTACTGAAGAGGTCAAGCGTTCGAACCGTCACGGTTTTCCGATGAGCTTTATGATGCTCGACGTCGATGATTTCAAGGGCTATAACGACTCGTTCGGCCATCCGGCCGGCGATGATGCCCTTAAGCTCGTCGCTCAGGTAATTCGCGATACGGTTAGGGCCGCCGATGTTGCCGCTCGTTTTGGTGGAGAAGAATTCTCGATCCTGTTGCCGCAGACGAACGACGAGGAGGCCGCTGCCATTGCGGAACGCATTCGTTACAATGTCGAACACACCGAGTTTCCGCATCGTCGCGTCACATTGAGCATAGGGATCGCAAGCTGCTCAGCGGAGCTTTGCTCGTCGGTCGATCTGGTGTCGGCAGCCGACAAGGCCCTCTATCAGGCGAAGGAAGCGGGGCGCAATCAAGTGAAGATATTTCGGACATCAAACGGCCTGCAGAACGGCGTGAGGGAGAAGACACACGGATGAGACCAGAAAGGCCGATCCCGATCCTTGCTGGGTGCCCGACGGATATGTTCGTCGGCCGCAGTGACGAACTCGAGCATATCGATGGACACATCTCGCGAACCGCCGGCGATGCGTGTCTGCCATTGTTGGCCGCGCCGGGTGCCGGCGTGTCTGAACTGCTCCGTCAGGCCTACGACCGTGCCTTTTTTGACGGATCGGGGCCGATCCCGTTCTATTTTGAGATTACCGATAGCGATCGAACGGTGCGGGCGATGGCCACCCGATTTCTTCAGGAATTCCTGCGCCAGACCGTAGCCTTTCGGCGGCGCGACCCGGCGATAATCACGGCCTCGCCTGACATGTGTGAGGTTACTGAACTTGCGGTCCCGGCTGACGGCTACTGGATCGACCGACTTGCAGAGACGTGTGAGGGTGGCCTTACGGATGACCGGTCCTTTATCCGCAATTGCCTAAGTGCACCTATCAGGGCAGCGCGACACGGGGCGATCAGCTTCGTAATGATCGACCGTATTCATCGGTTAGCGAGTATGGACGGCGGCGAAGCGGTCATCAGCGAACTGAGGGATATCTATTCGCGAGCCCGCATCCGATCGGTCCTGGCGGGACACAGGCGTTTTGTCTTTGAACGCTTCCCGTTCCCATCGCTGCAGGCAGAGCCGCTGGCGTATGATCACGCGGCCGCACTGGTCGAGAAGCTAGCTCAGAAAAATGGGATCAAGCTGACTGACGCGTCTCGCGATCTCATCGCAGTTGAACTGGATGGCGTGCCGGGGCACATTCATCGCCTGTTTGCGACTGCGGCCGAACGCGGGGCCGACCTCGATACGTTTGAGAGCGTCCAGCAGATCTACGTCGATGAGATATTCGGCGGGCGAATTGCCACCGGTTATGGACACTTGTTCGACAGGATAATTCCGGATAACGTCGTACAGGCAAGGGTGATCCGTGTGCTTGATGAGGCCGCACTCCAGCCTGAAGCACGTGTTTCGCTCGCATACTTCCAAAAGCACGCAGGCATCGAAAAGGCCGGTTTGGACGCCCTGCATCAGCATGAGATCGTCGATGTCGAGGGCCTGAGCGTCAGATTCGAAACGACCAACGCGGTCCTCGCAGACTATGTTCGCGCTCGGGCCCGGCTCGAAGGCGGTGAGTCACGCGCACTCGTCGTCGGAGAAGCGTTGACAACTGCGATAAAGCAGGCACCGGCTAAGATGGCGAGAGTGTATCGGCGTGACGCAGCTATTGGTGTTGCCGACCTGCTCGATAGCTTTAACAGCCAGATGGTGACGCTCGCTTTGTTTGACTATGGACGATACAAGGCCGAGTTCAAAGGTGCGGGCGATGACAAGATCGTCAAGGCGCTTCGTGAAGATAATGACAAGGTTGCCCTGCCGCGCATAGTTTATGTAACTACCGTCGAGGCGGTCTATCCGATGTTCGCTGCCATAGCCGAACCTGAGCGGGCCGCGGTCGGTATCGGACTAGAGAACGATGGCCGGGAGATCGCCGTCCTCGCCGCCGAGATCGATTCAAAGCTCGAAGCAAAACTTGATGTCGCCGAATATTGGTGTGACCGCCTCGAAGCGGCAGCCATCCACAGCAATTTTGCGAATTTCAAGATATGGCTCATCGCGCCGGAGGGCTTTGACGCAGCGGCGATCGAAATGCTGAGGCGGCGAGGTTTTTACGGCTCCAGCCGAAAGCAAGCGGCCCTGCTCGCGGAATTTTTGAATACTGAGGTCGCGGCCAAACCGGTTACCGTCCCTGATCTCGAGCCGATGCCGATGCCGGAGCCGCCTCCGACAATATCGCCGACGCCCGAACCTCTCGTCGAAGACCGAACTATTCCTTCGGGGGCATCCGAAATATCCGGCGTCGAGCGCCGTGAGATGACCATCTCGATGGATGGCGATACGGAGATGGTGGCTGCTCGTGCTGTGGAAGACCTCGCACGACAGCACGGCGTACCCCAGAAAGCGATCAATCAGGTAAAGACTGCCCTGGTCGAGGCTTGCATCAATGCATCCGAGCACAGCCTAAGCCCTGACCGAAAGATCGATCTGACATTTGCTGTCGGTAATGGCCGGATCGAGGTGACCGTGACCAATCGCGGCCTACGGCTCGCAGATACTCAGGCGGCCGCGGCAAATGACGACGACCGTCGCGGATGGGGCCTCAAGCTCATGCGTTCGCTGATGGATGACGTCAGGATAGAGCCGACTGACGACGGGACCCGCATCGTCATGGCAAAGTCATTTGTCCCTGAATGATCACTACCGCAAATAAAACTCTTTCCGTCGTGCAAAATTTGTGCTATAACAATATCGAATCGCTCCTATAAGCAATGGCGATTCCAGGCATCCTGATCGGCCGAACCACGATCAAAATGCTGTCGGTTCAAAAGGCGGAACAAGATGGCCGAAAATCTGGTATATTAGTAAGATCATTGCCGCTATCGGCAATGGCCCGCCCTAAAGGAAACCAGCACCCATGACGAGAGCCTTCGAGACAATAAGATATCTGCTTGTCACCGCGATCCTGCTTGCGCCCTGCATTGCAAGTGCTCAGGAGCGTCCGCCGCTGCTGCAGGATATTCAGGTCAGGAAGGAAACTTCGGGGCCGCAGGCTTCGGCAACGCCATATGTCAAAAAGACCGGCAGTGCCGTGCCCATTCCAATGCCGGGCAGCAGCATTCGCACGGCATTCCCTGCCCTTGCCGAGGTTCAGATACCTGGTTATTCCGGCGTCCTCGTCGAATCGCTGGACGGTGGTGTGGTCATTGAGAGCAATGCGGCACTTGCCTTTAACCCTGCGTCGAACGTCAAGATCGCGACCGCCTATGCCGTTCTAAAGACGTTTGGACCGGAATTTCGATTTATTACGAACGTTTACACCGACGGCGTGATCGACCGCCAGACAGGAACGCTCAACGGCAACCTCTACGTTTCGGGCAAGGACCCCGTATTTGGCTACCAGCACGCCGTCACGCTGGCACACGAACTCAATAAAATGGGCATTCTCACCGTTGCCGGTGATCTGATCGTGACGGACAATTTCGCGATGAACTACTCGGCGTCGCCCCAGACTTCGGCACAGGCCTTGTATGCGACGATGGAGGCCTCGGCACGCACGCCCGCAGCGACCAAGGTCTGGCTGAATCACCTTTCGTATTCAGGTAAGTTTGCCCAGGTCCGCGGCGTGCCGAGCGTGACTTTTGGCGGGGCCGCATACGTCCAGCCGATCGCGAGCAACCTGACGCATCTCTTCACGCACGAGTCGGCGCCGATCCGCGAGATCCTAAAGGCCACGCTCTGCTATTCGAATAACTTCCTTTCTGAGCGGCTGGGTGATCTTGTCGGCGGCCCGTTTGCAGTTGCGCGGCTTGTTCACCTGAACGCAGGCGTGCCGGCGGAGGAATTTTCGCTTGCGACCTCCAGCGGGCTGGGCCACAATCGCGTTACACCCAACGCGATGATGAAACTGCTCCGTGCGCTTCGCAAGGACCTTGCCTGGTACAAGATGACCTTTGCCGATATCATGCCGGTCGCGGGCGTTGACGTGGGAACGCTCGAGGAACGGTTTGATGGCGATTTCTCGCGCGGCAGCGTCGTCGGCAAGACCGGCACAATGGCCAACACCGACGGCGGGGTCAGCGCCCTCGCTGGCGAGGTCAATACGCGTAACGGCCGGCTGTTGTTCGTCATCTTCAACCAGCGCGGCAGCGTTCCGCGATTCCGTGCTTTTCAGAATTCCTTTGTCTCGCTTGTTCAGGGCCAATTCGGCGGTGCCGTCTCGATGGCTTACAAAGCGATGCCCCTCGAAACGCGCCTCGCCCGTTCTCGCGTGAGCTACCCGAACGCCCGCCGCAGGAACGAGGAATAACCCCTAGTCTGTTAGCTTTCGATAGAGTTGTACAAGTTGATCTCCGCAGCGTCGCCACGTAAATTCTGCAGCGCGCGAGCGGGCCGCATCAGCATCAAAATCGGCATTGAGCGCGGCATCAATGCCCTCCGCCATTGACTCGATCGAGAATGGATCGGCCTCTACGGCCGTTCCGCCCGCGATCTCAGGCGCAGCCCCACGGTTACCAATTAGAACAGGCAGGCCATAGGACATCGCCTCTAAAATGGGCCGTCCAAAACCTTCGTAATAAGTGGGAAAGACAAAGGCCGCGGCGTTACGATACAGCGCGGCAAGCCTCGTTTGGCTTACGGAGTCCGTTAATACCACCGACGAACCGAGTTGTTCGCCGCACGCACGTATCTGTTCGCTTCCCATCGACATCGGCCCCACAAGCACAAGCTTTAGGCCACGCCGAGCTTGTGATCGCTCAAAGGCCCGGATCAAACCCAACAGGTTCTTTCGGATCGAGATCACACCTACAAAAAGCAGATACCCCTGCGGTCGAAGCCCCGATTCGGCGATCGCATCCTTATCTTGCTCGGTCTCTACGGCCGGAGGTTCAATGCCCTGATAAACGACGCTGACTCTCGAAGGCTCTACCGACAGCAGGCTCGACAGGTCTCTTTTCGTCGTTTCGCTCACCGCGATAATGTGGTCGGCCTTGTCACACATTCGCTCTAGCACACGGTGTTGTTTCTCGCGAAACGCTGCGCTTGTGAATCCCGGAATGTCGTTCTCCGGCAGAAAGATCGCAACGTCATGTACCGTCGCAATATTTATCTTTCGCGGCTTGTAGAGGAACTTATTGTCGGTCGAATGAGTGATAACCGCCTCACCGACCCGTGCCAGTGACGGATGCAAGTATGCAGTCGAGCCGGAGACAACGGCGGAGTGTAACTCGGACCTTTTGAAGGGCTTGGTAACGTGAAACGCTCGAACAGAGACTTCGTCAGGCCGGCGCGAAAGCTCTGCAAAAATGCCCTCAGTATAAAGCTGCACACCCGACCGCACGCGCGAGGCCAACGCCGACACGTCAAGGGCTATCGGTATCGGCCCTTTCATGCTGTCCGCCTGAGCAGAGATCTCGACCATCAGCTTATCAAGCTCATAAACAAAGCGATCTTTGTTACGTTGAATAATCACCGATATGACCGCTCATGTCCATTCACCATTTGCTGAATGAACATTCATTCAGTTATAATTTCTTCGTTTCCAGCCACCTCATTGCTGGATGGATCATTTATGACAAATACCGGAAATGCAGCAGCGCTAAAGGACGGCCAACCGGCCGGAGAGGGCAAATTGACTATTGCGATGGCGGCCGTGCTCGGTGCAGGTACAATGGGAGCTGGTATCGCGGCGCACTTGGCAAACGCGGGAATTCAGACGTTGCTGCTCGACATTGCCCCGTCCGAGCTCACACCGGATGAGGCCGCTAAAGGCCTGTCTCTCGAATCGTCGCTGGTGCGAAACCGCATCGTCAATTCCCTGTTCGATGCGGCAAAGAAACTAAAGCCCGCACCGTTCATGCATGGCGACAATGCTCGGCTGATCACGACGGGCAACTTCACCGACGACATCGCAAAACTCAAGGAATGCGACCTCGTGATCGAGGCCGTCGTCGAGAATCTCGACATCAAGCACAAGCTCTTTGCCGAGGTCGAAAAGAACCGCAAGCCGGGGGCCGTGATCGCCTCGAACACCAGCGGCATTCCGATCGATGCCATCGCCGGCCCCTTTTCGGACGATTTTAAGCGGCATTTCGTCGGCATTCATTTCTTTAATCCGCCGCGCTACATGAAGCTCGTCGAAGTGATCCCAGGCACGGCAACCAGTGGCGAGATCGCGTGTAAAATATCCGGCTTTCTCGACCAGCGGCTTGGCAAGGGCGTTGTTCCGGCAAAGGACCGGCCGAACTTTATCGCTAATCGCATCGGCACTTTCGGAATGATGGCGACCGTTCACGAGATGCTCGAGATGGGCTTTACGCCGACCGAGATCGACCAGATCACGGGAAAAGCGATCGGCCATGCGTCATCGGCGACATTCCGCACTTCGGATCTTGTCGGACTCGACGTGCTGGTTCACGTCAATAAAAATCTCTACCCGGCCGTCCCCGACGACGAGGACCGCGATGTGTTTCTCGTGCCCGACGTCATTAACACGATGCTCGAGAAAAAGATGCTCGGTGACAAAACGCAGGGTGGATTTTACAAGAAATCAAAAGACGCCGAGGGCAATCGCCAGATCCTCGAACTCGATCTAGAAACATTCGGATACAAGCCCCAGCAGAAGAGCAAATTCCCCTCGCTCGATGCGGCAAAGGCTATCGAGGACACCGACAAACGTATCAATAAACTCGTCTGGGGCGACGACCGTGTGGCGGATTTTCTTTGGAAAACAATGTCACGCACGTTTCGCTATTCAGCCAACCGCATCCCTGAGATCGCCGATACGGTTGTCGAGATCGACAATGCGATCAAGTGGGGCTTTGGCTGGACGATCGGCGTTTTTGAATCGTGGGATGCGATAGGCGTCGTCGAATCCATCGAACGAATGAAGGCCGAGGGCCAGGCCGTTCCTGCGAATATCGAAAAGATGCTCGCATCAGGAGCGACATCGTTCTACAAACGGGAGAACGGCGAGACGAGTTTTTACGATCTCAACGAGGGCGCATACAAACCTGTTCCCAAACGCCCCGGCGTCACGATCCTCAAAGATGTGAAGGAACGCACCGGTACGATCAAGACGAATCCCGGCGCATCGCTCATCGACCTCGGCGATGGCGTCGCGTGCCTCGAGTTTCATTCAAAGATGAATTCGATCGGCGGCGATACGGTGCAGATGATGAACTTCGCGATCGATGAGGTCGAGCGGAACTTCGCCGGTCTCGTCGTCGGCAATCAGGGCGGGAATTTCTCGGCCGGAGCCAACATCATGATGCTCCTGCTTGCCGCCCAGGAAGAGGAATGGGACGACATCAACATGATGGTCGCCGCTCTGCAAAACTCCGTGATGCGGCTCAGGTATTCACAAAAGCCCGTCGTTACGGCCCCGTACGGCCTCACGCTCGGCGGCGGCTGTGAGATCGCCATGCACGGTAACAAAGTTCGCGCGGCGGCGGAAACTTACATCGGCCTCGTCGAGGTCGGCGTCGGCGTCATCCCGGCGGGCGGCGGCACAAAGGAGATGACCATGCGGGCAATGGATGCATGGGCAAAGGCTCCCGATTCCGATCCGCTGCAGTTCCTCAAGAAAACGTTCGAGACGGTTGGCATGGGCAAGGTCGCGACGAGTGCTCAGGAAGGACGAGCGTTCGGCTTTCTACGCGATAGCGATGCGATCTCGATGAACGGTGACCGGCTCATTCAGGATGCGAAACAGGTGGTGCTGAATCTCGACGCCGCCGGCTGGGTCGCGCCCGTCGAGCGGACCGACATCACGGTCCTCGGCGAGGCGGCCGAGTCCGCGCTGAAGCTCGCCCTGCATATGATGAAACGCGGCGGCTACATCTCTGACCATGACGAACTGATCGGCCGAAAGCTCGCTCACATCATGGCAGGCGGCACGATCAACCATCGAACGCAGGTGACAGAGCGTTACCTGCTCGATCTCGAACGCGAGGCTTTCGTCTCCTTATGCGGCGAGCGAAAAACGCAAGAACGCATCGCTGCTATGCTCAAGACCGGCAAGCCGCTGCGCAATTAGTCTTCTTTGCGGCTTTGCGGGAACCTCTTTATTTCCCGCAAAGCCGCAAAGACCGCGAAGGAAGAAAGAAGGTGGAAATGGACGAACGCTGCACCTGGCCAAAAAATGACCTCGCGATCAAGTATCACGACGAGGAATGGGGCGTGCCGTGTCATGACGACGCGAAGCTCTTTGAATTCATCATCCTCGAGGGTGCGCAGGCCGGGCTGAGTTGGGACACGATCCTGCGGAAACGCGAGAACTATCGCAAGGCGTTCGACGGCTTTGATGTCCAGAAGGTCGCGCGATACACGGACAAACGGATCGAAAAACTGCTGCTCGATCCCGGCATCATTCGCAACCGGCAAAAGGTCGCGGCGGCGGTGAAGAATGCAAAGGCGTTTATCGCGATACAAAGGGAATTCGGCTCGTTCGACAAGTACATCTGGGCGTTTATTGGCAACAAACCGATCGTGAACCGCTGCAAGGTCGATACCGACATCGCGGCAAAGACTGAGATGTCCGACCGCATCAGCGCGGACCTCAAGAAACGCGGCTTTTCATTCGTCGGCTCGACCATCATCTACGCCCATATGCAGGCGACGGGAATGGTCAACGATCACCTAACAGATTGTTTTCGACATAAGGAGTGCCGATAGTGTCTGAAATGGCCGAGGATATCGAAATAGAAGATCCGTATGCGGACGGCGACTTTCTTCCGTTACGGAGCGACGAACAATGGTTCAAATACGAAATGCTGAGTCTGGTTTACGCATTGACCGTTGACACGTCGCGCTCGCCCGAGGAACTGAAGAATCTGGCCATTGTAAGGCTCGCACTTGAACGTCTTCCCCGGACGACACCCGCAGTGCATATGGAGATGGGCATCGTTTTGGAGAATGGCGGCGAGATGAGTTACACCAATTTATCGATCAGCGAGGAGCGGATGAGCATCTCTGTAGGCGGCTATGTGCGAGGGGATTTTGGGGGTGACAGCTACAGCACCACATTATTTGAATGCGAATCGAACGGGTTTCGCGACGGGTCGTTGGATCCTTACGAGATCGGCTCATGGCAAGCCCAGACGCAAGAACTGATTAACCTTGGAGCCCGACTTTCACTAGGCGATTGCGGCGAAGAAAGCGAGATCGAATGGGAAAGCGAGTTCGATGAAGATCAATTCGAGGTTCTGGAAGAGAAGATTCAACGATGGGAAGAACAAACATGAAAGAAGCAGTAATAGTATCAGCCGTTCGAACGGCTGTCGGAAAAGCCCCAAAAGGCACGCTTAGGAATACGCGTTCGGACGAATTGGGCGCGGCGGCCATTAGGGAATCGGTTGCGCACTCAGGAATTGAAGCCTCGATGATCGACGACGTCATTATGGGCTGCGCGTTTCCCGAGGCGGAGCAGGGTATGAACGTCGCTCGGACGGCAATGATAGCGGCGGGCTTGCCGGTCGAGACTTCGGCGATGACGGTGAACCGGTATTGCTCGTCGGGTTTGCAGACGATCGCGCTTGCGGCTGATCGTGTTGCGACGGGCGGCGCGGATGTGATCGTTGCGGGCGGGCTTGAGACGATGTCGATGATACCGATGGGCGGTAACGTATTCCGGCCGAATCCGGCGCTCACCGACACGTATCCCGATTACTACCTAAACATGGGCCTGACGGCCGAGAATCTTGCGCGCAAATACGAGATCACTCGTGAACAGGCAGACGAATTCTCGATGCAGTCGCACCACAAGGCCGCCGCCGCGATAGCAGCGGGTAATTTCAAGGACGAGATCGTCCCCGTGAATGTCTTTGTCGATGAGTTTGATGAAAAAGGCCGTGTTCGCCGCAAAGAAGTCGTTTTCGCGCAGGACGAAGGCGTCCGCGCCGACACCTCGATGGAAGGTTTGGCGAAGCTCAAGCCTGCGTTTCATGCGGCCGGGACCGTAACCGCCGGTAACTCTTCGCAAATGTCCGACGGGGCCGCCGCGGCCGTTGTAATGTCTGCAGATAAAGCCAAAGAACTCGGCGTCACACCGCTGGCGCGTTTCGTCTCGTTCGCCACCGCCGGCTGCCTGCCCGAGGAAATGGGCATCGGCCCGGTCTATGCCATTCCAAAGGCGCTCAAGCTCGCGGACCTAACGCTCGATCAGATCGACGTGATCGAGCTGAACGAAGCCTTCGCCGCCCAGGGCCTGTCAGTAATGAAACTCCTCGAAATGGACCCGAGCAAGGTGAACGTCAACGGCGGAGCAGTCGCCCTCGGTCATCCGTTGGGCTGCACGGGAGCAAAGCTCACTGCGACGATATTACAGGAACTAAAACGCCGCAACGCCCGCTACGGCATGGTCACCATGTGCGTCGGCGGCGGCATGGGCGCCGCTGGGATTTTTGAGAGGATTTGAACCGCAGAGACGCGGAGATGCAGAGAGGAAAGGACAACCAAAAGAGGTGAAGTAGCCATTGATCGCGACGGATGAAGGCAGAGATATTGGTTTCGGTTTTCTCTGCGTCTTCTCGTCTCTGCGGTAAAAAAAACGATATGGAAACGCAAATGGAAAAGGAATACATGAAAGGCGGCGAGTTTTTGATCGCCGAGACGACTGAGATCTTTACACCCGAAGACCTCTCAGAAGAGCAGCGGATGATCGGCGAGACGACGAAGGAATTTGTTGATAATGAGGTCGCGCCGCAACTACCGGCGATGGAGCAGCACGCCTGGGAGGTCGCTCGCGACCTAGTGCGTAAGGGTGGCGAACTTGGCCTGCTCGGCGCGACTATTCCGGAGGAATATGGCGGGCTGGCCTTGGACCAAACCTCCGGCGTCGTTATCGCCGAGATGGTGGGACGCGGCGGCGGGTTTGGCACGACATTCGGGGCACAGACGTCGATCGGCGTGCTGCCGATACTTTATTTTGGCTCCGAGGAGCTAAAGAAGCGCTGGATACCGCCGATCGTTTCGGGTGAGATAGTGACAGCGTACTGCCTGACCGAGAGCGGCTCCGGCTCGGATGCACAGGCAGCAAAAACAACGGCCAAACTCACTGAGGACGGCGAATATTACATTCTCAACGGCGAGAAGATGTTCATCTCGAACGGCAGCTTTGCTGACGTTTACATTGTCTTTGCAAAGGTCGACGGCGAAAAGGATAAGTTCTCCGCTTTTGTCGTTGAACGCAGCGACTCCTGTCGCCCCGGTGCCGAGGAACACAAGATGGGCATCAAATCGTCCTCGACCACGCCGCTGATCCTGAGCGATTGCAAGGTTCCGGCGACAAACCTCATCGGGAATATCGGCGACGGCGCCAAGATCGCGTTCAATATCCTGAATGTCGGCAGATTCAAGCTTGGCGCATCGGTCACCGGCGGAGCGAAGCTCGCTATTCACGAGACGGTTCGTTACGCGAATGAGCGGCAGCAGTTCAATAAACCTATCTCCGGTTTTGGAGCGATCAAGCACAAGCTTGCCGAGATGGCGATCCGCACGTGGGTCTCGGAATCGATCACCTACCGAACCGTCGGCATGATCGATGCCCTGATCGGCGACGGTGCCGACAACGCCAAAAAGATGCAGTCGATCGAGGAATACGCCGTCGAATCGTCGATTAACAAGGTCGCGTGTTCAGAAGCTCTCGATTACGTCGTTGACGAGATGGTCCAGATCTACGGCGGCTATGGCTATTCCGCCGATTATCCTGCGGAAAAGGCGTATCGCGACTCGCGAATCAACCGTATCTTCGAGGGCACGAACGAGATCAACCGAATGCTCATTCCCGGCCAGTTGATGAAGCGGGCGATGAAGGGCAAGCTCGGCTTGCTGCAAGCCGCTCAGGCTTTGCAGGACGAGATACTGAATCCGCAGATGTCGTTTGATGAGGACACGGGTTTACTTGCCGCCGAAACGAAACTCGCGGCAAACGCCAAGAAGATCGCCCTAATGGTGCTCGGCACCGCGGCCCAAAAATACATGATGGGCCTCGCCGAACAGCAGGAAGTCCTTCTCAACTGTGCCGACATCATAATGGACGCCTATCAGATGGAATCGGCGATCCTGCGGGCCAGAAAGCTTGCAGATGCAAACGGAGAAGAGGCCGCTGCGAGACAGGTAGATATGGCCGCCGTCTTTTGCAACGATGCCATTCAGCGGATCGAGATGAAGGCTCGCAACACGCTCGCCGCCATCGCCGAGGGCGACGAAGGGCGGACGCTATTGGTCGCGCTAAAGCGCTTTACCAAGAACAATTCACCGATCAATACGATTGCCGCCCGCCAGCGGATCGCCGACGTGCTGATCGAGGCGAATACGTACCCGTTTTGACGGTAGATCGTTAGCGGAGATCAGCCGACGGCTCAGTAGCAGCGACTCGTGGAGTGAACGATTTGGTCTATCCGGCCGCCAAGCTACCGATCAGGTAAAGAGCACTGAGTATGAAAACCGGGAGCAGGTTCAGTGCTATTCCAAGACCGGGAAATAGGTTCGTTCGGCTCCTGCTGAGTAGGCCGATTACCCCAAGGATCAGGCCGACAAGGTGTCCGATCACGGGGATGAAAAAGAAGATCACCGTGTAGATCACGATTGCCATTCCCATGCCGCTCAGGTCGGTCATGCCGCGAGACTCGGCAATGAAAAGATCAGCTAGTACTCGATTTGTGCCGTCAAGATAGAATACCAAGTAGAACGCGGCGCCAAAATAGACCCAGATCGCGAGAGCGATCAGACACGATGCCTGTCCTAATAGAGAATGGTGCTTCATGCATTACCAAGTTAAGTCACCGATGCGATCAGGTCAACCGACCTGCTAGAATCCGAGTGAACTCAAATGCTTAAGAATCCGATCCACGAACTCACGCTCTTCTTCGATATGGAATGGGTCCCCGATGCGACCGGTGCCCGACGGCTCTTTGACCTTGCAGACGACGTTGCCGAGCTCGATGCAATGCAGGCGCTTTGGGAACATTCATCCCATTACGACGCCGACAAGAATCCGCGGCCGTTCCTCAAATACATGTTCTCCCGGGTCGTCTCAATCGCGTTTCTCTCTCGCAAGTCATACTACAACACGAACAACGAACGCGTGATCGAATTTGGCCTGAATTCGTTTCCTGCACTTCCATTGGAAGAAACACCACCGACCGAGGCCGAGATCATCGAGCGGTTTCTCTATTCCGTAGGCAAACGCAAGCCGCAGTTAGTCGGCTATAATTCAGCCGAATCTGATATGCAGGTGCTCATTCAGAGGGGCATGATCAATGAGATATCTGCTCCGGCGATCTGCTCGCGTCCTGATAAGCCCTGGGAGGGCATAGACTATTTCAGGCGATGGGATAACGAGGACCATCTCGACCTGTTGAAACTCTTTTCTTCTCGCGACATGACACCGAGGCTCGACGAACTCGCGAAACTGTGCGGCTTTCCGGGTAAGATCGACGTAAAAGGCGATCAGGTCACCGACCTCTGGCTCGCCGGCGATCTGACAAAGATCGTCGAATACAATCAGATCGATGTCCTAAATACCTATCTAGTCTGGCTTCGGGTCGTTCGCTTCTGCGGAAAGCTCGGGGATGAAGAGTACTTTGAGGAACAAGAGCTGTTTCGTGAGTTCCTTGAGGCCGAATCGCAAAAGCCGGAAAAGGCCTTTATCGCAGCATTCCTGGAGAAATGGCAGTAAGCGGCAGCGTCAAAAAAAGGTTTGACAAATGCGCGCGCGGATGTTTAACTTCCTTAAGCGCAACTCTTTACGCGCCATTTTCTGATAAATGGGTTAAGGGGAGCACATCGCTTAAGTCCTCAGACCGGAATATCCCAAGAACACCTGCATGGAACTCAACCGTATCTATACAGAGAACTGCATCGAGACGCTTGAACGGATGTCGGATGACTTTCTGGATATGACTCTGTGCTCGCCGCCGTATGACGATCTGCGGGCCTACAACGGTTACGATTTGCCCCTCGACACGCTTATTCACTTGCTTTACCAAAAGACCAAACCGGGTGGTGTGGTGGTGTGGGTGATAGGCGATAAGACACAGAAAGGCAGCGAATCGCTCAGTAGTTTTAGGCAGGCGATCAAGTTCGTCGAGGTCGGCGGATTCAAGCTTTGGGATACGATGCTCTACGTCAAAAACAACCCGATACCGAGCGATTGCGGCAAGCGCTACCGGCAGTCGTTTGAGTATATGTTCTGCTTCTCAAAAGGAACGCCGAAAACGTTCAACCCGATAAAGGAACCAACAAAATCAGCGGGCAAAAAGATAAAGGCGTTTCGTATCACTCAGGGCGGCCGCGGTAATTGCCCTGACGAGGATATTGGACGTGAGATAAAAGCCGAGCGTAAGGCAAGCAACATCTTTACCTACAACGTAGGCACTTCGTCTGCTACGGATCGCATAGCTTTCCGACACCCGGCGATCTTCCCTGAGCGGCTTGCAGAAGATCAGATCGCAACGTGGACCGACGAGGGCGATATTGTCTATGACTGCTTTATGGGAAGCGGAACGACGGCAAAGGCCGCCGGCGACCTTGGGCGGAGCTGGATCGGCTCTGAGATCTCACCTGAGTACGTCGATATTGCTCATAAGCGTCTCGCGGGCATCGATCAGACTCAAGATTCCCTTGTCCATGCATCCCTCGCCTTTACAAAGATTTCGAATCTTGCTGATCCTACCGGTCGGAACGGCCGTCGACCCATGGATCTGTAAACTATCCGATCAAGGAATAACAACCAAAATCGCGTCTGAAGCGTCTACTAGTTATAAGGCCTTCTGCCTGATCTTATTGGTATGAAAAGAGGTTTGTTCATCGCTCTTGCCCTGTTGTTTGCGTCGACGACGCTCATCGGTCAGCCAAAGCCGATTGAAAAGGAAGCCCCCTCGCCGGCTAGCTTGCCGCCCGCATTCGAGGCGCGCTACGAAGGCGGGATCTTTGGCTCTGCCGGTAAGGAAACTGGCCTGTTAAAGTTTGACGACACCAATCTCCGTGTCGTTTTCTACAAAAAGAGCGGCACCGAGATGTTTGCCATACCGTACGATTCGCTGATCGTGGTCTATCCTGACTCAAAAGAAGGAATCACAAGGACCGGCAATGTCGCCAGTCGTCTGCCGGTGCCCGGGGCCGGGCTCTTTGGCTTGATGACCAAGAAAACGAAGTATCTTGTGCTGAATTTCAATGATCCGGACATCGAGGCAGCCGGAACCGCGAACTTCAAGTTTGATGAAAAGGACGACCTGCTGCTATTCATCAACGCCCTTGGCACAAAAGCTAAGATGACGCAGCGGGGCGATGCCTATTATCGGCCTAAGAGGCGAGATGTCTTCTAATTCAAGTCACCGAAGCGATGCTGTAGTATTGCCGCAGCAGTGATCGCTGCCGTTTCAGCACGAAGAATGCGCCCGCCGAGCGTCACCAGTATTGCATTGACCGACCGCGCGAGATCCAATTCAGATGCAGACCATCCACCGGCCGGGCCGACCACAACGGTTAGCGGTTTGCTTTCGAGCTTTTCAGGAAATCTTCCACCACCGCTCTCGGTGAATACGATCACTGTCTGATCAACGCCGAGAAGAAGGTCGGCGATGGACCGCGGTTCTCGAATCTCCATCAACTTCGCCCGGCCCGATTGTTTGCTGGCCTCAAGGATGACGCGTTTCCAGCGGCCGAGTTTCTTGGCCAGATCCTTGACCTTAACATCGCTTCGTTCCGTTTCGAGAGGCACAAGCCTCGTGATGCCTAGCTCGACGGCTTTCTGGATCACTAGTTCAAACTTATCACCCTTCAGTATCGCCACAGCCAGGGTCAGGTCGAGAGGAGATTCAGCCGCGGTCGGGGCGGCCGCCTCGATGATCGTCAGGCCGGCCTCCCTCTTCTCTATCGTGTCGATACGGCAACGCATCTCTCGGCCTTCGCCATCGATCACGTAGACCTCATCACCGATCCGCAACCGCAACACGTCACGCATGTGGCGCGTCTCGTCCTCACCGAGCGTGACCGTGCCATTTCTAACACTCGAAGCAGGTGCAAAGAACCTTCGCATCAGATGTGTCCGAACTTTTCCTTGAATTGCTGTGACCGCTGTCGCAACGTCACCCAACTCTCAAACACCTCGGGCGTTTGGAGCCATATCCTCAGCCACTCCGCTATCTCAGCGTGAATGAGCCTCGTAACGGTATCGGCCCGAGGACGATCTGCCTCGGCCTTTGCTGCATCCTTACTGCTCATGACCTCGGAGCGGATCGCTTGTAACCCGTGACGATCGTTATCCCTGAGCAACTTGAGCCTGAGGTTCTCGAGCCTCTTGAGCGAAGTCAGCGTCGACCTCAGATCATTGAACTTCAAAGAGCCTAGAAGGGCAGCATCGCGGCGTTGTCCCCCGGCGCGATCCGCGTACAACCTCATTACTTCGGCGTGGCGAAGATGAGCTCCCTCGTCGGCCAAGACTCGCGCCGTTATCATCGGCGAATCGACCGCCGCCTGTCCATAGCGATCCGCAACAACGACCTCGATGGCCTCGATCTCAGTTGCACCGACGCTTTCGCAATCGAGCTTTTCCCAAACCTCAATGATCAGGTCGGTCTTGCTTCGGGCCTTCCACTCCATGTTCGCGAGATAAATTCCGTCGAAGAATGGTCCTTCGGGTCGCCGACTATCGCAACCCGGCCACCACATTCTCGGACAATGTCCCTTTCCGGCACGCTGTCCTCATCATAATCCGTACCCTTCGCATGGATATCGGGGCGAATGCTACGTATCAGTGTCTCTGCCGTTGGCTGGTCGAAGACCGTCACAAGATCGACACACCCAAGAGCAGCGATCAATTCGGCACGCTCAGCCTCCGGCATGAACGGGCGGCCTTCACCCTTTAGCGCCCGCGCCTGTCGATCAGAGTTAATACCAACAATCAAGACGTCTCCTAACTTCTTTGCTTCAGTAAGATACCTGACGTGGCCGACGTGTAGTAGATCAAAGCAGCCGTTAGCAAGCACGATCGTCTCACCGGTCGCCTTTGCGGCAGTTGTCAGTTCGACAAGCTCATCGATGCCAACGATCGGTGCAGTATCCTTCGGCATAGCCTATTTCGCCGCCAGCGAACTGGCGATACGGTTGAGTGAGCCGGCAAGCTCCTCGGCCGATACGCTCGCTGTCCCTTTCTTCATTACGACCAGGCCTCCGGCATGATTCGCGACTTTCGCCGACTGAACAAAGTCCAGGCCCGATGCCAAGCCTAGCGCGTATGTCGCAATGACCGTATCACCCGCGCCCGTGACGTCGACGGGCTCTTTTGAACCGACAGCTTCGATATGCTGCGGCTCAGTGCCTTTCTCAAACAGCGTCATACCTTGATTACCGTTGGTCACCAGCAAGGCCCGCATGCCAAGCCGATCGCAGAGTTCCGTGCAGTCTCGGTCATTGAAATCCGGGCCAAGGACGGCCTCTACCTCTTCACGATTCGGCGTTGCGCTAGTTGCGCCAGTGAACTGCGACAGACGACGTCGTGAATCAACGATCACCGGAATAGCATGCTCGGAAGCCATACTCTTGGCCATCTCAAAGGCATCACGGGACACTGAACCGCATCCGTAGTCGGAGACCACGATCGCGTCGGCGGCTGAGATCACCGTCCGCAGGTTCTCGACCAATGTCGCGGCAGCATCAGCCGGGAGAGGACTCTCACCTTCGTAATCGATCCTTAGGATTTGTTGCCTGGGTGCATAGTTTTGGGCCGCAAGAACACGAACCTTGGTCGTTGTGGTCATTCCTTCTACCGTCACGAGCCGATCGGTGACGACGCCGGCAGCATCAAGCCGTTCCCTGAGGACCGTTCCGTTAACGTCATTGCCGATCGCTCCGATCAGAATGGCTTTGCCGCCTAAGGATGCGACATTTGCGGCCGCGTTTGCCGCGGCACCTGGAACCGTCATCGTTGACTCGTGTTTAAGAATGAAAACCGGGGCCTCCCGCGAGACCCGCGAGATCCTCCCGCCCAGGAACTGGTCAGCTACCGGATCACCGAGGATAAGGATAGTTTTCCCAATAAAGCCGTCGATCATCTGTCCTCAAACTACCTGTCACAGCCGCTAAACAAAAATGGTTGAAGGCAACGGCCTCCAACCATCTTACTAAAGACCCGAAACCGTTCGATCAATGAGTGTCGTAGCTCGCGACCGGATAGTCGTTCGGCGAGCCCCACTGCGCGGCATTAAAGCTGCCGTCAGAACTCTTGAGGTAGTAGAACGAGCCGACCGAGTCGCGCCACACCGCAACGTCCGTCTTGCCATCGCCGTCGTAATCGCCCTGAACATTAAGATCAGTTCCTGTCGTGCCAAAGAAGTTGATCTGCGGCTGGCCGTCCGAACTGCGAAGGATATACCAAACGAGTTGAGCTGCCGGTGTCGCGCCCTCGCGAACGACCGCAACATCCGTCTTGCCGTCGCCGTCATAATCGCCCGGGATCACAAGGTCATTACTAAATCCCCAAGGCACCTGCATCAGACCGCCGTCCGAACTGCGGAGAGCATAGAATGTCGCCTGGCTGGTCGGGTTTGCACCGGGACGCTGGACCGTCAGGTCAAATTTCCCGTCGCCGTCATAATCACCCGGAGCCGTATAATCGGTAGCTACGCCCCACTGGGCCGCCGTGAATCCGCCATCGGAACTCCGCGAGATATACCAAAAAAGCAGTCCGTTTGACCGGCGCACGACCGCAACATCGGTCTTGCCGTCGCCGTCGTAGTCACGGGCAACAGGTTCGTCGCCGGTCACACCGAACGAGTAACCGACAAATGTCCCATTACTGCTGTTGAGGCGGTACCAGGCACCATCAGTATCCCGCCAAACCGAGATGTCGCCCTTCCCATCGCCGTCATAATCGCCCGGCGTCATAAAATCGGTGCTGCCGTTGCCGAACTGCGTTGCGGTAAAGCCGCCGCCGCTCTTGTTGATATACCAGACGCTGTTGCTCGGGCGAAAGACCAGGAAATCGGCCTTGTTGTCCGCATCGAAATCCAACGCCTTTCTCAGCGAGACCTGAGAAATACCCGGAAGCGTCGCCAGCAGTGAAAAGACCGAAAGGGCGGCAATGTGAGCTCCCTTGGTGATGTACTTTCTCATCGTAATAATCCTTCTTAAAACATTCATCGAACGGGTGGCACCCTGATCAGTGCCCTGACTGACAAGTATCCTAAAATATACCACGTACTGACAAACTAGCGCAATAAAAAGCTATTACCGCTCGATTGTCAAAAACCCCAATAAAATCACGGGTTCCCGGCTTTTCAAGATCTAGTGGCTTAGACGCTGCTGCTAAGAAAAAGGTTGAAAAACCTCGCCACTCATCCAATTAAATTTCGCGCCTGTCGGACCGTGATCGTCTGGCCGCCAACTACGATCGTTCCGGTTCGAACGATCGTCGGGTTGACCGTAACCCTGAATATCACCTGACTCGATCCGCTCGCGGTGTCACTGCTCATCACCTTTAGCCATGAAGACGAACTCCTGACCGTATAGTCGCAGTTTATAGGAGCGGCCACGTCCATCGTAAACACGCCGCCCTTTGTCGGCACATTTATCAACTTGCTGTCAGGGGTATAGCTGCAGACCGTCTGGTTTCGCAACGCCCTGTCGACATTGATCCGGCCGTTTGTCCTGATAGGCGTTGATGTCCAACCGCTCAATTGGTCAACGGTATTCATAAGTGTCGCCTTTAGTGACGCCGGCGACAACGAAGGATTATATGCCGAGAGCAGTGCAGCAGCGCCGGTCACGTGCGGTGTCGCCATCGATGTTCCGCTCATCGTCCCGTAGCTCGAATTCGATCCCCATGTCGTACTGAGAATCCCGGATCCCGGTGCCGCAACATCTACGCTTGTGGCTCCCCAGTTAGAGAATCCTGACCTGATATCGCTCTGATTGCTGGACGCCACCGCAATAATGCTTGGGCTCGTGTAGCTCGCAGGAAATGAAGGGGCCGCCTCGATATCACGCGAGTCATTACCAGCCGCAAACACGTTCAGAATGCCGGCAGCTCCCATTGCGTCAATGCCGTCCTTGGTCGCCTGATCGTAACCGCAAGCCTCGTCGCACCCACCGTACGAGTTATTTGTGACGCGAATATTGACACCACGCAGTTTCATCATGCGGATGTAATTGTATGCATTGACGAGCATTGCCGACGTGCTGCCGTAACCGTCGTTGTCATAGATCTTGATCGTCATGATCTTGACCGACCAATTGATCCCGGTCACGCCAAGGAGGTTGTTGCCAACCGCGCCGATGGTCCCTGCGGTGTGGGTGCCGTGACCGTGCTCGTCGGCGGGATTTCCGTCATTAAAGAAGAAATCCGCCCCATAAACATCATCGATATAGCCGCTCGCATCGTCATCGATCCCGTTATTCGGTATCTCGTCAGGATTGGTCCACAAATTTGGAACGAGATCCTCATGGGTAAGCCGAGTTCCCGTATCAATATCGGCCACCACCACTGCCGAACTTCCCGTTGTAAGGTCCCATGCCGACGGGGCAGAGATCTTTGTAAGGCCGTACATGCCGGCCGCATTAAACTGCGCATCGTTCGGCGTTACGAGTAGCGAATAGTAAAAATTGGGCTGTGCATACGCAACACCCTCAATTGCTCGATACCTCGCCTCACCGTCGGCAACCGACAGCCCTGCCGGAAGCCTCACCCGCTGCCAGCCGAGGTCGCCAAGGGTTTCGAGCACCGTCGCTCCGACCATGCGATTAGCGGCGGTGGCAGACCGGGAAGCCGTTCCCTCTGAAAATTTGACAAGAAGTTCGCCCGGAACGAACTTTGACGCGTTCTGGGCCGCAGCATTAGCGACAAAAACCGATGCGAGAGCGCCAGCTGTCAGCATCATACGTCGAATGTTCGCGATCGCGCGCTCCATGTTCATACCGTGCTCCGGAACCGGGTATAAAGACAACAGTAACGGGTGGGGCGGCTAGAGGGATTCGAACCCTCGACATCCTGAACCACAATCAGGCGCTCTAACCACTGAACTATAGCCGCCACATTTCAAATTCGCCCCCGGCAGGACTCGAACCTGCGACCCACAGCTTAGAAGGCTGTTGCTCTATCCGGCTGAGCTACGGGAGCATGCCAAAAAGCAATCTTTAATCTTATCGGCCCGCACGCTTATAGTCAAACAAAATCCTGGTCCGGCGAGAAGGCGCCGTTCCGGAACATAACGGAACGCAACATTCTCGACGGAACGGCCTTAACTCGTTTGTTCAGTCCACTTAGGACTACTATCGATCTTCCGGCGGTCCGGGCGTTCCGCTCGTGTTCCACTGCCCTGTGGAACGCTGTAACTGTTGCAACTAAATACAGTTAGAACCCGTTTCTTGGGTGTGTTCCGTGAATTTCGCGCAAAAACGCGATCTGTCGACAATTCGTCGGACGCTACTATGTCAAACACCTAAAATGGGTGTTGCAAAGATAGCACGGCTATGCACAAAAGTCAAGTGGTTTCTTCTCTGCAGCCTCGCGACTTAGAGGGAGGAATCAGGATGAAGCCCTACCCTTCGATGCCGTTTCGCTCTCGCCGATCTTGGCGAGCATCGCTTCGAAAACCTCACTCAGATCGAGTTCACTGGTATCAATGACAACTGCATCATCGGCAATGGTAAGCGGTGAATCCTCACGCGAGACGTCGCGTTCGTCGCGTTCGTTTATTTCGGCGAGAGTGTTTTCGTATGTCGAGACGCGGCCCTTTGCCTGGTCTTCGAGATAACGTCGCCGCGCACGGGCCTCGGGCGTGGCGGTGAGAAAGAACTTGATGTCGGCGTTCGGAAAAACGACGCTCCCGATGTCGCGGCCCTCGAGCACGCAGCCCGACTTCGACGATAGCCCGATCTCGCGCTGATGCTCGACCATGATCCGACGGACATCCGAGATGGTTGATACCACTGAAGCGGCTTGGGCGGCATCAAGCGTGCGGATCTCGACCGAAACGTCCTCACCGTCGAGGAGGACCTTCATCGCGTCGGGCTCCCCCACAAGTTCGATCTTTACGCTATCTGCGATCACAGCGATCCGATCGATATCGCGAAACGGCACATTCGCCCGTCTCACAGCCAGGGCAACGGCACGATACATCGCACCCGTGTCGAGATAGAGCAGGCCAAGTTTCTTGGCGATCATTTTGCCGAGCGTCGATTTGCCCGCTCCGCTGGGGCCGTCGATGGCGATTATCATTGGCTGGTAGTTTATCAGAAGTGCACCAAGCGAAAAAAATGCTTGACATGGGCGTGGCTCTTGCTTAAAGTATGCATATACATTGCAAAGGGGAAACAAATATGTCAGTCAAACCAATACCTGACGGCTATGAGGGCATCACGCCGTATCTTATCTGCAGAAATGCCGGGGCCGCGATCGATTTTTACAAGCGCGCATTCGGGGCGGAAGAGCTTTTTCGCATCGGTGAAGGCGACTCGGTTGGCCACGCAGAGTTGAAGATCGGCAACTCGATCATTATGCTTGCGGACGAGTTCCCGCAAATGAATGCACTCAGCCCCGAGACTATAGGTGGTTCATCGGTAAGCCTTTACATTTATGTCGAGGACGTCGATACATTCACCGGCAAGGCCATCGCCGAAGGGCTAGAGGTTATAAAACCGGTCGCCGACCAGTTCTATGGTGACCGCTCGGGCCATTTCAAGGATCCGTTCGGCCACCTATGGGGATTCGCAACACACGTCGAGGACCTAACGCCCGAACAACTAGACGAACGGGCCAAAGCGGCACACGGCGAATAAACTCACCGCGGAACCCCGCGCGGTCAAGGACTAAGGTTCAGCTCTGAGTATTTCGCCCTTACTGACGTTCTGGCACCTGCAGCGTAATGAATACCGGTGCCTGGTGATATTTTTTATCGCTGGCACCGGTCACTTTTTTGACCTCTTTGGTGCGGTAGTTCATTAGGTAGATATCGTAGCGCCCCGTCGCGGTGTCGCGGCTGTCGAACGCCAGCCACTCGCCATCGGGCGACCAGTCATGCCAGCCGGCGTCTTGTTTGCCGTCGGTAAGCCGCCACTGATTTTTACCGTCGGGAGTCACGGCAAAGATGCTCTGGCCGCCGCCTTGATTTGACTGGTAGGTAATGAACTTGTGCTTGGCGTTCCAATGCGGCGGGCCGACCTTGTAGCCGCCGTCTTTTGCCAGCGGATCGCCGGCCGGATACGTCGTCAGCTTGCGGCGATTGGTGCCGTCGGCATCCATTATGTAGAGTTCCTCGATCTCGCTGCGGTCGGTGCGGTTCTTTTTGTAGACGTAAATTATCCGCTTTCCGTCCGGTGAAAAACTCGGATCGCGAAACGCCGCTGCAGGCTCGTTCGTCAATTGGCGATAGTGCCCGGTCTCGCGATCAACGATGAACAGCTGATACCTCGCCCGCGTATCGATCCGGCCCGCGACGACCAATTCCCTGCCGGCGTTCCGGCTGCCCATCCACGAATCCTCAAGCTGGAGGTTTGTGACCTTTCGCGGATTCGAACCGTCTATTTCGGATTCGTAGAGGAAGTAACACCTACGACACGCGCCGCGGTCGCTGATGAATCGTAGCTTTCCGGGAATCGAACTGTAAGTCCATGCAACGTCCCTATTGTTTGTGACGTTCCGCATCCCGGAGCCGTCGAGCCCAATGGTGTAGACCTCGTAATCATCGGCCTTCTGGTCCTCGAGGACGTTGAACGCGATCTTAAGGCCGGACGGCTGGGCGGCGGTTTCAAGCACGGACAGGAACGCGATTGCCAGGGCTAGGGCTAGGCATTTTTTCATATTCTTAGTGACATCTCGCATGCGACTGTTTCAATAGGTCGACCAATTCACCGTCAAAACGACTCGCGTCGGTAGCGACGACCATGTGCGATATCCGCGGCATCGGGCCGGTTAGTTTCGCCTTTTCGACCTTTTCGTCAAACGGCCGGTCGCCGAGGTCGAGGCCGATGCGAAGCTCGGCTTTTTTGACATTCACGGCGCCGAATTCACGGTTTTCGAGGACTGATACATATGTCTTCTTAGGCAAGAACGTGGCATTCGGAAAGTTTTTACCGATGAACGCCACAAACTCGTCGTACAACGTCCGCATATCAGCAGCTTTTGCGAATTGATCGTCGAGCAGGCTGTCCGTGCTCTGATAGACGAGCTTGCCGCCATTCGCGTGAATACCAGCGAGCAGCGAGGCATTCATGTGGCCAAAACCGTGGTTTTCCTTGAGCCAAGCGATGATCTCGTTGCGCTTTTTGGTGCCGCAGGTGTCAATCGATTTCATCCATGCCGCGAGATTGCTGCCGGTCGAGGCTTCGAGGCCGTCGACAAACTCTTTTTCAAATTCACCTGATGTTTTCTGTGCCATTTCTTATCTCCTGAAGTGTCAGTAGCCCGCACGTAAGTAAGGGCTCGAGTTTCGTTTGTTGAGCCCTTGCTCACGTGCGGGCTACTGACACGATCATCTCCAGATACCTAAGATAAATCCTATCACCGCAAAATACGCGACCATATAGCCGCAATTGATCGCGATGTATCTGAACGACCGCTGCTCAAAGAGCGCGATGATGACGAACATCCCCACAACCCAGACCGCGGCGAGCAGTCCGGCCGCGACGCCCCATTGCCACGTCGTGCCCGGCGCGGCGAGGAAGAATGCCAGATTGTACGACATCACGTAGGCTATCAGGAACGCCAGGCCAAAGTTCTTGAGCGGGTTGGCCTTAGCAAGCTGCTCGTCGGTCAGGCCGTTCTCGATCTGCCACGATCTCGCGAACATAAGAGGGGACCACCAGACGCCGCCGATGACAAGGCTCATCACGGCACAAACCAGCACGGCGATGTGATTGATGTAAAAGTTTTCCATAATGTGACCATGCTAAAGGTCACGCGGATCGGGAGTATTGGAAAAAATTTACCTGTTCTGCCTCTGCGTACTCGGCGTCCTCTGCGTTTCGAATTCGAATGACGATACTCAACGCAGAGGCCGCAGAGAACGCAGAGTATCAAAGGTAGTTAGCCAACAGGGACGTAATTCTGGTAATGCGTGTGGATCGTCGCGTAGTGTTCGGGCGTGAAGCCGGAGAAGTGTTTGAAATCGTTGATGAAGTGCGACTGATCGTAAAAGCCGCATTCGAGGGCGATTTGGCCCCAGTCGAGGTCGGGGCGGTCGTCGATCGTCTTCACAGCTTTTTGAAAGCGCATGATCTTGAGGTAGGCCTTTGGTGTGACGCCGACCGCCCGGCGAAAGATGTCGGTGAAGTGTTTCTGGGAATAACCGATTTGATGGTTCATTCGGGCGATGCTGAGAGCGTCCGGCCGCTCGGTCATCTCGCTGATCGCAAATGCCACGCACGGGTCGATCGCGAGTTGCGACTGGAATTCGCTCAGCAGGAAATTCTCGACGATGCAAAAGCGCGTATCGATGTCGGACGTCGCAAGCAGCCTTTCTCTCAGCAAACCAAAATCCGTGCCCCACACGAGGTCGGCATCGACGACGCTGTCGGCGATCTCCTGCATTGGGAATGGAAAAAACGACGCGGCCATTCCCTTTTTGAACGAAATGACCATCATCTCCGACTTGTTGCCCGCCGGTATCGTGATCGGCTCGGTCCTCAGGCCTGACGCCCACACGCGGTTGCAGGCCTGGATCTCTTTGAGGCTGTGATTGTCGTAGATGAACTGCGGCGCGTCGTGAAAATCGATGAGTATCTCGGTGTCGCCATTCGGCAGAAAGCGGTCAAAGTTGTGTTGGTGCTGCACGTCGTCAAAATAGATCATCGCAGCGATGAATCTATCGAGCGGCGGTCGCGGGATGTGCATTCGGAAGATCATTCGGGTTCGATCTTTTCAACTCGACGTTCGTGGCGGCCGCCTTCGAAATGGGCACCGAACCAAGCCTTTAGTATCTCATGCACGTCGTTGTCAGAGAGGAACCTTGCAGGCAATGCGAGCACGTTTGCGTTGTTATGTTCACGGGCGAGGCTTGCGATCTCGGGGCTCCACGCGACTGCAGCGCGAATGCCGTGGACCTTGTTCGCGGCGATGGCCATTCCCGTACCTGAGCCGCACAGCAACAAGCCCTGATCGTATTCACCCGATGCAACGGCCTGAGCGGCCTTTCTTGCGAAATCAGGATAATCGACCGACTCGCACGAATCTGTGCCCATGTCGGAATAATCGACACCGAGTTCATGGAGGGTCTTTTTGACCTTTTCTTTTTCCTCGTAACCGGCGTGGTCGGCAGCAAGTGCGATCTTCATAGCGTGATTCGAGCTTGATCCATTCTAACCCAAATTGACAGATCTGGCCTGCCCTTGCATGCCAAAAACTTGGGTTACGCCGTCAAACGGCTTATAATCTGGCTATTGATGCCAAGGGTTTCTTTAAGAGGTCTGGTCTCGTATATTTTGCCTCTCGTGTTTTTCGTAGGCACGGTCGCCGCGCAAGACTTTCTCCCGGACCTGGTAAGACGCATAAAGCCCTCAGCCGTCGCGATCGAGACGTTTGATCCGCACGGCAATACCGTTTCCCGCGGAAGCGGCTTCTTTATCGCCACGGACCGTGTTATCACTAATCGCCACGTTATCGAACGCTCGACACGAGCTGAGGTCCATCTGCTCGACGGCAAGAAATTTCCTGTCCGTGGCGTGATCGCCGTGGATGGCGAAGGTGATCTCGCACTGCTCCAGGTCGATGTACCTCGCGATCTGGCCGTGCCGCTGCCGATCGTGCGGGCCGTCCCGCAGGAAGGTGAGTCCATCGTCGTTATAGGCAATCCATTCGGCCTTGAAGGTTCGGTCTCTAACGGTATCGTCTCAGCGGTCCGCGAAATATCGGGTTATGGCAAGATCATCCAGATCACGGCATCGATCTCGCCCGGGTCATCCGGCTCGCCGGTAGTAAATATGGGCGGCCAGGTGATCGGCGTGGCATCGCTGCAGGCCGCCGAGGGGCAGAACCTTAACTTTGCCGTGCCTGCTGAGCGAATCCTTCAGCTTCGCATCAGCGATGTGCAGAGTTTTTCTTCGTTAGCCGCCGAGACACAGAAAAACAAGCGCTCCGCGGCCGAACGGCTTTACTCGCAGGGCCTCGCCCAATTATCTCGCGATGACTACAATCGGGCAGCCGGCTATTTTGAAAAGGCGGTCGAGATCGATCCAAATTATGCAGAGGCTTGGTATCAGGCGGGCTACTGCTATGGTGTCCTTGGCCGCCATCAGGACTCGCTGCGGGCCACAAAACAAGCCGCGAAGCTTCGCCCCGAGTGGGCCGAGGCACACATGAATATCGGGGCATCAAGTTATGCCCTCGGGCAATTCAAGGAGGCTGCTGACGCCTATAGGCAAGCCGTCAGACTCGACGAGAGCAACGCCGAAACACAGTACGCATTGGGCATGACACTCGGCAAGCTCAATCGCACGGACGAAGAGATACTCGCCTATCGGCGGGCGATCGCACTGCGGCCCGATCATGCAAATTCCATAGAGAAGCTCGGCTTAGCACTCTTCAAACAGCGTCGCTATGCCGAGTCCGTGGCCTATTTTGAACAGCTGAAAGCCTACCGGCCGGACGCCAAGACCTACAACGCTCTGGGCGAGAGTAACTTCGAGGCCGGCAAGGTCGATGAGAGTGTCGAGGCATTCAATAATGCCCTCAGCTACAACCCCGACCTTGAGAAAGCCCGCTACAACCTCGGACGTGCGTATCTTAAGCTCGGCAACCGCGAGATGGCCCAGGTCCAATACGAAATACTGCGAAACTCGCGTTCCGAGTGGGCCGACCGCCTGCTGGTCCTCATCAATCCTTAGATGGAACTAACCTTTGCAATTACAGGAGCATCCGGCAGCATCTATGCTCATCGAACGCTGCAGTTGCTTGCCGCCAGCGGAGTTGTCGAAACTATCAACCTCATTCTATCTTCGACTGCCGCTACAGTTGCCCAGGTCGAGATGGGCATAAACCTGAAGGACGCCAATGCCGAGCGGATCAACGAATGGCTCGGGCTCGACCGGGATTCGAAACTGATCAGGCTATGGCGGCTCGATAATCTCGCCGCGAAGCCATCGTCCGGTTCAAACAGGCAGGCAGGCATGATGATCGTCCCGTGCTCGATGGGCACACTTGGAGCTATTGCGTCGGGCGCGGGCACAAACCTGATCCACAGGGCGGCGGACGTGTGCCTAAAGGAGGGCCGCAAACTCCTCGTCGTGCCGCGTGAGACACCGTATAATGCCATCCATCTTGAAAACATGCTCCGGTTAAGCCATGCCGGTGCCTGCATTTTGCCGGCCAGCCCTGGCTTTTATCACCGACCGCACACGATCGACGAACTGGTTGAGCATTTATGCTTCCGCATCCTTGACCAGTTCGATATTCCACACTCCAAGAAACTGCAATGGACCGGTGAAGAGGTGAAATGACCGATACCGTCGAACGCTTCTCGAACCGCGTCGAGAATTACGTCAAGTACCGGCCCGGATACCCGAGGGAGATACTCGCCTACCTTGCTGAGAAAGCGGGCCTTACGTCCGAGTCGGTCATCGCGGATGTAGGCTGCGGCACGGGCATCTCGGCCCGGCTCTTTCTCTCGAATGGCAGCACCGTCTACGGTATCGAGCCAAACGCCGCGATGCGTGCGGCTGCAATGCAACAGCTAGGCGATTTCGCGGCGTTTAGTCTGATAGACGGCACAGCGGATGCGACCAAACTGGCTGATGCATCGGTCGATCTCGTCGTGGCAGCACAGGCTTTCCATTGGTTCGATCCTGAGCCGACGCGACGAGAATGGTTGAGGATATTGCGGCCGGGCGGCCGGATCGTCCTGATCTGGAACGAACGTCAACTTGATACGACACCGTTCCTGATCGAATACGAGGCGTTCCTACTCAAATACGCGACCGATTATTCAAAGGTCCGCCATGAGAATGTCGATGCGCTGCGGCTTAACGAATTTTTCGACGGTGAATATCTCGCGGCTACTTTCGCAAACATTCAGGTCTTCGATCTCGAAGGCCTAAGGGGCCGAATGCTGTCGTCATCATACATGCCGGCCGAGGATGACGAGGCATTTTCGGCGATGAATGCAGAATTGCGGTCTTTGTTTGCCAAACACGCTGAAAACGGTAGAATAAATCTTCTTTACGACACGAATGTGTTCGTTTCGGCGACCTGAAGTATGACCACAACCGACGCTCCCGCCATCCGCACAATTACCGTTGCGCATTCGCCCGATTCGGACGATGCGTTTATGTTCTATGGGCTGGCGACGGGCAAGCTAGCGACAGACGGACTCAAATTCGAGCACACGCTAAAGGACATTCAATCACTGAATCACGATGCTCGAAACGGCGTCTTTGACGTAACGGCGATCTCATTCCACGCCTATGCTTACGTTGCCGACAAGTATGCCCTGCTGCCGCACGGGGCCTCGATAGGCGATAAATACGGGCCGATTGTAGTCTCGAAAGAGCCGCGAGATGCCGGCGAGATCGGCCAGATGAAGATCGCCGTGCCGGGCGAATTGACCAGCGCATATCTCGCGTTGCGGATCTATAACAAGGATTTTCAGCACATCGTAGTGCCGTTTGACGAGATCATCGACGCGGTGCAGAGCGGGATCGTCGACGCAGGCCTGCTTATCCACGAAGGCCAGCTATTCTATAACCAGCTAGGCCTCGACAAGGTGCTCGATCTCGGGGAATGGTGGCACGATAAGACGGGCCTGCCGCTGCCTATGGGCGGCAACGTGATCCGCCGCGATCTGGGCAAAGACCTGATGCAGCAGGTCTCAAAACATCTGCTAAACTCGATCCAGTACTCGATGGACAATCGCGAGGACGCGCTCGCCTATGCGATGCAGTTCGCCCGCGACATGCAGCCCGAACTCGCCGACCGCTTCGTCGCGATGTGGGTCAACGACCTCACACTCGACTACGGGATGCGTGGCCGCAAAGCCGTCAAACGCCTCCTCGACGAAGGCCACAAAGCCGGTATCATCCCCCACAAAGTCAAGGTCGAATTCGCGGATTAGCGGCCGTTCTGTATCGACAAACACACCGTTTGTATCGACAAAACTAGTCGGTTGTATCGACAATTTTCCCTGCCGGGCGGGCGAAATGGCCGTTACCGTGCGCGACGATGCTTTGGCCGGTACGATGGTGAATCGCCATTTTTGTCAGGTGGAACCACACCGAAAAAAGGGGATGGTGTCTTAGTTCGGGCTTATTCGTGCATTCGTGGCTTATCTTCCGGATGTGCAATTAGACACGAATGCACGAATCAAGACATTATGCAGCGAGTTGCAGACTTGACACGTTGGGCGTTATGTGATATTCTCCTTTGAGAATTGGAGAGCATAAAATGATAAGTTCGGAATGGAACTGGGTCGAATTTACCGAGGCGCCTGTCCGCGAATCCAGCCGCGACAAGATATATGCGTCGCTGAACGAGCGCGGCAATTTTCTGCTTAACCGAAAGGGCTACGATGAGTTGGAGCGGCCCGCGGCCGTTGTCCTGCTTATTGACGTGCAGCGGAGCGCAATCGGCATCCGCCCGGCCGCGCCTGGGGCGGTAAATGCTATCAAGGTGCGAAAAAAAGGAATAGCCGACAACTGGCTCGTCCACGCCTGGCGGTTTGTGCGAAAGCACGACATCCGTATTAAGGGCACCGTCAAATTCCCCACCGCCCGCATCGAACACGGCGTCCTCATCCTCGAACTAAAATACCGCGTCCCCGTAAGCTACAAAGCCGGCACGAAGTGAACCGTTCGTCGGAGCGCAGACATGCGACCGAAACGCAAAGTCAAAATGATTCAACGCATCGGAACCCGGGCACCCTGCCCGCACGTGACGTTCGTAATTTTGAACGCGGATCGAGCGGATCGAGCGGATGAGGACGGGTAAGAAATAGAGTTCATATCCGGCTTTTTCTGCCCGATCCGCATAGTCTGCGTTCAAATGTGTAGCGAGCACACGCGGGTAGAGATGCCGCGTTCCGACACGACGGGTGCACTCTCCCTGACGGCCGCGGTGCGGACGTGAAAGCGGCAGGTGCGGTATACTTGCTGAGTAGGGCGCAGATCGCATTCCATTGGGCCATTCGATCTGTTGACACACCAGCAAAGATGAGAATTTCCCGGCTATCTTCCCGACCATCGTTGACCGTAAGCTCCTTGGTTACTGCGCTTTTCGGCGTGGCTTTGATGATCGGTGCGGCGATCATTACCGGGTCATCGGCCGACGCTGCGGACGGCCTTACATCACGCTTGGGCGAGACGGGACCGACGCCGACGCCGTCGTGCACGCCGTTTGGCTTTAGTGAAGGCTTTGAAAGCGGCTTGCCGTTGACGGGACCGTTCCCGACGCACGCGCCGCCGGGGTCATCGCTGATGCTCGCTTCTGGCATGTGGCATGCGTTGAACAATAGCTTACCAATAGGTGAAGTGGGCGTTTTTGGCAGCCAGACGTCGGTGTTTCCGCCGCATTCGGGGCTGATATTTGCGGGGATGAATTTTCGCAACGGCTCGGGGCTGGCAGCGATCGATACATACCTGATGAGTCCCGTTGTGACGTTCAAGAATGGCGATTCGATCACATTCTGGACACGAACGGTCGCGACCCCGGCATTTCCAGATCGGATGCGGCTCCTGCTTAGCACCAACGGGGCGAGCACCGCCGCCGCGGATTTTTCGACCGTTCTGCTCAGCGTAAACGAGAGCCTGACGACGGCCGGATATCCAAGCGACTGGACACAGTTTACGGTGACGATATTTGGCCTCGGCGGGCCGACATTAGGTAGATTCGCGTTCAATTACAACGTGCCGAATGGCGGCCCTCTCGGAACCAATTCGGACTTTATCGGGATCGACGACGTGGTCCTCACACAGCCAGTAATTTGCCCCACACCAACTCCGACACCGACACCGACGCCAACTCCGACACCGACACCGAGTCCTTCTCCGAGCCCAAGTCCGAGTGTGTCGCCGACGCCTTTGTATACGCGGGGTGACTATGATGGCGACAACAAGACGGACACTACCGTGTGGAGGCCGACAGCGTTTGCTCCGAATCTGAGTGCGTTCTACACGCAGTTTTCGGGCAATGGGAGCTTCTTTGGCATACAGTTTGGGAATACGGGCGATGTTGCGATCGCGGGTGACTTTGATGCCGATAATAAAACGGATTTTGGCGTGTCAAGGTTTACGACGGCCGATGGCGTCGATCTGATCTATCTCGAAAGCTCGACAAACACGGCAAAGTTCCCTGTCTGGGGCAACACCGGAGACATCTTCGTCTCAGGCGATTATGACGGTGACAAGAAGACAGACGTGATGGCATGGCGTCCAAGTGACGGGACTTGGTATATCGTCAATTCATCAGGTGCGAATGGCGGCTTTACGTTTATCACGCACGGCCAGAACGGCGACAAGCCGTATGCTATGGACACGGACGGCGACGGCAAGGCCAATCTTGTGTATTTCCGCCCGTCAACCGGCGATTGGGTGGTGCGCAACAACGACGGGAGCAGCACGACAACGAACTTCGGCCTGCCGGCGGACATACCAGTGCCGGCTGACTACGACGGCGACAACAAGGACGACTTCGCTGTATTCCGTGACGGGCTGTGGATCGTCAAGAGAAGCTCTGACGGCCAGGTGCAGTTCGATCCGTTCGGAACAACGGGCGACATCCCTGTCCCGGGCGACTACGACGCGGACAACAAATACGACCGAGCCGTCTATCGCGGCGGCATCTGGCACATGCTCCGCTCGACGCAAGGCTACACCGGCGTCCAGTTCGGTGCCCCGACCGATACGCCTATGCCGAAGGCTTATATACCGTAAGGAAATTAGCCGCGGATCACGCGGATAAGCGTGGATAGGAGAAGATTTGACAGATCTTCTCTTCTCCGCTCTATTCGTTTATCTGCGGCCAATGTGCATGCCACACGGGCGGGCAGGGTGCCCGCGTTCCGATGTCTTCCGCATGATTGCCGTTGGCTTCAGCCAACGGTGAATGGTTCAAACCACCGGCGGGCTTTAGCCCAACCAGTCGGTTGGGCTAAAGCCCGATCTTATTGTCCCGGCCAACCGTTGCTAGTGTCATAATTCGTGCATTCGTGGCTAAGTACGCGTTCAAAAGAGTTGGCCACGAATGCACGAATATATCCAAATTGAGACACTACCCAACCGTTGCCTGAAGGCAACGGCAGGCGACACGAGCGGGCAAGGTGCCCGCGTTCCGACAGAAACACGCGGGCAGAGTGCCCGCTTCCGACCCAGGACGGGCTAACCGGTCTTGGCGGGCGCCGGCATGGTGTGGGCCGGTTGGATGCCGGAAAGGGACATCAGGCCTAGCCGGGTAAAGTTAATCGATTCGCCCAAGATACGCACCGCCTCGGCCGGGGCGTGAAAGCCCATTGAGTTCTCGGCCTCGACAAAATCGAGATAGAACTGCGCCTTTCGCTGGTATTCGCGCGGCTGCAGCAGGTCGCTCTCCGGGCGGCCGTTATTCTTAGCAGCCTCGATCTGGTTGATCAGGTCGATAAGGGCGTTCATCGCCAGATCACGCATCTGATATGTGCGCGTCTGAATAGCCTCAGCGCGGAATTTTAGCTCCGCTTCGTCTCCTTTGTGGCAAGTCTGGCAGGATTGATTGATATTGAGCAGCGGGCTGCGAACATGATGGTCGCTGATCTTCATCGAGCCCTCGCGCTTATAGGGCATATGGCAATCCGCACAAGAGACGCCGGCACGAGCATGGATGCCTTGGCTGAACATCTCAAACTCAGGATGCTGTGCCTTTAGGACGTCGGCTCCGGTGCGTTTGTGCACCCAATCCTTGTGTTTGACCTCGTCGTAATAGGCGAGGATGTTCTCGATCTTGAGGCCGTTCTGCCACGGGTAGGTCAGCGTCTTGCCCTCACCCTTAAAGTAATATTCGACATGACATTGGGCACACACATAGGTGCGCATCTCTTGCCGCGTGGCGTCGCGATTGACGTCATAATCCTTCACGCCCTGCGAGGCCTTGAAGGCCTTAAGGCCGTTCATTAGGGCCGGACGCGTAACACGAAGCGCCATCGTCATCGCGTCGTGGCAATCGAGGCACGAAACGGGATGGCTGACCTCGCGACGGGCAACACCATAGCCAAGCGCATTGAGAGCGTCAAAACCCTTGAAAATATCACCGTTGCCGAGCCGTTTATATGCCGTGTATGCGGACGCGTGACAATTCACGCACGAGCCCGGCTGCTTAACGACATCCTGCCGCTGCGTGAACGTCTGGTCCTCGAGCATAAATGCGTGGCCGCGTTCCTCGCGAAAATCAACAGCAAATGCGTAGCCGTCCCACATGGTCTTGAGGCGTGGATCCTCTTCAAGCCGCGACTGAGCCACGAGCGAGCGAGGGTCTGATTCCTTTGGCGTCTTGGCGATCGCCTCACTGCCGCCGTAACGCGTGCGGACCTGATCTACGGTGCGCTTGTAGCCGTCATACTGAAGCGGAAAATTCTTACCCCATATCGCCGGGTCCTCGGTGTCGTCGGTCAACTCAACGACACGGAAGAATGGGTTTCGCCCCTCCTGTTTGCGTTCAAAGATATTTGTCAAAAGCGCGGCCCCTGCGATCGATCCGACAGCGGCGATCAGTGCGACAAGCACGATCAGGCGCAGATTGTGGCGGCGTTTAGGCTGTGCGGCAGTTGTCTCTTTCTTTTCGTCTTCCATGGCTTTGTCTAGTGCATATGCCCGACCGAGCGGTGACAGCGTATGCATGAGAGATCATCTTCGCGATCAGCGCGGTGCGGCGTGATCGAATCGGTCAGGTCTTGATGGCAATGACGGCACGATGCCTCGGTCACCTGCCGATTTCGTTCAGTGATCTGGATCGGCTCGTGAAAATTGTTAAACGTGAAATAGTACGAATGCCAGAAGCCGTTCGATGCCTTAGTGTAATACTTGCCGAGAAGCGAATCCGGCGGGGTGTGACAATCGTTACAGCTGGCCACATTCTTATGAGAGGATTTGAGCCAGCCGCTGTACTGGTCACTCATTATGTGGCAATTGGCACATGCGGCGGCGTCATTGCTCAGATACGAATAGCCTTTGGCATATACGAAAGTGAACATTCCGATGCCGACCGCGGCTCCGATGGCAAGGCCGACGAGGCTCAGCTTTACGATCTGAATATTCATTACCCTCAAAGCTAATCTTCTCTCAAAACACGCTGGGAATCAAGCATCATTGGTTGTCGGTAACTGTTGCAATAGCTAATGTTTTGTGACATCTATCACATCACCTCACCGGTTCGCGAAGGAGGGCTTCGGAGGCGTCGCGGGCGAGGTCCGCGACTGCTTCGTCGTAGGTGCGAAGGTTGGCAAGCTGCCTAAGAGCTTCGCCGGTTCGTGATATCAGGCGGACGAGGTCGCCCTCCTCGGCGCGAGTTCGATCCACAAGTTCGTCCCAACTCATCCCGCCGGCCCAGCGTTCGGCGGCGGCGGCGGCAGAGTAGTTTAATTCCTCGACCGGCTCGACCCCGTTGCGCAATTCAACGCTTGCGACGGCGAATGAGACATCTTCAAGCTCGCCCAGATACTCGTTCATCCGACGCGAAGTTCGCATCTCGCCGTAGCTGCGGTCTGCATCCGACGCGACCGAAGCCATCAGCCCTGCAATGTGAGGTGTCGAAAGGCCGCTGAAGATACCGGTCTTCAACGCCTCGCCGACAAGCAGCGGACGATCGATACGAAGGTCGGCCAGCCATTTGCCCGCGTCCGCAACAGTCTCGGCGTCAAAGTCGATGTATCCGAAGTGAGCAAGCACGCGTGCCTTTTTTTCGAACGGCTCCCAAATTTCAGTAAGCGTGCGGCGACTCTTGCCATGGTTGCTGCGAAAAGCGTAACTCTTACCGGCGATCTCGCGAACCTGCTCAAAGCTGCCGAAGGCGTCAAGCAGGTTGAGCAGGCTGATGTAGGTGGAGCGAAACCGGCTTTCGAGCCGGTCGGGCGGAGCTTTTAGCAATTCTGCGATCTTCCGCGGATTCTGAAATTGGCCCGGAACGAGCACGACAAAGCCGACATTGTCACGCCCGCGACGGCCTGCCCTGCCGGTCATCTGCTGAAGCTCGCTCGCCGTCAGCGGCCGCCAGCCATCGTTTCCGCGCGTGTCGGCATTACTAATAACCACCGTGCGCGCCGGAAAATCAACCCCCGCAGCGACCGTAGATGTCGCAAAAAGGGCGTTGAGCAATCCTGCCGACATCATTCGTTCAATGAGTAACTTCCAGGCTGGGATGTGGCCTGCGTGGTGGGCTGCGACGCCTGCGTCGACGATCACCTTAGCGTGCTTGTGGTCCACGACCTCGGGATTTTCGGTTATGAATTCCTCAAATATCGCCACTCTACGCTGATGCCGATCCGGATCACGTCGCTGCGACTTGTCCCGCGCAACTTCGGCGGCCGCCTCGTCACAACGCCGCCGCGTCGGCAGAAAAGCGATCGCCGGCAACAGATCAAACCGCCGAAGCGTGTTGATCAGCTTCGGCATTGGGATCTCGGGTAGGCGTTCGGGCATTTTGGGGCTAGTATACAGCAACGGAGCGCATTTGCGGATCGCGGCAGCCCGAGCGACAACTTTGCGTGCAAAATCTGCGACCAAAGACGACCGACGCGCGTCTAGTTCTAAATAGCTCGACTTATCAATCAATACTGAGGACTAAACAAATGAAACGACTTTCGGCAGCGATCTCGATCATTATCGTATCGTCCTGCGCCGCCGCGGCGCAGATAATCAAACTTCCGAAGATCCCGACAAGACCGACGCCGGCGCCTGTCTCGACGCCGGTCATTGGCCCTAATAAGGGGCCGACCGTGCCAACAAACAACGGTGCCGCCCAGCCGCCGCAGGCAACCGACAAGCCCGCGTTGATGAAAACTTCGCTCGATATCCGCTGCGATACATGGAACAAGTATTGGAAGCTGCCGAACGAATCGAACTACACAAGTTGGGTGCCGCAAGTGCGGTTCAAGGTGCTGTATGCCGGGACGGTCAAGCTGAGGCTCAATGCCGAGTACTTCACGCCGGACGGCAAGCCGTGGTTCAGCGAGACCCTGAAGCAGGATCGAATCGACAATTTGGCCAAGACCGTTGAGATCATCACCGACCGCATTCCCAACCGACATGACGGTAAGGCAACGATCGCGACCGGCCTCTTCGGCGTCAAGATCGTGGACTCAGGCGACGGCAGCGTGCTGTTTCAGGGTAAGTTCAAGGTTGGCAAGTTCAAGTGGGGCCCGGCAATACCGATGTTCAAGAATCAGCATGACTTCTTTGTTGACCAGGACTGGAACCTGCCGATCGGCTACGTTTGGCTCAACTGGAAGGACAAGAATGCTCCCGCACCGACGGTGAGCATGTGGATAAAGGGCGAGACGCGACTTGATGATCTCGAGGCGAGGCTATTCTACAACGGCGAACAGATCGCGACGACAGACGATATGGGAGCGGCTCAGTCTGTCCAGCAGAGGTATCCGAATAGCCTTGAGAACAAGGAAACACACCGCTGGGAACTCTTCGATTTCGAGTGGTATAAGTACAAATACGCGGCGACCAGCACCGGGCGAAATATGTTCAAACAGGCCCGATTCATGAACGATATGGACGGCGATTACACCGTCAAGGTCTTTCACAAAGGCGTGCAGGTACGCGAGGCGTCATTCAGCGTCTCAGGCGGCGTTCTGGCCGACAATGGCGTTGCGAAGGGCAATAACTTCCCGGATGGCAAGGTGCTGATCCCCGTCAAGGTAATGGGCGATAAGGACAAATGGAACGGGGCAACATGGAAGGCTGACGCGTTCTATGCCAATCCACTTACTGGTTTTCCGGCACAGTGAGCCGGTCGAGCCGTTCGCTGAGCATCTGTAGGCCCTTCAGCAGCAGATCGTCGTCAACTACGTCGATCACATTGCTGTGTTCGGAGACCATCCGAGCGAAGCCGCCGGTAGCGATGACCTTGGCGTCGGTGCCTACCTCAGTTCTCATTCGTTGGACGACGGCCTCGACGAGGCCGACCTGCGAATAGAGCAAGCCGGCCTTTATCGATGTTTCCGTTGTCTGATTGATGACGGTGTTGATAGGCCCAAGCCGTACCTCTGGCAGACGGGCCGCATTCAGGTGCAGCGCCCTGGCGGCCGTTGCCATTCCCGGTGCGATAAGCCCGCCGAGCAATTCCCTGTCACGGTTAACAATGTCGATCGTCGTGGCCGTGCCAAAGCTGCAGACGATCACCGGCACGCCAAAGAGCTCCGCTGCTGCAAAGGCACTGACAAGCCTGTCGGTTCCGGCCGCGTCCAGAGGTTCATAATTGATCCTGAGGCCGAGATCGTCATGATTCGTCAGCAGACGAACCTCGATACCGATCCTCTCTAGGATCGCGTCAGACACGTCCTTGGTCCTTGCCGGGACAACTGAACAAATGATCGCCGACGACACATCGCCGAGCGAAGCGATCGCCTGTGACAACTCTGCCGCGGTGGTCGGAATTGAATTCCGGCTCATGAGGCGATCGCCGGCAAAGACGCCGAATTTGATGGATGTGTTGCCGATGTCGACGGCGAGAAGCATAAACAGGTTAAAAGTGGAAAAGTGAAAAAGGGGGAAAGTTAAAAAGCTCCTCGATGCCTCGGTATCGCTTTTTCACTTTTTCACCTTTACCCTTTTTCACTTTTATCCTTGTAGTGGGAGGCCGTCGTAGATCACGTTCCAGCCATTCTTGCGGCTCGTGCTGAGGCTGCGGGTGAACCATTCCACGGCGGCGTTCGGATCGTCGTAGATCTGCACGGCGGGGCGCTCTTCGCGGGGATCGACGCGGCAAATGGCGGCGCCGACCGAGGCTGTTTTGATGCACAGCAGGGCGATCATCTTGTCTTTTTGCATCACGGCCGTGCGCATCGAGACGTTGTCGATCTCGGCGTCAAACTCGTCGAATTCGGCAAGTTCCTCGTCAAAATCCTCGTCGAGATCCCAGTCAGGCGGGTTGTCGTACTCGTGGCTCATAAGGCAAAATGCGTAACCTACACGTTACACGCTGCGGCCGCAAAGTTCAATTCGTACTTGACCTCAGCGTGGTTTTGCACGAGCAATTCCTCAGCGATCCGGTTGCCGGTGCGGCGATCGATGACCTCGCGCCATATCTCATTCTCACGGTAATTCTTGCCGTTCTTGCTCAGGAAGCGATGGTTACGCTCAAAGACGTGATAGCTGTAAAGCGGTTCGGTGTCGGTCAGTATCGCACCTTTCAAATGCTCGTCGCCGACGCGGACGCGAAGTTGAAAGGTCATATCCGTTGAATTGAAAAACCGCAGGTCGATGTAGTTGTAAAACACGCCGCAGCCCGAACCGAACGGCAGCGTACGGTTCTCGTCGGGGAACGGGTCAAAGCTGTGGTGATGCCGCTCGACGACCTCAAGCGGCGTATGCAGGGCCATCCAATACAGCAGATTCGACAGCTGGCAAAGCCCGCCGCCGACGCCGCGCACGACCTCGCCGCGTGACAACTGCATTCCCTCGAGATAGCCTTTTTCGGCGGTCGTCTCACCGACCGCTCGCCAGAATGAAAAAGTCTCGCCCGGGCGTATCAACAGTCCGTCGAGATGCGGCACCGCGAGGCGAAGGTTATGCACCTTATTCTCCTGCAATTGCGGATCGCTGTCGCCGAGACGGCGGCGGAGCAGCGATTGGTGCTTCTTACAGGTGTATTTGAGGTCGTCATCGGACCGCGTCGATGCGAAGCGTCCGCTCACGGCATCGGTGATGCGCCGCGTCAGGCGTTTTTGCCAGATACGCGTGTGATAGAACGCAGGATGAATCTCCGATAGACGCATTCGAACGTGATGGACAGCCACGAATGCACGAATGAAGATGTCTTATTCGTGCATTCGTGGCTATTTCTTCTCTCTCAATCTCTCGACATCGCCGGCCTGGACGATACTCACCGAGCCGTCGGCAAGTTTAACACGCAGTGCGCCGTTCGGTTCAAGCCCGTCGGTCGTGCCCTCGATGATGCCGTCAGATATGGTCACGCAGACGTGCTTGCCGCGGAAATATGACGAGCGGCGGGCCCATTCGTCGATGATGGCCGCCCGGTCGTCGCTGAGCGTTTTGTACCAATTAATCAACTTCTCGATTAGCGCTGTCTCGACCAGCCGCATTGAATCCGCTTCTTGTGACCGGAATCCGGTCGCTACCGCTCCCGGTTCTGATAGCTCGGTCTCAATGGAGGTCGCGATGTCCAACGTCGATGTGTCTTTTACATTGATGCCGATGCCGAGGATCACGGCCAGGCCCGTGGGCGTTTCGACAGCTTCGCCGAGGATGCCGCTGATCTTCCTTTCATTGACGAGAATGTCGTTGACCCATTTAATATCGGGCGAAAGGCCAAATTCGCTAAGCGTGTCGTGCACGGCAATGCCCGCCATCAGCGTGAGCAACCCCAATTGCTCGCGGGCGATCTTTGGCCGTAGGACGCTACTGAAATACAAACCGGCGTCGGGCTCCGAGGCCCAACTGCGACCCATTCGGCCGCGACCGGCGGTTTGCTGCCGCGCGATCACGCATAGGCCCTCAACCGCACCTCGACGGGCGTGATTCGCAGCCTCGTCGTTGGTCGAGCCGAGCATGTCAAAGCGGAGGATCGTAATGTTCATAAGAAGGTTCTCAGTTCAAGCTTTAGCTTGTCTCCCTTGAGTGCACGAAACAAGCTAAGGCTCGAACTCAGAGCGGCCGCCACAAGGAATCGCAGTAATATCGACGGCTATCAAAGAAATTGTGCGCCACTTCAAAACCGCTCTCGGCGGCGAGCGATCCGATCATGGCCAGCGAATATTTCTGCGATATCTCCATAAACACCGCTTCCCATTGATCGAACTCAAAATCGCGGCCTAGTGCGGCGATGTGGACGGTTTGCTTTTCGCGGCTGATCAGGTACGAGCGGGCGGAACCCTCGATAGGGCGATAGTTCGCGTAGTGAGTAAAGCCGTCGATATCAAAGTTGCCGCCAAGCTCGCGGTTTATTCGCGTCAGCAAATTAAGATTGAACTGTGCGGTCACACGCGCGGCATCGTCATACGCTGCGGCGATCACGTGCGGGTCCTTCTGCAGGTCAAAGCCGATGAACAGCAGGTCGTCGTTATTCATCACGCCGCGCAGCGAGCGAAAGAATGCTACCGATTGCTCGCGCGAAAAGTTGCCGACGTTTGAGCCGAGGAACATCAGCACCTTGCGTCGCCCGCGAATGTTCTTTAGCTCGCCGAGTATCTTGAAATAATCGCCATTGCGCGCGGCGATCTTGAGCGTTGGAAACTCGGCATTGAACTTCGCCGCCAGCGCGACGAGGGCTACCTGCGAGATATCGATCGGTGAGTACAAAATGTCCGCGCCGCGTTCGAGAAAGTGTCGGATAAGGATTGCCGTCTTTGTGCCGTCGCCTGCACCGAGTTCGATCAAGTCGAAATCTCGGCCGTCGGTGAACGCCTGATGTATCGCTTCGGTCTGAGTCTCGAATATCTCCTTCTCGCAGCCGGTCAGGTAGTATTCGGGCAGCTTCATGATCTCCTGAAACAGCCGCGAGCCTTCGTCGTCGTAGAAATACTTTGACAACAAATACTTCGGCGTCGCCGACAGCCCCCCGAGCACGTCGCCGGCAAATTGGGTTCTCTCTGGTGTTGATGATTGCTGCATTAGAAATTAACCACAGATGGACACAGATAAACACAGATAACAAGATTGCCTGCTTCTGATCTGTGTCTATCTGTGTTCATCCGTGGTTTCAAGTCCTTATCCTGCCAACCGTATGCCTGTGAACTGCCACCTTAGATGCGGCTGGAAAAAATTCCTGTATGTCGGGCGGCTGTGACCGGGCGGTGTGGCGACGGACGCGCCGCGCAGGACCATCTGGTTGACCATAAATTTGCCGTTATATTCGCCCACCGCGCCGGCGGCCTTCTTGAATCCCGGATAGGGCAGGTAAGCGGAATTTGTCCATTCCCAACGCAGGCCCCAAGTGAATTTGTCGCTCGCCGCTTCCCACTCGAACTCGGTCGGCAGCCTCATTCCGCTCCACTCGGCAAACGCTGCGGCCTCATAGAACGACACGTGACAGACCGGTGCCTGCGGCGGCAGCGGCCGCAGGCCGCCCAGCGTAAAATGCATCCATTCCCCATCACTTAACTGCCAGTAAAGCGGCGACGTAACCACATTCTCATTTACCCAATCCCAACCATCCGAGTGCCAAAGGCGATGATCGTGATAGCCGCCGGATTCGATGAATTCGACAAATTCTTCGTTCCTCACCAACCGGTCGGAGATCGTGAAGTCGTTGAGATAGACCTTGTGCCGTGCGAGTTCATTATCAAAACAAAACCCGTAGCCCGCGTAGCCGATCTCGTAGATGCCCGACCTGTCAGAACCGCCTGCGTCAGCGGGCGGCCGGTTCCTCTCAGAAGACTCAGCCTCAACGAACTCACCGCCCGCTGACGCAGACGGTTCTGACCTTTCCTCCGGCACCCAGTCGTTCCTATACGCAGGTAATAGCGGATTGACGCTGAAAGCATATTTCAGATCGGTCAGAAACAGTTCCTGATGCTGCTGCTCATGATTCATGCCGAGAATAACAAGGTCGGGCAAGTCAGAACCGCCTGCGGTAGCGGGTGGTTGAACGCTAGCCTGCTCGGCGGTGGATGACAAGAGACGCCCCATCGCTTCATCCACATATCGACGATACTCAAAAACCTGAGCAACTGTTGGCCGGCTGAGGTCGCCGCGATGTTCGCGTTTTGTGCGATCGCCGATGGTGTTGTAGTAGCTATTGAATAAAAACCCGAACCGCTCGTCAAAGACCTTATAGTCCGGTGCGAACCGCTTCAGGACCATTTCCTCAAAGAACCATGTCGTGTGAGCGATGTTCCACTTCGGCGGCGACGCGTCGATGATCGGCTGGGGAATGTAATCCTCGATCTCAAGCGGCTTGCAGAGCTGCTCGGTGTAGGCCCTGACCTCGCGATACTGCGTCGCCAGATCGGCTTGGTTTTCGGTCCTTTCCTTAGCGGCCTGCATAGTCAAATTTCCTTGTTCTGTTCCGGAACGTTCCGTTAGTGTTCCGCCCGTGTTCCGCCTCGGGCGGAACGCTGTAAACCCTTCTGTCCATTGAGCTTAACATCGATTTTGGTGCGGTGTTCCACGAATTTCGCGCAAAAAAGTGATCTCCGCTCCGTCCTGTCTCATTTTCGCAACAGCGTAGCACAAAAGCCTGCAAAAGTCAAGGGTTCTTCGCTTTCTCGGCGTTCTCTGCGAAATTCTCGGCGGTCTCTGCGTGGAAGATCTGTTCCACGCAGAGGTCGCAGAGCAGAATCGCGGAGGACGCGGAGAAGAGGTTGAATGTTAAACTACCGTTTTGAACTACTTCAACTACTTCACTGAGATCGAAGACACGTTCGTGCGACGGCGGCAGAAGCATCTGCTGCTGAGCCCGCTCGACTGGGCCATGATGGAATCGTGGCAGGAGCGAGGCATTCCGCTGCATATTGTCATTCGGGCGATCGAGTCGGTGTTTGACGTTTTTGACAAGCAGCCGCCCGGAACGCGCACGATCAAAAGCCTCTTCTACTGTCGCGAGGAGGTAGAGGCGCAATACGCCGAATGGGTGACGTCGCAAACAGGGAAGAATCGGGAGACGGGAGACGAGAGCCGGGAGATTGCATTTTCGACGGAGAAGATCGCGGCACATATAGCTGACGCCATCGAACGGCTAAGAGAGAACGAGGACGAATTCCTTCAAGAGGACATCATCCGCGCCGTCGCTCGGCTGCACGAGCTTGCCGGAAACCTATCGGATGACCCCGAAACGGTCGATGCCACGCTTGGCGATATCGAGAAACTACTCGACCGAGCGATGCTCGCGAATTGGGACAAGACCCGACTGAAAGCGATCGAACGCGACGTAGCATCGCAGCTTCGGGGCTACAAGGCCGATATGGAACCCGAAGCGTATCGCACGACCTACGAACTGATGCTCCTCAAACGCCTTCGCGAAGAAGCCGGAATTCCACGACTCGGGCTGTTCTACCTTTGAGATCCTTACTTATCACGTCTGACTTTTCGGAATAAGTGATAGGTGATAAGTGAAAAGTGTTAACGGGCGGCCGCGCGGAATGACTGGCGTCGCAGGCGTTCCCATTCGCTGACCTGGCGGGCGCGGCGGTTCTCCGGCGCATTGGCGAGCGCCGTTAGCACGTCGTCAGAGAGGCGCGGCTTTTGAATTGTCAGGCGGTTGAGGTCGGACTTATTGAGAGCGTCGATGCGGCGGGCGGATTGGGTATTATGACGGTCGGCCATCGTGTTTGCCTCCTGTTTTTGGGGGCAGACGGCCTAACGCGTGACTGAGATCAAGTATCGGCGGTCTGCAGATCTATTAAAGTGATCATTCAGTAAATCTTCCTGTAAACTCAGCGGTCTATCAGGTTCTGCGATAGTAGCACGAATCGGTTGTATAGCAAAGAAAAATTGGACATGCTGACGGCGTTTAACTAAACTCTTGATATGTCGTTCGGCAAGAACAGCCTCGCTCTTAGATAGCCGCTCGCGATCTCTCGCGAAGCGGCGTCCCAGCAGATAATTAATAATTAGTAATTACTAATTGGGTTTCAGAAGGGTATTGGCGTATCCAGATATGGACGAAAAGTATTTTGCAAAAAAGGTCGAGCAGCGGTGGCAGAAGAAGTGGGCCGATTCCGGGGCTTTTCATGCCGAGGCGGGCGATCCGCGGCCGAAATTCTACCAGCTCGAGATGCTGCCGTATCCGTCGGGCAACCTGCATATGGGCCATGTGCGCAACTATTCGGCGGGCGACGCGATGGCCTGGTACAAGCGGCTGCGAGGCTTTAACGTGCTGCATCCGATCGGCTGGGACTCGTTCGGGCAGCCGGCTGAGGACGCGGCGATCAAACGCGGCGTCAACCCGCGCGAGTGGACCGAGCAGAACATCAAGGCAATGCGCGGCCAGCTTGAGCGGCTCGGTCTGAGCTATGACTGGCGGCGGCAGATGTTTGCTCACAGGCCGGATTATTACAAGTTCGATCAGTGGTTCTTCCTGAAGATGCACGAGATGGGCCTGGCGTATAAGAAGGTTACGCAGGTCAACTGGTGCTCTACCGACCAGGCCACGCTGTCGAACGAGCAGGCGAGCGGCGGCCTGTGCTGGCGATGCGGCAATCCGGTAACGAAGAAGGAGATCGAGCAGTGGTTCCTAAAGACGACCGCCTACACAGACCAGCTCCTCGACGACATGACCGAGATCGCCGATGGCTGGCCGGCGAATGTGCTCAAACGCCAGAGCGACTGGATTGGCCGCAGCGAAGGCGCGTTCGTCGATTTTGAGATCAGGCCGGCGGGCGATTCGCTGTTCTACTGCCCGCTGGTGAGCGGCCTCACAAGCACCACCGATCTCGGTAAGCATCGGGTCCGCGTATTCACCACGCGCATCGACACGATCTACGGTGTGAATGCTCTTGTCCTGGCTGCGGAACATCCGGTGATCCAGGCCAACATGGACAACTTCGCGGAGGATGTCGCGGCAAAGATCGCGATGATCCGCGTCGAGAATGCCCGGCCCGCCGACCATGAAGCAGAGATAGAAAAGGACGGCATCGACACGGGCCTGAAGGCGATCAATCCGTTCAGCGACGAGGAAATTCCCGTCTGGGTCGGCAACTACGTGATGATGGAATACGGCACGGGAGCGTTGATGAGCGTGCCGGCGCACGACGAGCGGGATTTTGAGTTCGCCAAGAAATTCGATCTGCCTATCCGACAGGTCATCTCAGAGCCGCACATGGAACATGCTCATCACACGATGCAGGCGATGGCGTTGGAGGTGGCGTTGGAGGACGAAGGCGTCCTGGTGCATTCCGATTTTTGGAACGGCAAGACAAGCGAGAAGGCCAAGAAAGAGATGGCCGAATACGCCAAAAAACATCTCTTCGGTGAGGCCGCGATCACCTATCGGCTACGCGATTGGGGGATATCGCGGCAGCGTTTTTGGGGCTCGCCGATACCGATCGTTTATTGCGATTCGTGCGGCGTCGTCCCTGAGAAATTTGAGAATCTACCGGTCGAACTGCCCGAAACAGCGGATTTTTCAGGCACCGGTGAATCGCCGCTGGCAAAACTACCGGACTGGTTTCAGACGACGTGCCCCAACTGCGACGGCCCCGCGCGCCGTGAGACGGACACGATGGACACGTTCGTTGACTCAAGCTGGTATTACTATCGCTACACCGATCACGACAACGAGATACTGCCCTTCGGCCCCGAGGAGGCGGCCTACTGGACGCCGGTCGATCAATATATCGGCGGTGATGACCATGCCGTTATGCACCTGATCTATGCACGGTTTTGGACAAAGGTGATGCGCGACATGGACTTGGTCCAGTTCAACGAACCGTTCAAGCGTTTATTGACACAGGGAATGGTCGTCGGCGAGACGTTCTTTGACGACTCGAGCGGCAAGCGTGTCTATGTTCAGCCAGATCAGGTGACGGTCGAGCGTGACGGCAAAGGCAAGATAACAAAGGCTTTATCCTCCGACGGTAAACCGCTCAGGCATGCGATCGAGCGAATGTCGAAGTCCAAAGGCAACGGCGTCGATCCCGATGAGATGGTCGAAATCTACGGCGCCGATGCGGCGCGGCTGTTCGTGATGTTCGCGGCGCCGATCGAAAACGAACTCGTTTGGAACGAGGCCGGCATCGAAGGGGCCGTCAGGTTTTTGCAGCGCGTTTGGCGTTTGGTTTATAAGTGGCAGCAGGCAGCAGGCTCGACGCATTCGAGCGTTCAAACACCCGCTACCGCAGGTGGTTCTGACTCGCGTCGGCTCCGACAAAAAACACATCAGACGATCAAGCGGGTCGGCGACAGTTTTGAGAGTTTGCAGTTCAATACGCCGGTCGCGGCATTGATGGAATTGTCGAATCAGATCGGCGACATCGAGACCCAGCGGGCCGATGACGAGACGATCGCGGCGGTGCATGAAGCGTTGACGGCGCTCGTGCTGATGCTGACGCCGTTCGCACCGCATACGGCGGAGGAATTGTATGCCGTGCTGACGGCTAACGACGCGGGAATGATCGCCCAGGGTGCCCGGTTCCCAGAATACAACGCCGAACTCGCCAAAGCCGACGAGATCGAGATCGCTGTCCAGATCAACGGCAAGCTGCGCTCGCGACTGATGGCGTCGCCCGAGGCGACAGACCAAGAGCTTGAGTATCAGGCCTTTGCGGATGCAAAGGTCCGTGAATACACCGACGGAAAGGATGTCGTGAAGATCGTCGTCGTGCCAAAACGGCTCGTAAATATCGTTGTCCGATGACCGACGGGCCGCCGCGCAGCGTCAGCTTACTGCGGGTTCTTAACCTCGGTCCATTTATTGTTGACCATCCACCACGTTCTGCCCGAGATCTTGTCGAACCGTATGACCGCAGCAAAGTCGGCAGTGGAGGCAATCTTCGCCTCATAGTCACCTGCAGGTACAGGTGCATCGTCATCTATCTTTTTCCAAGTGCCGGCATTTGAAAAGAATGATTCACCGGTCGAATTATTCATCCTGACAAAGTTGTAGCTCTTGACCGGATTTCCCCAGCCGTAGGGCGTAAGCGTGTATTTCGCGGCGGGCGGAGCGGCCTCAGCGGCCCCGATGCCAACCTTTGTTTGTGAGGTGACTACCCACATTGCCAGCACCGTAAGTACGACCACATTAATAATGACTCTCATTGAAGTTCCTCCTTAAGATCTAGATCGGGCGAACCGGCATCGTGCCGGCAGATCGGAAACTCGTTGACGTGATTCCGTGACAAGCGTATCCCACCTTGCGGACACCTGCAAGCTCACCGGATGCGGCAGGCGAGGAACTCAAACTGGCGGATCCCATTGACAATAAAGTCGGTGGATACACCGGCGGCAGAGACCATACCGCAGCTACTGCGAGGCTATCGGTATATCGCCATTCGCACCGAACTGGACAGAGTAGAAGCTGCTCGTAAGACTGCGGATCACATACCAAATGCCCGTCGATGGCCGCCAGACGGCGATGTCGGCCTTGTTATCGCCATCGTAATCGCTCGCGACCGGAACATCGCCTGCAGAACCGAATTGAAGCGCGCTAAACTGCCCGTTCTCGGTATAGGTGAAATACCACGTCCCGTTTGACGGCCGGAAAAGCGCGAGGTCGGCCTGCCCGCCGCCGTTAAAATCGCCTCGGACGGGCACGTCTCCGTTCGTCCCGAAGCCGAACGGCACAAACTGTCCATTGCTGCTGTGGATCCTGAACCACGAACCCGACGACGGCCTGAAAACACAAACGTCGCTGCGTCCGTCACCGTCGTAATCGCCGACGACCGGCTTGTCGCCATTCGCGCCAAATTGAACGTAGGTAAAGCCGCCGGTGCTCTGGAGAATGTACCAGATGCCGTTCGACGGGCGGAATAGCGCGAGGTCGCTGATGCTGTCGCCGTCATAGTCGCCGACGACCGGTATGTCTCCGTTAGCCCCGAATTGGAATCCCGAGACGTTGCCGGTCAGGCTTTCCATTCGAAACCATGTTCCGTTCGACGGCCGGAAAATTGTAAGGTCCAGGATACCGTCACCGTCAAAATCGCCAGGAGCGGGAATGTCGCCATTCGCACCAAATTGAGTGAGTTGAAAGCTGATGTTGCGAAAACTGTCGAATCGGTACCATGTGCCATTCGACGGCCGAAAGATCGCAAGATCGGCCTTCAGATCGCCGTCAAAATCGAGCGGCCGGTTTCCGTAAAAGATCTTTTGCAGATAGGGCCGGACGCCGACGCACCCGTTGGCATCCGCCGCTCGGATCGCGACTCGATTTGTCCCCGCGATGCCCGTGTATGTGCCGCTAAGCAATCCACTCGACGAAAGTGTGATCCCGGACGGCAGTTGGTTAGGTGCAAATCCCGGGAATACCGAGAAGCTGTAAGGCCCGGTGCCCCCAGTGGCCACCAATTGCTGGCTATAGGGACGATTGCGGACGATCACTTTTGACGGCTGCGGATCTATGGTGATCGCGGGACAATCACCGCCCGCGAGGCTGACCTTTGAGATGAAGGCGTTGCCGAGTAAGGTGTTTTGGTTCACGGCCTGGGGTGCACCGGCAGTAACAGGAAAGTTCGTCTCGGTTGTTGCTCCTGTGAGGTAGGAGTTGCCATTCGCATCAACGGCGATGTCGTAGATCGCGGTGCCGTTGCCGGCAGTCCCGTTGAGATATGTGCCGAAGAACAGCCCTGTTCCGGCGGTGTTGAACCTGCCAATAAAATTGGTTTGTGACGGGGTGATCGGCAGCGCGATCTGGTTCACCGGAAAGACCTCCGTGGCGCCGTTACCAGCGACATATGCTCGTCCGCTGCCATCGACGGTGATATTGCTGGTGTAGCCAACGGTTGCCGTGCTGAAGCCTGTAAAGGTCGAGTAGATCATCGATCCCGCAGGGCTCAGCTTGGTAAGCGCCGTTGAAACGCTAAAGCCTGTGCTTGGAGCGAACGGCTGAAACGATGTGGCCGTCGTCGGGAAGTTATTTGATTGGGTGTTTGTAGCAATATATACGTTGTTCGAGGCATCGACGGCAACATTAGCTGGCTCGGCGTCACGGCCCGAACCGCCGAGATACGTCGAGAAGAGCACTCCCGTGCCGGTGGAGTTGAGCTTGGTCACAAAACCGTCACGAAATCCGGAATACTGCGACTGGACCGCGCCCGCAGTGACAGGAAAATTTGTCGCCGTCGTATGTCCCGTAACGACGACATTGTTTGATGAATCAAGCGCGATCGACTGTGCCACCGAACTCTGCAGCCCGAACGCATCGGCAGCATTAAGGTTGCCGCCGCCGAGGAAGGTCGAGTAAACGAGGCCGGTTCCCGCCGGGTTGAATTTCATCACAAACCCATCAGCTCCAGAACCGGGAGCCGGAGCCGGACGGAACGCCCCGGCCGTCGTCGGGAAGGTCGAAAGTGAATTGAAGCCCGCAACATAAGCACTGTTCGATCCGTCGACGGCAACGGCCAACATTTCACCGTTAAAGCCAAAGGCGGGATCGCCGATATATGTGCTGTAATCCAAGCCATTCCCGGCCGTGTTTAGTTTGGTCAAAAAGCCCTTGAAGTTACCGCCGCAGCCCGGCGCGGTTGACGGTAGGAATACCCCTGGCGTCGTGGGGAAATTACAGGCCTGAGTAATACCCGTAACAAATGCGTTTCCGCCGGCGTTGACGGCAATGGCAGCCGCGAGCGTATTCCCGCCCTGAGGAATAGCGATCCCATTCAGATAGGTCGAATAGAGAAAGCCCGTCCCGGCGGCATTGATCTTTGTGACAAATGCGGAGGCGCCGCCCGTTATCTGTGTTTGAAAGGGATTGGCGGTCGGGAAGGTGGACGACGTTGTCGTCCCGGTCACGTATGCGTTGCCGCTCGGATCGAGGGCGATCCCGGTTGCCCGGTCACCGATGTTAAAGCCTCCTGTCCCCGGCGTTCCGCCCAAGAAAGTCGAATACGTCAGCACGGGATCGATGATCAGCGGCCGTGAACCGTCGTATTCACCGACCACGAAGCTAATTCTCCGTTTTTCGGCCGAGTCTGCGCGTATCGAATATCTTGCGGCGACTTCGAGCCTTTCGCCGTTCAACTCCTGATAGGCAAAAGGCTTACGCTGCACGATCTGCGTCCCGGCGACCGAGATCAGAAGATCGCCGTTCTCCGCCAACGCAAGTTCGTCGGCACCGGAGAATTCGAGGGCGATCGTATCGGGCGAAGCGTCAGAACTTACGACAAGGTCGAACTCAAGCTCTTGCTGGTTGCCGTAGAAAACCAGGTCTATCCCGCGATATATCTCCCGATATCTGACTTTTTCAAAGGTTGCGATGTCCGTCTTCCAATCAGAGGGATCGGTCCCGATCAGATAGTTGACCTTGCCTTCAAGCTCGTTCTCGGCCGTGATCGCCGCTTCAGCCTGCCTGCCGGCAAATGACATTTCAAGAAGGCCAGACCTATTGTCATTTTGAAGGGCGACCAAGGCACGGTCACGAGCCAGCATCATCGAATAGCCGCGGCCGCGCGCCGTATATCGCACCTCGGCGTCGCTTTGGCCGACATTCTCCTCAAAGTGAAGCGGGATCTTTCCATAATGGGCGACGGCGGCCGTTTTGGGATCCGTGGGCAGTGGGACCGATCCAGCGTCTTTCAGATACAAAAAACCTGCGGCAACCACAACGGCTGCGATGATAAGTGCGAGACGTTTTGACATACCTTTTCTCCTCCGAAAAATGGTTGAACCACCTGATGTTTGGGTCTATAATTCGAGTATCGACAATTAGGGCTTTTGCAGAGGATACTCCGATAGCGGTTCCCAAACAGGACAAAATTCGGAAGAATTGGTGAATTTTCCTCAATGGCAGAGAACGGTGACTTCCAGTTTCAAGGTTTCCGGATGCGGCAAGACGCGCAGGAGTTGAGCCGGAATGGTGACGAGGTGCATCTGGCAAAAAGGCCATTCCAGGTACTGAATTTCCTGATTCAGAACCGCGACCGCATCGTAGAACGCCGCGAACTCCTCGACCGCTTCTGGGACGGACATGACGTGTATGACGACGCCCTGCGCAAGTGTGTCGGCTCCATTCGCACGGCCCTCGGCGACACAAAACGTCCCGCTCGGTTCATCGAAACGCGCTATGGCAGCGGGTATCGATTCATTGCACCATTGGAGAACGGACACGCTCCGTTGCGATCCGATAAACGACACGATCAAGGTTGGCTATCGGACCTCGCAAATAGGCGCGTGTTCCTAGTCGCGCTCGCGGTCATTCTGGCTGCATTCATAGGGATGGGGCCCTATCTTGCCGTATCTGTCGGCCTCGTGACCGGACCTGCTCCTGAAACGGTGTCAGGTGTAAGGTCGATCGCGGTTCTTCCGTTGAAGAATCTTACTGCAAACCCGGAAAACGACTACATTTGCGAGGGATTGACCGAGAGCATCCTTAACGATCTTTCCAGGATCGACGGGCTTAGAACGGTCGGAAGCGGTTCGACGTCGGCGCTGAGCTACCGCCATGAGGATCCGCGTGAGATCGGACGGCTCCTTGGTGTTGATGCACTCCTGCAGGGCAGTATTCAGTCTCACGGCGACCTTGTTGGTCTGAGCGTCAGACTGGTAAGTGCTGCGGACGGAAGTGTTTTGTGGACAGCGCCCGACATTCAGCGTCCAACTGATAAGACCCAAGACCTCCAAGGCACCGTAGCGCGTTTCGTTGCCATCGCATTAAAGTCTCGAATCAACGATGGGCAGGCAAGTAGGAGCACAGCGGTTGGCGAGGCTTATGAAGCCTATCTCAAGGGACGCTTCTTTTGGAACAAGCGAACGGGCGACGGTATCAAGAAAAGCATCGAGCTCTATGAGCATGCCACCGCACTAGACCCGGAATTTGCACTCGCGTATGCCGGGCTCGCCGAGAGTTATGTTCAGGGCATTTGGCACGTTCCGTTTGACCCGGCCGACGCTCTTGCTCGGGCTAAGAGTGCCGCGGAACGCTGCATTGCGATCAATGCCTCTCTGCCGGAGGGCTACGTCGCACTGGCTAATGTGACCGCATTGGCATGGAAATGGCACGAGGCCGACCAACAGCTGCAAACTGCCATCCGCCTCGATCCGCGGTTTGCCCGCGCCTACCATACGAGGGCGTTCGTTCTGTTGATCTTGGGGCGAAACGATGAGGCGATCGAATCTATCGAAATGGCGCGGAGCCTCGATCCGCTCAGTCTCGTAATCAGCACTGACAAGGCGATGATCCTGTTTGCTTCGCATCGCGACGATGAGGCGATCCGTCAATGGCGAACGACGATCGAACTCGATCCGAATTTTGTCCTCGCTCACGAACACCTGGCCATGGCCTACGGTGTGCTCGGGCATGAGTCAGCCGCCATAGATGAAATGCTGCGGGCTATGGAGTTGCGCGGTTCGACGAACGACGATATCTCGCGGTTTCGAACCCTCGCGAGCGGTGGACTGCGCGCCATCCACCGGCGTAACCTCGACGATATGCTTGCGGCTGAGTCCCGTGGTGAGAAGATCTCTTCGGTTCAGATAGCCGCACGATATCTTATGCTCGGTGAGCGAAATAAGGCCATCGACTGGGTCGAGCGTGCATTTAATGAGCATGCTGCAGACCTTGTGATAGCGCGCACGAGCCGGGAGTTTGACGCCTTATGGGCAGAGCCTCGGATAACCGAGGTTTTTCGAGGCTCGGGGATGGTCGAATAGCTTTTTTGTGTCCCGCCGCGGCGAGCAATTCCTTGCTTGAGACCAACAAACAAATTAGAATCTTATGGGACATCTCTAACGCGCCGGCGCTGTGAAACTGGAGGTCGTGGCGCGGTTAGGTATTGTGTCCCTGCGAAAACGCTCAGCGGGCCCTAGATGAAAGAATGCCAGCAATGTAGAAATTGTTTCCCGGACAGCGTGGAGACATGCCCGAATGATGGTGCGGCTACGACGCACACCATCGCGGGTGAGCCCGTGCTGGAGGGGAAATATCATCTCGAATGCCGCCTTGGCCAAGGCGGAATGGGAATCGTCTACAAGGCCCGTCATGCGTATCTAAAGACGCAGCTTGCGATCAAAGTCATTCTTCCGGACCTCGTCGGCAACGACCCACAGCTCGTGACGCGGTTTCGACAGGAAGCTCTTGCGGCGGCGGCAATCCGTCACCAAAACGTCGTCAGCGTAACGGATTATGGCGTGATCGACGGAACGCTGCCGTTCCTTGTCATGGAGTACGTCGAGGGCGAATCGCTCCACGACGTGCTTGCACGCGAGCAATCGCTCTCGCCCGAGCAAGCATTGGAACTAATGGCGGCCGTTTGCGCAGGCGTCGGTGCCGCACATCATCAAGGCATCGTCCACCGCGACCTTAAGCCCCTCAATATCATGATCTGCAGCGACAAGCCCGATATGTCGCAAGCTGTCAAGATCCTTGATTTTGGCCTGGCAAAGATAAAATCGGGTGAATTGCTCGGATCGTTTGTGCAGGCGCAGACGACCGGATTGATGGGCTCGCCCTATTACATGGCACCCGAACAATGGGCGGACGAGGAACCGGATTCACGCGCGGATATCTACAGTTTGGGCGTGATGTTCTTCCAAATGCTCGCGGGTGACGTGCCATTCAAGGGCTCGTCGATACCGGCGATAATGAAAAAGCATATCTCGGATCCGCCGCCGACACTCGCCGATGCCGGCGTCAGCGTCTCACCCGAGATCGAACAAGCCGTAAGGCACACGCTCGAAAAGAACCCCGAAAAGCGGACGCCGTCAGTCGAAGCGTTCATCAGTGAGCTGCGGGCTGCGATATATCCGGGCGTTGGGATCCACACCACGTCAGGCCAGTCGCTGCCGGTCTCGACGCTCAAAATAAGGTCAAGACCGGCCCAATCGAGCGTGTTCATCGACAATGTCTCGGTTGGCGAAACAAAGACAAACGGCCTCTTAATGCTCGAGGGCATCCAGAGCGGTAACCACCATCTGCGCGTAAGCCACGATGGCTTTCACGACTGGCTTGGCGATGTCGTATGCGACGGGCGCCCGCAAGAGGTGTATGCGGAACTGCGTGAGGGATCATTCGATTCGAAGACGGCCATACCTAAGCCGCAGGTTGCGGTAACCATACCGCCGAAGGGCCGCCCAGCGGACAAAACGCTTATCAACCCGGCCGATGCAATGGCCCGGACCGTTCAGCAAGAATGGAATACCGGGCATTACGGAGCCGACGCCGACGGGAAGGCCGACAAGAAGCGTTCCACATCGCCGTTGCTTTTGGGAATCGGCGGCCTATTGGGACTCTTACTGATCGGGATCGTTGGCTTCGGTTCGGCGTGGATGCTCGGCCTGATAGGCGGCCCGAAACCGGGCGGAAATGTCAACGCTACGCCGACACCCGACGTTCCGGCGTTCAAAGCAGACCTTGCGTCAATACCCGGTGGAACGTTCAAAATGGGCCGTGACGATGGCCGCGAGAATGAGCGTCCGGCAAACTCGGTCAATGTTCAGGCGTTTCGCATGGACAAGACCGAGGTGACAAATGGCGAGTACTTCGCCTTTGTCAATGAAACGGGCTATCGGCCGGTCCCGGCACACTGGGTGAATGACAGGCCTGTATCGGGCACGGAAAAAATGCCTGTGCGATTCGTAAATGTCGATGACATCAATGCATTTGCACGTTGGCGGTCAAAACGGGACGGCGTGACATACCGGCTGCCGACCGAGGCCGAGTGGGAGTATGCAGCCCGAAACGGGCCTAAAGACAACCTTTATCCGTGGGGCGATGAATTTCAGTCGAAGTGTGCCGTTACCGATAAGGAGAACACTGAGCCCGATGCCGTAGGCACCGCCTCATGCCCGAACGATTGGGGCGTTATGGACCTGATTGGAAACGTGTATGAGTGGACCGGTTCAAAAGCGAGTCTTTATGCGGGCAGCAAGGGCTCGATGCGTGAGTCGAAAGAACCGCGAAATATGATCCGTGGTGGAGCGGCATACAATAAGTCCACCGGCGAATTCGCCATTACCGCTACGTTCAGAGCCGATGTTGATGCCACGCGCAGGGACAAGGAGTTGGGTTTCAGGCTGGTTACTCAGTAGCCGCGTGTGCAGTATGTTTGGCATCAATGCAGTCCGATTTGCCGTCTTTACGGGAACACTTGCCCTGACGGCAATGGCCGTTACCGGACAGGACCTCGGCAGCAGCAATAAGCTTTTTGGCGGCGGCAGCACAAAGAAAGCACCCGCGAAAAGCACCACCAGATCGTCTAAACCAAAGCCTGTAGTTACGAAAAAGAGGTCATCGGCTAGGCGGACTGCGACCGCGGCAAAAGCGGCCAAGCCGACGCCAAAGACCTCACAAAAGCCGACAAAGAAACCTTCGACACCGACCAAGACAACGGCACCGGACGAGAGTTGGGCATGGCAAGACGAGATCAGACCGGCCGAACCGCCGGCACAGCCAACGGTTACGGGGAATGCCGCAAACGATCTCTTTGAGGACCTGATCGAAGAGGGCAAGCGTGCCCGAGATGACAGGAATTATGAGGCAGCGGAGGCTGCCTACCGAAAGGCACGTCCGCTAAAGCCGCGTGATTCGCGTGCGATCTACGGCCTTGGCAACCTATTTAGCGATCAGCAGCGTTGGGCCGAGGCTGAGGCCGCCTATCGCGAAGCTCTGCAGATAGAAGCCGGATTCGCTACTACGCACATTGCTCTGAGCTACGTCTTGACCCAGCCTATTCCGGCCGAGAACCTAAGCGAGCGTTACGAGGAAGCCGAACGGCTGGCCCGAAAAGCGATCCAATACGCCCCGTCGAATGCTCTCGCTCACGATCAGCTTGGTGTGGCCATGGAGCTTCGCGGTTTGATATCTGACGAGACGGAGAATGCTTATCGGCGTGCCATACAGCTCGATCCGGGCTTCGCTCCGGCCTACGCGCATCTCGGCCGGCTGTTGCGTCGGCAAGGCCGCACGTCCGAATCGTCCGCAGCATACGCCGAGGCGGTACGGTTGGCGAATGACGAACCGACAATGGTCCTTGTCGCTGAAGTGATGCAGTCGGAGCAGCGGTTTGCGGAATCCGAAAAGCTCCTCTCCAGGGCCATCGCCAATGATCCTCGCAACACGGCCGCCCTCATGCTGCTGGGCCGTGCATTGCTCGCTCTTAATGATCTGGATGAGGCAGAAAGTGTGCTCAAGCGCAGTATCGCCGTGAGCCCAAATGCGTTTTCGGCAAACAGCCTGCTCGCCTCGCTGTATCTGCGGCAGGGACGGTTAGAACTCGCAGAGAACGCGCTGCTCCAGGCCGCGAGGTTTGTCCCCGTGTTTGAACGGACGACATTGGGGCGGCAATTCGAGGCTCTGGGCGATGCATTCCTGCGGTCGTCAAATTCACGTGTGGCGGAGCGCAATTATAAACAGGCGCAAGCGCTTGATCCCAATAACGCAGGCCTCGCAACAAAATTGGCACGGACGAAGCAGGGCTCATAGCAGCCGTATAGGGAAGGTTATCGATCTTGATGGAAGTCTTTTGTCCAAAGTGTGGTCAGAGTTTTGAGAAGGGGTCGCGCCGTTTCTGCCCGACTGACGGACGGCGCCTCGTCGCTGAGGAACTTGCCGCTGAGGGCCAGAGCAAAGGCGTCTTTGCCAATCTGATACCGCAGATCGAGGCCATAAGCGATTTGGAGAAGACGCTTCCCAATCTCACACCTCCTGCGCCGGCACCCCATACATCTGAGAGTCTCTCCGGTGCCTTCTTTGAGTTGGACGATCCCGGGCTCGATCCGTTCGCTCCGGATGCGTTGCCTGCCATACGACCGGCCGAGCCGTCCGTCAGGAAGGTCGATCCGAGCAAAATTCCCACGAGCCACATTGACCTGGCCGACAACGAACGGCTGCCGCCGCTGGAATTCAACGAGAATAAACCCGAAGAGTTCATCGGCCGGATCGTAAAAGGACGCTACAAGGTCGTCGACCTGCTTGGCGGCGACGATAACGGACTTGCCTATATTGCCGACGACAAGCTCGTCGAGGACAAGAAGGTCCTTGTCCGGATACTGACCGACGAGGGACATGACGAGATCACCGAAAGCCTGTTGGCAGAGGAGCGCGTGTCGCTATCGCATCTGACACACCCGAACATCGCACGCCTCGTGGACTCCGGACAGTTTCTCGACGGCACACCGTTTTTGATCAGCGAGTATGTCGATGCCCTGTCCGTTCGTGACATCCTCGGCATACACGGCCGGTTTGAGCCACAGCGGGCGGCGCGCATTATCCGCCAAGCCGCGAGTGCCCTGAACGAGGCCCATCAGCAAGGCGTCCTGCATCGTGACGTCCGGCCCGAGAACCTGATAATAGATGCATCCTCGGCAGAATCAGAACATGTAACGGTTGTAAACTTTGGCTCCTCTGAGTCAAAAACGTCGCCGCATCATCTTGCCTTCAGGGCGCCTGAGGTTCTTGAGGGCCGCGCGGCTACGGCATCGAGCGACATTTACTCGCTCGGTGCAGTAGCGTTTGAGATGCTCACCGGAAGTAAGCCGTTCTACGGCGACAGCGTAAAAGAAGTATTGCGTGCCCAGAGTGCCGGCGTTGCCGTCAATGGGCCTGCAGCAGCTGCCGAACTGCCCCGCTCCGTCGCCGACGTCCTTCATCGGGCTCTGGCCTATAGTTCGTCCGAGCGGTATGTCAAGGCCCGCGACTTTGGCGACGCATTCGTCGGCGCCCTGTCGTCGGCAGGCGCCGACGAACCGGTCGTCGATGCTCCGCCCATCGAACCTGCCGTTGCTGTTCCTGCGGTCACTGCTCCGAAAGTGGTACGCACGGAAAAACTGCCGCCCGCGGCCGAGCCGGCGTGGAAGGCCCGTTCGCCGGAGCCGCCGGCCGAGGAAACATCGCGGTTCAAACTCTTTGCCGGGATCGCCCTTGCCGCCCTTGTCGCCATGCTCGTTCTCGGGTGGTACCTTTGGGTTCGGGAACCGGCCGTTCCTGAGACGTCGATAGATGCGAATATCGCCGCCCCACAAGCAAATACGATCGTACCCACTACTGAGATGCCGCCGCTTGCCCGCACGATCCCGCAGCCGCCGAATACAAATTTCTACCAGAACAGCAAGCAGAATCTTAAGGGCGACCTGCTCAGAAACTTCGTCGGATTCACACTCTATTATCCAAAGGAATGGAAGGTAAACGGCCCCCAACAGGGCGAGAGTGCCGAATCACGCGGCAAGTTTCTCGACATCTCGCGGAACACACCGGACGACCGCATGCAGGAGCAGATGCTGATCAGCTACTATCCGAGCAAGGGGACATTCACGGAGGACGCCGAAAAATTCCCGATGATGGTCAAGGAGACGAACGAGACCCTTAAGAAGATTCTGCCCGGCTACATGGAGATCTCTGAGGGCGAGATAACCGTGAATGGCGGCTGGCGGGCCTACGAGGTCCGATTTCAGGCCGGCGGCCGGTCACCGGCGGGCGAGGCCCTGACCGTCTGGGGCCGGCGGTTATTCATCCCGGCCGCACGGCCCGGAGTAAAGAGCGGTTTTGAGATCACGATGCTGGCAACGTCACTCGCTGACGGCATTCAGGGCGTTGACGACGTAGGTGTCCGCGGCGAACTGGCATCGGTCCTCTACAGCTTCGAGCCGACCCAGAACTTCTAAATTACGAGTACTTTTCTCTTTACCTTTGTTGGTTTTCGGACTAGAATCTCAGTAAATAGTGCAACGGTTCGCCGGCAACCGCTCATCAAAGGACAAGCTAGGTTTACACGATCCGAAAATAGTGCATTAGAGGCCACCATGGAGCCACACTCTGCGGTAATAGAGCAAGACCTCGGTATCGGTGTCGCAGACGCCCACGGCGTTGCTGCTGCCTCCCATTTTGACGAGGCGACACCCGACTTAGACCTGTGCCGGCTTGCCTCGAACGGTGACTTGGCGGCATTTGAGATCCTATACCAGCGCTATCATCGGCGGACCTACAGTCTTTGTTTCCGAATGACAAACAACCAGACCGAGGCTGAAGATCTCACGCAAGAGGTCTTTATCCAGTTGTTTCGCAAGGTTGGCAGCTTTCGCGGTGATTCGGCGTTCTCGACGTGGCTGCATCGGATGACGGTGAATCAGGTGCTGATGCACTTTCGCCGCCGCAGCACAAAGAACGAAAAGACATCGGAGACCGGCGATATGCCGGAGCAGACCGTAACCGGCAGTGCAAATCCTAACAGGATGCAGGTCGTTGACCGCATCGCTCTCAAGAATGCGATCGCTGAGCTGCCGAATGGCTATCGCAAGGTATTTATCTTGCACGACGTTGAAGGCTTGGAACACGAGGAGGTTGCCCGCACGTTAGGTATCTCGGTCGGCACCTCGAAATCGCAGCTGCATAAAGCAAGACTGAAGCTGCGTACTCTGCTATTTAAGGAGCAGACGTAGACTGCAAAAAGCGAGCGCAAACACGAGCATGAGCCTTCGGCTGTGTTCGTGTTTTTTTATGGTAAGAAGATCATGTTGCGCCCGACAGCAAGGCAACGTATATCCTGCCCTGTTAATCTATCAGTATGCAGCCGATCGCGGCATTTTGGTTAGATGAACTGTGAAGAGTGCAAACTTCTCCTAAGCCGATTTATGGACAACGAGCTTGACGGGGTGACGTCGTCAAGTGTTCGTGGCCATCTGGCCCTCTGTGAGGAATGCGGCCGGCATTGCACCGACCAGGCGGCCCTGCTGCAAGCGGCGGCTGATAAGCTCATCGACGATCTGCCCCCAAATGAATCCAAGCACATGTGGCTGCGGATCCACAATGTGATCGAGGCTGAGACCAAGGCGGCCACGCCGACCGAGCCTGAACGGCACGGCCGTTGGAGGTTCTCCTGGCTGCGACTAAGTGCGGCGATGGTCTCGATCGCTCTCGTGAGTTCCCTGCTTACAGTTGTTGTCCTGCGCCGTTACGATGCCCCGCTTTCGGCCGATGATGTAGCTGCCCGTGCCGCGACAAAGCCTTCGGTATTTGAGAAACTTCTCAGTACGGTCGGTCTTATCAAAACGCCTCAACAGGATCGTGAACAGCGGATCCGCGAACAGCAAGCCGCGATAGACTACTGGAACACGCGTGTTCAGGTTCGGCGTCAACAGTGGGACGCGAGAACTCGTGAAGCATTTGATCGTAACCTGAGGGTCATTGACGAATCTCTCGCAGAATATTCGACGATCCTTGCCCGCGACCCCGATGATGAACTCTCCGGCGAGATGTTCGATTCGGTGCTGCATGAGAAGATGGACCTTTTGCGTGACTTCTCCGACCTCTAGGCCTGAATGATGTGGAGATCAGATTCCGGCCGGCTCGACGGCATCGCAAAAACTACGGCCCTCTTGAGCGTAGTTTTTTTCTTTGCGCTCTCGACTGTTGAGGTTTTCGCGCAGAAGAAATTTTCCCGCACCTACGCGGCCGGCCAAAATGTTCGTCTGCAGCTGCTGAATAGGACCGGCACCGTAACGGTCGAAGGCTGGAACCGTGCCGAGATCAATCTCACGGCAACGCTTGAGGCACCGGCGGCAAATATCTCGCCCCAGACCCTCAGCGGCACGATCGTGATCAACCTGGTTCGTGATAACCAAGGCCGAAATGAGGTTGGGAACGTGAACTTTCGGATCCGCGTTCCATATACGACCGTGGTCGATATCGAGACGAAGATCGGCAACCTAAACGTGAGTAACGTCCGCAGCGGGCTGGTCCGGGCCCACATATCGAGCGAGGGCGACATCACGCTGACAAATATCGGGGCAAGTGCCGTGTCGGCCGAGAACGTGATCGGTGACATCTTTTACGACGGTGAACTTCAGCCGGGCGGCAACTACCGCTTTGCATCCATGCGCGGCAACATCAATCTGCGCATTCCCTACGAATCCTCCTTTCGCATGGTCGCGACCGCACCATCGACACGAAATATTTCTCTTGGAGTATTCGGCAGCGGAAACTTAAACTATTTGGGTGACGGCCGTCGAGTCGTCGGACGATTCGGCGATGGAAGCGCTACGCTGTCGGTCACAAACCAGCGCGGAGCGATCGCATTTCTTAGACGCTGAGGCCACAGCCTCATCACTAACATCTCACTCACAATGAACCGCAAACTCATCTTGGCAATCGGCTTGGCTTCTATTCTTTGCGCGACCGCTTCGGCCCAGGAACTGCTTACGCGTCGGATCACTAAGACCGATCGTTTTGACTTCGGCGCCGGCGGCACAGTAGCGGTAACAGGAGCGCCCAATGGCTCGATCCGCGTATCCGCCTCGGCCTCGAATGAGGTCGTGATCACGGCGGATATCGAACTTCGCGCCCGCACTGAAGCCGACCTTGACCGTCTCGCCAATGTCACCGGCTTTATTACGGACGAAACCATCGGCCGCGTAGGTATCGTAAGTTTCGGTACCAACAACAAGCTTGGCGATAAAAAGCTATGGAAGAAATTTCCTAAGGCCCTGTTAGGGCTTCCTTTTCGCATCGACTACACGATCACGGTTCCACGATATTCCGACGTCGAGATCGACGGAGGCAAGGGCGATCTGGCTATCACGGGCGTAGAGGGCTCGATCCGCGTGAACTTTATCGAAACGAATGCCAAGGTCGAGGTTATCGGTGGCTCATCTTCGCTGACCTTTGGCAGCGGCAAGGCAGATGTCTCGTATGGATCGCGCGGATGGCGCAACCGGACGGCAGCCGTCCAGATGGCAACCGGCGACTTGACCATTCATCTGGCATCGACGGCAAGCGCACAGGTCGATGCCCTGGTTCTGCGGACCGGGAAGATCGTGAACACGTTTCCTGACCTTAAACCGCGCGAGCGCAAGACGCCATTCACGGATCACGCTATGCTGGCAAAAGCCGGCGTCGGCGGTGCCCCGATGAAGTTCTCCGTCGGCGACGGAACTCTGGCCATCAAGCCGCTGACACTTCCCTTCTGACCTCACGGCATCAGGTGATAGACTTAGTTCATCATCTGACGCTTATGACTATCAGATCCGATATTTGGCTCAGGCAGATGGCCGAGGCCGGAGGTATGATATCGCCGTTTCTTCCCGAGCTTGTTCGCGAAATTGACGGGCGCAGGATAATCTCTGCCGGGTGCTCGAGCTACGGTTATGATATGCGCCTGGCTGACGACGGGTTTCGCATCTTCTCGTCCGTCCATGCAAAAGAGATCGACCCAAAGCGGTTCGATGAGCAATTCTCGCTGATCGAACCGGTGATGCAGACGGCCGAAGACGGTTCCCAATACTATCTGCTGCCGCCGCACCATTATGGCCTCGGCGTAACCGTTGAGACGTTCAAGATGCCGCGAAACGTGACCGGTGTTGCACTCGGCAAATCAACATACGCCCGAGCAGGCCTGCTGGTAAATACCACGCCGCTCGAGGCCGGCTGGACCGGCCGGCTGGTCGTGGAGATCGCTAATCTCGCGAACCTGCCGCTTCGCGTCTATGTCAATGAAGGTATCGGCCAGATATTGTTCTTCGAATCAGATCAGGACTGTGCCGTCTCGTATGACGACCGCGGCGGAAAATACCAGGGCCAAACGGGATTGACGTTTGCAAAAGTCTGAGTCAGAACCACCCATGGTAGCGGGTGGTTGACCATGGATTGAACACAAGCTACCGCAGGTGGTTCTGACATGAACATCGACAACTACATCGGCGGCGATCTCGTGACGCCGGCATCGGGCGAATATTTTGATAATTTCGACCCGTCGATCGGACAGGTGTATTCGCACGTGGCGGATTCGGACGGCCGTGATGTGCATCTGGCGGTCGAGGCGGCGAAGGCCGCGTTTCCCGAATGGTCGCGAAGCTCGGCGGAGTTTCGACACGATGCGATGATGCGTGTCGTCGCTCTCATCGAGCGTGATATGGAACCGCTTGCTCGTGCCGAGAGCATAGATCAGGGTAAGCCGCTCTCGCTCGCAAGAAGCGTGGATATCCCGCGTGCGGTCTCGAATTTTAAGTTCTTCGCGACCGGAGCGATGCACACCGAGAGCGAATCGCACGATTCGCCGCATCTGGGCGCGGTCAATTACACGCTCCGACAGCCGCTCGGTGTGGCTGGCTGTATCTCACCCTGGAATCTGCCGCTCTATCTCTTTACCTGGAAGGTCGCTCCCGCCATCGCCGCGGGCTGCACCGTTGTCGCAAAACCGAGTGAGGTCACGCCAATGACGGCCTTCCTACTGTCAAAGCTTTGCATCGAGGCGGGCCTGCCGCCGGGCGTTCTGAACATCGTCCACGGCACTGGCCCAAAGGTCGGCTCGGCTATTGTCGCCCATAAAGACATCAAAGCAGTCTCGTTCACCGGCGGCACAAAGACCGGCGAAGAGATCGCACGCACGGCCGCACCGATGTTCAAGAAAATGTCGCTCGAACTCGGCGGCAAGAACCCGAACATCATCTTTGCCGACTGCAATTACGAGGAAATGCTGGCAACCACGGTGCGTTCGTCGTTCTCAAACCAAGGTGAGATATGCCTATGCGGCTCGCGCATCTTTGTCGAACGGCCGATGTATGAGCAGTTCAAGGGCGATTTTGTCTCGCGTGCAGCGGCCCTGAAGGTCGGCGACCCGCTCGATGCCGACACGGATGTCGGCGCGATCGTCTCGAAACCGCATTTTGACAAGATAATGTCCTATATCGACCTCGCGCAGAAAGAAGGCGGGACGGTTTTGACCGGCGGCGAGCAAGCTAATTTAGACCGCCGATGCGCGGACGGCTGGTTCATCAAGCCGACGATCATCGAGGGGCTGCCATTCGATTGCCGGACGAATCAGGAAGAGGTGTTTGGCCCGTTCGTCACGATCATGCCGTTCGACACCGAGGACGAAGTTCTCGGCTATGCCAACAGCGTCCGCTACGGCCTGTCGTCGTCCGTCTGGACCGAAAACCTTTCGCGGGCCCATCGCGTAGCATCGCAGATCGAGGCAGGCTTTGTCTGGATAAACAGCTGGATGCTCCGCGACCTCCGCACCCTATTCGGCGGCTACAAAGACAGCGGCATAGGCCGCGAAGGCGGCTTCGAGGCGTTGCGGTTTTTTACGGAAGAGAAGAATGTATGCATAAAGCTATAAATACCCTGCTCGTGTTGGCATTTGTCGCAAGCACTTCATTTACCCAATCGAATCCTCCGACCGAATCCGCCATGTCGCGATTCCTGCGGTACGTCAAGATCGACACGCAGGCGGCCGATGACCAGCCGGCTCCGCCGTCGACGAAAAAGCAGCTTGATCTGGCGAGACTGCTTGAAAAAGAGCTGAACGACATGGATCTGCTTGATGTGCGCATCAGCGAGTGGGGCATTGTTTACGCCTTTTTGCCGTCGAATATTCAGGGAGCGGACAAGACGCCGACGATCGGGTTTATCGCGCACATGGACACGTCACCGGCCGTTTCGGGTGCGAATGTTAACCCGATCATTCATAAGAATTACCAGGGCGGCGATATAGTCCTGCCAAATGACAAGTCGCAGGTCATTACCGTGGCCCAGAATCCTGATCTCAAGAACCTGATCGGCGATGACATCATCACGGCGGATGGCACGACGCTGCTCGGTTCTGACGACAAGTCGGGCGTTGCCGAGATCATGACGATGCTAGACGTTCTCAAACAGAATCCACAGATCAAGCACGGCGGCATCGCCATTGCGTTTACGCCCGACGAAGAGGTCGGCGGCGGCATCGAGAAATTTGAGATCGCCGAGTGGGGAGCAAAGTATGCGTATACGGTAGATGGCGAACAACTCGGTGACATCTCAAATGAGACGTTCTCGGCCCGCACGGCAACCGTGACCTTTCGCGGGCTCTCGACGCATCCGGGCACCGCTAAGGGCATAATGATCAATTCCGCATACGCTGCGGGCGATTTCTTGTCTAGATTCTACAAGGCCGTTCCGAACCGGCCCGAAACGACCGCGGGCCGCGAACCGTATCTGCATCCCTACGTTGGCACGCTCGATATCGAGACATCGGTCGTTAAGGTTCTAATGCGCGATTTCGACATCAGTGGCTTTTCGGTACAGGAGAAGGTATTGAAGAAGCTCGTCGCCGGAACGCAGCGAAAGTTTCCTAAAGTGAAGATCGAATTCAAGACCGAGCTTGGATACCTCAATATGAAGGAGGTTTTGAAGGACTACCCGCAGCTTACCGACTATGCGATCGAGGCAGCCAAGCGGGCTGGTATTACAGCAGAGCTGAGGCCGATCCGCGGAGGCACCGACGGCTCGCGGCTTACCGCCATGGGGTTGCCGACGCCGAACCTGTTTACCGGCGGCCACAACTTCCACGGAAAGCTTGAGTTCAATTCGCGAAAAGGACTGGAAAAATCGACGGAAACGTTGGTGAATCTCGTCCAGATCTGGGCGGAAAAGAGCAAATAGGGCAGAACCGCCTGCATAAGCAGGTGGTCGAGACCGCAAGTAAATCTCAACGCGGGCCTTAAGGCGATGCGTGTGCCTATTAGCCAACCGCACTGCACGAATCAACGCGAATGCCACCGCTTACACGGGCGGTTCTGCCCTGTATAGATCGGGAAATCGCTTTTTCAACGCTTCGAGTTTTGGCAGGTCGTGGTAAACAATGTAGCCGTCGGTCGGATTTTTACGAGCGTAGTCCTGATGATATCGCTCCGCCCCGTAAAATTCTTTCAGAGAGCTGACCTTGGTCGCGACCGGTTTCTTGAACACCTTTGAATTGTCGATTGCGGCAATATAATCCGTCGCGAGTTTCTTCTGCTCGTTGTTCACGTAAAAGATCTCAGACCGATACTGCGGCCCGATGTCGGGCCCCTGCCGGTTGACCTCGGTCGGGTCGTGCGCTACGGAAAAGAACACGGTCAGAAGCTGAACATAACTTACCTTGGTTGGGTCGAAGATCACTTTAACAGCCTCAGCGTGGCCCGTAGTGCCCGAGCTGACCTTGCCGTAGTCAGCAGTTTCCTGCGTTCCGCCGGCATAGCCTGCGCTCGCATCGATCACACCTTTGACGTGTTCAAAGACGGCCTCAATGCCCCAGAAGCAACCTCCCGCAAATACGGCCGTCTGAAGGCCGGCCGGCTGAGATGGATTCGCCTCAGGTGTCGGAGCGAGCGACGATAGATCGACATTCACATGATCCGCCGACGTCGGCGGGACGACACAAGCGATCAACGAAAGGACGAGTGTAACGATGAGTAGTTGCATAACCAAAAGAGATGTCTTCATGGCCGTCGTGGACATGTAAATAATTCGCCGTCTCCGGAGTATCAGATGCACCTGCGGGCGAACACAGAGTAGTTTTTGATAGAATATCACCATCAAACGATGAACGACGGCGCGATCGAATCTACTCGAGCACCCGAGCCTGTGGGCCTGTATCCGCATGCCCGGCGCGTGGGAAATTTGCTGTTTCTTTCCGGCGTCGGCCCGCGTGAGCGTGGGACGAAAAAGATCCCGGGCGTCGAGCTGAATGACGCAGGCGAGATCATCTCATACGACATCGAAACGCAGTGCCGGTCGGTATTCGAGAACGTCAGGGCCATTGTCGAGGACGCCGGTTCTTCGTGGGAGAATATCGTCGATGTCACCGTCTTTTTGACAAATATGAAGGATGATTTTGCGGCGTATAATCGCGTTTATGCCGAGTATTTCGCGGATAATCGTCCGTGCAGAACAACGGTCGAGGTCGGCTCGCTGCCAACGCCGATCGCGATTGAATTGAAAGTGATCGCACTAATTTGAGGAGACAATAATGATAGGAACAGAAACATCTGGTATAGCGACAAAAGGCTTCGCAACGCACAGCAACGAGGCCAAATTTGAGCCGTTCAACTTCGCCCGCCGCCACGTCGGTCCGCACGACATACTGATCGACATCGCGTATTGCGGCATTTGCCACTCGGACATTCACCAGGCCAAGAACGAATGGCCCGACCTGATGCCTGCGAGGTATCCAATGGTCCCGGGCCACGAGATCATCGGCCGCGTCGCCCAGGTCGGCGACCAAGTAACGAAATTCACCGAAGGAGACGTCGCCGGTATTGGCTGTTTCATCGACAGCTGTCGCGAGTGCACAGCCTGCACCGGCGGTATCGAACAATACTGCATTAACGGTTCAGCATTCACCTACAACGGCACCGAAATGGACCGCGTAACGCCGACTTTCGGCGGTTATTCGGACAAATACGTTATCGACGAAAATTATGCGCTAAAGGTCAATAGCGACCTGTCGCCCGGTCTCGCTCCGCTGCTGTGTGCCGGCATTACGACATATTCACCGCTAAAACGGTTCAATGTTGGCCCGGGCACAAAAGTCGGTGTCGTCGGGCTCGGCGGGCTCGGCCACATGGGCGTGAAGCTTGCCAAAGCAATGGGTGCCGATGTAACGGTTTTCAGCACATCACCGGGTAAAGAGGACGATGCTCGATCACTCGGTGCAGACCATTTTGTCGTGAGCAAGGACGCAGAAGCAATGGTACCGCTGGCGAATTCGTTCAATTTTATCCTGGACACCGTTTCGGCGGCACACAACCTGATGCCCTATCTAGGCTTGCTCGGCTACGCCGGTACGATGGCCGTCGTTGGCGTGCCGGCGGAACCTACGATGTTCCACCAGGGTTCGCTCATCATGGGGAATCGTGCTCTTGTCGGATCGCTGATCGGTGGCATTCCGGAAACGCAGGAAATGCTCGATTTCTGCGCCAAGCACAACATTACTTCAGACGTCGAAGTGATCTCGCCGGATCGGATCGAAGAAGCGTACGACCGGACAATCAAAGCTGACGTCCGTTACCGGTTTGTGATCGATATGGGCAGGGCTTGATAAGAGGAATACGAACAAAAAGGTTGGCCGGGATGCTGAGCGCAGCCCGGCCATTTTCGTTTGTGTCTCCGATTCTAGTCAACCCGAAGGTTCGGAAGAGGCAGGTCGGTCGGGAGGCCAAACGGCTGGGCCGCTAGTCCCGACGTGCTCTGGTCCAGCCACCATGTCCCGTCGCGGTAAACTCCGAGATCGGCCTTGCCGTCGCCGTCGTAGTCAGCCGGAACCGGCAGGTCGGTCGCAATACCAAGGTAACCGTACCTAACCGAACCGCCGTTGGAGTTGAGGATATACCACACACCGTTCCTGAATACCGCCAGATCGGTCTTGCCGTCACCGTCGTAATCGGCCGGCACGAATGAGTCAGAAGCAAGGCCCCATTGAGCATAGCGAACGCTGGACGTGCCGCTTTCGAGAATGTACCAGAACCCGTTTGAGGGCCTGAACACAGCGATATCGGTCCTTCCGTCGCCATCGTAATCTCCGACAAGAGGTACGTCTCCATCGACGCCCCAGGGCGTCGTGACCCACGAGTCTGGAGGCGAACTTACCGAACGATAGAAGAAATAGCTCTGACCGCCGCCTGTGCCCGGCCTGAACACCGCTAGATCGGCCTTTCCGTCGCCGTTAAAGTCCCCCGAGATACTCGGATCGTCGCCGGTCCGGCCAAATTGCTGAATACTTACCGTCGAGTCTGAACTCTTGAGTATGTAGAAATTAGCCTTGTTCGGGTCGCTAGGTTCGTCACGCCAAACAGCGATATCTGTCTTACCGTCACCGTCGTAATCTGCGGGCGTGAGCACGTCAGTCGTAAGGCCCCAGTTCTGCGTCGCGACTGTGCCATTCGAACTTCGACGGATGTACCAATTGCGGTCGCTCGAACGAAATACGCCGAGGTCGGCCTTACCATCACCGTCAAAATCAAGGTCCGTCGGCCCTGCAGCGACCTCGTCTGCCAATGTGATACGGGCTATGCGATTGCGCGTTTGCCCATCAACTGATACAAACGAGCCGCCTACAAAGTACTTGCCGTCGCCGAGAGGGTCCAGAAATGCGGGACCATTGAAGCTGGACGCCGTCGTGCCGACGATCATGTCGCGAAACGTCGGGTCGAGCGTGCCGTCCGCGTTCAGGCGGGCCATATTCATTCGGTTTTGACCATTGACTGTCGGGAAGGCTCCCGCGATCAGGAGCTTTCCGCTGGGCAGGATCTCGGCCGCGTAAATGCCCGGATTGGTTCCCGGCCCAAATGCAACGGACGCAAATGTTGTATCCAGCGAAGCGTTACTGTTGAGACGAGCAATGTAATTCCTGCCTGTCTCCCCGCCGAGGCCCTGCACAGTGCCGGCCACATAGATCTTACCGTCAGGTAGCGGGACCATATCGTAAAAGGTTCCCGTGCCGGATATGGTAGGTGGCTGAAACGCGGTATCGACCGATCCGTCGAGGTTCAACCGCATAATGCCGCGTCGAGTCGAGCCATTCACCGTGGTGAACCCGCCGATGACATACATCTTATTAGAGGCCGCATCGTATACGACCTTGCTTGCAATACTATTCAATTCGGGCTCGACAAATGTGTTGTCGATCGACCCGTTAGTATTCAGTCTATAAACGCCCCACGAGATCGCGCTGCTGATACCGAGAACGATCTTTCCGTCCGGCATCAGGGCTCCGCGGCCCACGCCGTTACCGGACGTGATCCCGGCATCAAAAGTAGCGTCCACGGTAAAGTCTGCGTTCAGTCGCGCAACGCGCCGCCGAGTAAGGCCTCCGACGAGGTCAAAACCACCGGTGATAACAAACTTGCCGTCCGGAAGCGGAATGATCTGGTTAACGATGCCGCTTGGATTCGGTGAGACAAACGTCGCATCGCGCGTGCCGTCGGAATTTAGCCTCGCCAGATAGCCGGTGGTCACGTTCCCGATCTTGGTCACATTGCCGCAAATGAGGATCTTGCCGTCAGGTAGTTTATGAGCCTGATATACCGGCAGGTCGGCGTTCGGATTAAATGCATCAAGCGTCTGTGACACCGCCGTTGCCGCTGCCAGGGCAACAATTGCCACTATACTGATCAACACCGCTTTCTTCTTCATGTCTTGAGTCCTCCGTTGAAAAATAGTTGTCTTTGCATCTATATGCGGAAAAACTGTCGAAACCACGACAAGATTTTTGTTCGCGATGTCGTACTCTTTTCCGGTAATGTCTTAATTTGGATATATTCGTGCATTCGTGGCCAACTCTTTTGAACGCGTACTTAGCCACGAATGCACGAATTACGACACTATCTATTTTCCTATGCGGTATATCGCTCTGCTCCGCGGCATCAATGTCGGCGGAAACACGATGATAAAAATGTCAGAGTTGGTGGCCCTATTCGAATCGCTTGGATTCGTCGGGTTAAAGACATACATCAATAGCGGCAACATTAGGTTCGATTCACCAAAGGTCGCCGAAGAAAAGATTGTCGGAAAGATCGAAAAGGCACTAGAAGGGCGCTTTGGCCGGGCGATCTCGGTGATGGTTAGGGAACAAAGCGCGATCCGCGAGATACTCGCCGCGAATCCATTCGAAGGGCAGTTTGAGAGCCATAAGGAAATGCACGTGCTCTTTCTTAAGGAAAAAATGCCGGCGGATAGGGTTAGTGAATTGATGGACTCAGCACCGCCTCAGGAGCGTTTTGCTGTTCGGGGCAGAGAGATCTACTGCCATCTGCCGATGGGCGTGGCTGACAGCTATCTCGGCAGAGGACAGTTTGAGAAGAAACTAAAGGTTTCGGTGACGGCTCGCAATTGGCGAACTGTCGAAACCCTGGCAAATCTTTGAGCCTCTGCCTACGGACGGGCTTCCAGGATCAGATTGAACGGCGTCTCAGTCGCACGACGAAAACTCGAGAAACCACCATTCAATGCCACGTCACGCAGTCGCGACTCACCGGCCTGGGCCCCGAGACCGAGGCCAACCTCCTGCGACCGCGACGCCGGCGTGCAGATGATCGTCGAAGCAGAATAGTAAACGCGGCCGACCGGATTATGATTGTCCTCGTGACGGTCGTTGGCAAAGGGCTCGACTATCATCCACGTTCCATCATCCTTCAGTGCACCTTTTACATGCTCTGCCGCACCTACCGGGTCGCCCATGTCGTGCAAGCAGTCAAAGAATGTGACCAGGTCATAATCGGTCCCGGGAAAATCCTTTGACGCCGCCACTTCAAACCTGACCCGATCGCCTACGCCGGCGGCATCGGCCCGTTCGCGGGCCTGTTCTATCGACCTGTCGTGGTAGTCAAAGCCGATAAACTCGGAGTTCGGATATGCCTTAGCCATGATGATGGTCGATGCTCCAAGGCCGCAGCCCACGTCGGCTACCTTTGCCCCTGACTTGAGTTTCTCCTCGACCCCATCGAGCGCGGGTATCCACGAGCTGACCAGATGAGCATTGTAACCGGGCCTGAAGAATAGTTCCGTGCCGCAAAACAGGTCGGCATCGTGCTCGTGCCACCCAAGGCCTTCACCGGTCTTAAACCGCTCGACCATCTTGGGAACAGCCTTTAGTGCCGCAGCCGCAAGGACGAACGCTCCCGGAGCGTAGACGGGACTGGCATCACTCGTCATAATGAACGCCTGCTCATCCGTCATGTAGTAGGCGTCGTTCTCAGGGTCATAGCATACATAGCCGCTCGCCGCATTGGCATTGAGCCATTCGCGAATGTAGCGCTCGTTAGTGCCGGTTCGGCTTGCCAATTCTGCTGGCGTCACACGTTCGTTTGGCGTCCCCATCGCTCGGTAAAGGCCCAGCTTTTCGCCAATGATTATCGAGCCGGCACTGATCGTAGCTCCTACATCGGACACGAACCGCCCCAAAAGTTCGTTCAGTTTCTCTTCATTGATCTGAATATCGCTCATTTTTGCCCTCCCAAAAATGCGTTCGAGGTGCGTGAACGGTCCACACGCACCTGATTATCTGTAGTTGACCGTTTGGGTTTATAATAGCGCCAAACACTCAACAAGGATATGCAGATCCGAAGGCCATTCAACTTCAACCAGTGGATAGACGAGCATCGCCATCTGCTTAAGCCGCCGGTTGGGAATCAGTGTGTTTATGCGGACGATGATTTTATCGTGATGGTTGTTGGCGGGCCGAATTCGCGTAAGGATTATCATTGGGACGAGGGCGAGGAACTTTTTTATCAGCTCGAAGGCGATATAAAGGTGCAGATACAGGAAGACGGCAAGCCTGTCGAGGTGCCCATCCGCGAAGGCGAAATGTTTCTTTTGCCGCCGCGAATTCCGCACAATCCGATCCGCGGCGAGAATACGGTCGGACTCGTTATCGAGCGCAAACGCCGCGAGGGCGAACTCGACGGATTGATGTGGTTTTGCGAAAAGTGCAATAACAAGCTCTACGAAGAGTATTTCCAGCTTGGCGACATTACCACGCAGTTTCAGGGTGTTTTCAAAAGGTTCTACAGTGACGAAAGTCTCTGCACATGCAAAAACTGCGGTGCGGTGATGGAACCGCCGCCGGTCGTTAGCTAAACCGCGATGCTAAAGATAGACGTTCACACCCACATCCTCCCGCGCGATATCCCGCGCTGGAAGGACAGGTTCGGATATGGTGGCTTTATCTGGCTCGACCATTACAAGCCCTGCTGCGCTCGAATGATGCGTGACGACGGCGTTTCGTTTCGCGATATCGATTCTAATTGCTGGTCTGCCGAAAAGCGCATTGAGGAATGCGATGCGTCGGGCGTAACCGTTCAGGTCCTCTCGACCGTGCCCGTAATGTTCAGCTACTGGGCCGAGCCAGAGGACGGCGCCGAGATCGCGAGATTCCTCAACGACGACATCGCTGAGGCTATCGGGAAGTTCCCGGAACGCTTCGTCGGCCTCGGAACTGTTCCGATGCAGGATCTTGACCTTGCGATCCGCGAGCTTGAGCGGTGTAAGGAAATCGGCCTCGTCGGCGTCGAGATAGGAACCAACGTAAATCAGCTGAATCTCGGTGAGCCTCAGTTCTTTGACTTCTTCGCCGCATGCGAGAGGCTCGGCATGGCGATCTTTGTCCATCCATGGGACATGATGGGTGAGCAGGACATGCAGAAATATTGGCTGCCATGGCTCGTCGGGATGCCGGCCGAGGTTTCGCGGGCGATCTGTTCGCTGATATTCTCCGGCACGCTCGAGCGGCTGCCAAATCTGCGTATCTGCTTCGCCCACGGCGGCGGAGCGTTTCCCGCAACGCTCGGCCGCATCGATCATGGCTTCAACGTCCGCCCCGACCTTTTCGTCGACAATCAGCACAGCCCTCGGAAATATCTGAGCCGGATGTACTTCGACTCGCTCGTCCACGAGCCTGCGAAACTCGACTATCTCGTCAAACTTGTCGGAGCTGATCAGGTGATGCTCGGCAGTGACTATCCATTCCCGCTTGGCGAAGCCGAGCCCGGAAGGCTCATTGAATCAATGGATTATGACCAGTCGATCAAGGAAATGCTGCTCTACGGAGCGGCCCTTAACTGGTTGAATATCTCACAATAACTTTGACTTGACTAGCTAGTCTGACTAAGACCATAATCAAATTGTGAAAGTAAGCGTTTACGAGGCAAAATCCAAGCTCAGCCAGATGATCAATCGTGCCCTCGAAGGCGAAGAGGTCATTATCACTCGCAATGGTGAAGAGACCGTCCGACTGACCCCAGTCCCCAAAAAGAACAAGCGGGACTGGATCGGAATGTACGACGGACAGATCCACATACATGACGATTTCGACGATCCGCTGCCGGAATTTGAAGAATACTCGTGAGCATCCTCATCGACACGCACATACTGCTGTGGGCGGGCGGTATTGAAAGACGTCTTTCCACCGCAGCCCGTGGGCTCCTGGAAGATCCTGAACTACCGGTCTTTTTTTCGGCTGTCAGTGCGTGGGAGATAGCGATAAAATGGTCCAAAGGACGTTTGGATCTTCCCGGTCCGCCTTCTGAGATCGTTGATAATTTGGTTTCGGCTGCGGGCCTGACCAAGCTGGCAGTTACGCAGGACGACGCGTTGAGCGTCGCCGAGCTACCTTATCATCACAAGGACCCATTCGACCGGCTGTTGGTCGCCCAGGCACGTCGACACGGCCTTAGATTAATGACTGCCGACCCGGCCCTTGAGCGATATGACGTTGATGTGATCGCTCTCTGGCTCAATGATGACGATGAATGACCTTTGCCAGATAATGAACTCGGCAGAATCGGACACTCTTGATCCGCTTAAGAGTTTTCGCGACCGCTTTCATTTTCCTGAACCGGTGAACGGCATCGAGCCGATCTATTTTACCGGCAATTCGCTGGGGCTGATGCCTAAGAAGGCTCGTGAGTATGTCGAGCAGGAACTCGCCGACTGGCAGCGGCTGGCGGTCGAGGGACATCTGCATGCGCGAAAGCCGTGGCTGCCGTACCACGAATTCCTGACCGAACAGATGGCGGCGATCATCGGCGCTCAGCCCGTCGAGACCGTGGTGATGAACTCGCTGACTGTCAATCTTCACCTGTTGCTTGTCTCGTTCTATCGGCCGACAGCCGAACGGCACAAGATCGTGATCGAAAAGGGTGCCTTCCCGTCAGACCGTTACGCGGTCGAATCGCAGATCAAGTTTCACGGCTTTGATCCGGCCACGTCGCTCATCGAGGTCGCACCGCGCGAGGGCGAATCGACCCTTCGGACTGAGGATATCATTGCACTGATCGAGCGCGAGGGCCGGTCAATAGCCACGATCATGTTCGGCGGTGTGAACTATTACACAGGCCAGGCATTTGATATGCGAGAACTTACTGCCGCCGGGCATCGCATCGGAGCGACGGTCGGATTTGATCTCGCCCACGCCGCGGGCAACATCGAGCTAAGAATGCACGACTGGGACGTGGATTTCGCGGCGTGGTGCTGTTACAAGTACCTGAACGCCGGCCCCGGCGCGGTAGCGGGCGTATTCGTTCATGAGCGGCACGCCGATCGTGCTGAAATACCACGTTTTGCGGGTTGGTGGGGCCACGACAAGGCGACGAGATTCCAGATGGGGCCCGATTTTCATGTGCTTAGAGGCGCCGAGGGCTGGCAGCTCTCAAATCCACCGATCCTGCAGATGGCCGCTCTTAGAGCATCACTCGAGGTATTCGCGGAGGCTGGTATGCAGGCGTTGATCGTTAAGTCGAGAAAGCTTACCGGCTATCTTGAAAGCCTCGTTCACGAGATCGGTGATGATCGGATATCAATTGTTACGCCTTCGGATCCCGCCCAGCGTGGCTGCCAGTTGTCGATACGCGTTCGTGGCGGCGACCGGACGCTGCACGAGAGGCTCACGCAGAATGCCGTTTACGCCGATTGGCGCGAGCCGGATGTAATCCGCGTAGCGCCGGTGTCGCTCTATAATTCGTTCGCGGATGTTTCTCGATTTTCGCAAATCCTTCGGTCGGCGCTAACCTAGACAAAGAACCGCGGAGAGATCGGGATAACCAGCCATGATCCGGGCAAAGATCAACGGTATCGAAAGGGAGTTTGCCGACGGCACGAGCGTGCTCGCTGCGGCGCGCGAGCTTGGCATTAAGATTCCGACGCTGTGCAACGACGAACGCCTTGCACCGGTGGGCGCGTGCCGGATGTGTTTGGTTGATATAAGAGGGCGTAGCAACCCGGCAGTTTCATGCACGACGCCACTCGCCGACGGCATGGAGGTCGAGACCCACAGCGAATCGGTCGAGACCGCCCGCCGATGGAACCTTAGAATGCTCGCCCGCGATTATCCGGCAGCCTCCTTCGCCGCGTATCCTGAAAAACCTTTTCACAAACTGGCCAGAGAATATGGCCTTGCGGCGGGAGATTTTCGTTCCGATGAGGCCGGGCAGCCTGACGATTCTCAAACATACATCGCGGTCGATATGTCGCGCTGCATCAATTGTTATGCATGCGTTAGGATCTGCGCCGACGTCCAGGGGCAGTTCGTTTGGCATGTGGTTGGCCGAGGTGAAGATTCGCAGATCGTCCCCGACTCTTTCGGATCATTCGGTGACAGTACGTGTGTCTCGTGCGGAGCCTGTGCGGATGCCTGTCCGTCAGGTGCCATAGAGGACAAATCCGTGATCGCAAGCGGTTTTCCGACAGAATGGACCAAAACGACCTGCCCGTACTGCGGCACCGGCTGTGAGATGAATGTCGGCACGCGCGATGACCGAGTGGTTCAGATCCGCCCGGTGCTTGATGCACCGGTAAACTACGGCCACTTATGCGTCAAGGGCCGCTATGCGCATCAATTCATCGACGCCGAAGACCGCGTCACGGAGCCAATGATCCGTGAGAATGGCGAATGGCGCACGGTACCGTGGGATGAAGCGATCGCTTTTACTGTCGACAAGCTTAAAGGATTGGTCGCCGAATATGGCAAGGAATGCGTAGCAGTTCTAGGCTCGGCCCGGGCGACCAACGAAGAGAATTATCTCGCTCAAAAATTTACACGCGTCGTATTGGGCACGAACAATGTTGATTCGTGCGCCCGCGTCTGCCACACGCCAACGGCCGCGGCAATGAAGATGATGATCGGCACGGGCGCGATGACAAACTCGTTTGACGACATCGAAAAAGCGCGAACGATCATCATCTGTGGGGCAAACCCCAGCGAGAATCATCCTGTCCCCGGAGCCCGTATCAAGCAGGCTGTACTCAGACACGGAACTAATCTAATTGTGATAGATCCGCGAAAGACGGAACTCGCCCGGATCGCAACCGTCCACCTTCAGCTCCGGGCCGGAACTAACATTCTGATGTTCAATGCGCTGGCCCATACGATCATTGAAGAAGGCTTGGCCGACGAGACGTTCATTTATGAGCGCGTGGACGAGTTTGACCAATTCAAAGCCTTTGTCGCTGAGTATTCACCTGAGGCAGTCGCGGATCGCTGTCAGGTAGATGCCGAACTTATCCGAAAAGCGGCACGGATCTACGCAGCCGAAAAGCCGTCCATGGCCCTGCACGGCCTGGGCATGACGGAGCACCTGCAGGGGACGGAGGGCGTGATGACGATCGTCAACCTGGCACTCCTCACCGGTAACATCGGCAAGCCCGGTACAGGCGTCAATCCGCTCCGAGGACAAAACAATGTTCAGGGCTCTGCTCACATGGGATGCGACCCGGGCATTCTAACCGGATCGGTTGCCGTGGAGATCGGCCGCGAGCTGTTTGAGAGCGTGTGGCAGCGGCCGGTCCCATTGGCACCAGGGCTGAATCAACTTCAGATGATGGACGCCGCACGTGACGGCAAGCTCAAGGCCCTCTGGACCATCGGCTACGACGTCCTTATGTCAAACGCCAACACTCATGAAACGGCGAAGGCATTCGCCAATATGGACCTCGTGATCATTCAGGACTTCTTCATGAATGAGACAGCAAAAAGGTTCGGAACTGTTTTTCTGCCGGCAACCACGTCATTTGAAAAGGACGGCACATTCATGAATGGCGAGCGGCGCATCCAACGCATCCGGAGATCGGTATCGTCACGCGGCAGTTCGCGTTCGGACCTTGAGATCGTGTGTGATATGGGCCGTGCGATGGGCTTTGCCGCAGATTTCGCCTTTGAGTCGGCCGAGGATGTCTGGAATGAGATCCGTGAGGTTTGGCCGCCGGGATACGGGATCACATATGACCGAATTGAGGAAGCCGGGCTTCAGTGGCCATGTCCGGACCTGAACCACCCGGGCACGACTGTGCTGCACGGCGACACCTTCTCTAATGGCAAGACGGCGGCACTCCGAAGGATCAAGTATCGTCCCACAAAGGAAGTTGTATCAGACGAGTTTCCGTTCCTGCTGACCACTGGCCGTGTCCTCGAGCAATTCAGCGCCGGAACGATGACCATGCGAACGCCAAATCGCGAGATCCGGCCGACGGACACTCTGATGATCTCAAGGCCGGATTCTGAGCGGCTTTCCCTCACTACAGGAGAACTCGTCCGCCTCCGCAGCGCCTATGGCCAGGCAACGCTGCCGATCGAGATCAGCCATAAGGTCCGCGAAGGTGAGCTTTTTGCCTCATTCCACGATCCGGCCGTGGCCCTCAACTATGCAACCGGCCCGACGCGCGACCGTTTTACACAGGCTCCGGAGTTCAAGGTCACAGCCGTTCGCGTCGAGAAGCTCTGACTCGTCCGGCTCTTGGCGTTCAGCCGCCCTCTATGCTCAAATTGCGTTAAAGTATGCCGCATGTCGCGATTATCGGAGCCGGCCTTGCCGGTTCTCTGCTGTCGATCTATCTCGCAAAACGCGGGATCGAGGTCGATGTGTATGAGGCACGCGGTGACATGCGTAATGAAGAGGTCGCGGCCGGCCGCTCGATCAATCTTGCGTTATCCGATCGCGGTATCGCGGCGTTGAGCGGAGTCGGGATGGACGAATATATGCTCGCCGAAGCCGTGCCGATGTATGGCCGGATGATCCATTCGACAGCAGGCGAGACCAAGCTGCTGCCATACAGCGGCCGGCAGGGCGAATATATCAATTCCGTTTCGCGTGCCGGCCTGAATATCGCACTGATCAATGAGGCCGAGGAGCATGCGACTGTCAGGTTTCATTTCAATATGCGCTGTGTCGGTTTTGACTGCATCGCAGGCACTTCTAAATTCTCAGATGGGCAGGTGGTCTCGGCTGATACGGTTATCGCAACGGACGGTGCCGGCTCGGCCGTCAGGACAGCGATGCTCAACGGAGGCGTCGAGCGGTTCGATTTCTCTCAGGATTGGCTCGAACACGGCTACAAGGAACTGCATATACCACCTGCCGACGGTGGCGGTTTTCGCCTCGAGAAGAACGCCCTGCATATCTGGCCTCGTCATCAGTTCATGATGATTGCGCTGCCGAATTCTGACTGTAGTTTTACATGTACGCTGTTCCTGGCACATGCGAACGCCGATACCTCCTTCGATAAGCTGACGAACGACACAGAAGTGCTGAATTTCTTTGACCATCAGTTCCCGGACGCCCTGCCGCTGATGCCAACACTCGTTGAGGATTTTTTTCACAATCCGACCGGCAACCTCGGCACGATCAAGTGTTGGCCGTGGAATGTCAAAGGCAACGCGCTGCTCCTCGGCGACGCGGCCCACGCGGTTGTTCCCTTTTACGGTCAAGGAATGAACTGCGCTTTTGAAGATGTCCGCATACTTGACTCTCTCATCGCAACGCACGGCACCGATTGGCCGACGATCTATGAAGAGTATGGTGCTCTTCGCAAAGTCAATACCGATGCTATCGCGGACATGGCCGAAGAGAATTTCTACGAGATGCGCGACCGCGTCGCCGACCCCGTTTTCCAACGAAAACGTGAATTGGAGACGCGTATGGAACAAACATTTCCGGACTATTTTTCTAAGTACTCGATGGTCACCTTTCGCGAAGATATGCCGTATTCGATCGCGAAAGAGAAAGGTAATGCTCAAGACCGGTTGCTAATGCGGATCTGTACTGATGTCGCTGACGTAAGTTCGCTCGACCTTGATGCGGTGAGAGAACAGTTGGCAGGGCTAACGTGATGAACGACGGATACACGATGATAGCCGACCTCTCGATACCGATGCGGTTCGGAGGGCTGCAGCCAAATGCCTTTGGCGCTCCGGAGGCTGTCTCCACCCCACTGGGCGATACGCGAACAGGCTCCAGCGTGAACTACGAGCAATATACGCTGATCCCGCATTGTAACGGAACGCATACTGAATGTGTCGGCCATATAACCGACGAACGGATCTCCATTCTGGATTGTCTGCGCGACGTAATCATGCCCGCTCTATTGGTCTCGGTAGAGGCAAGTGCCGCAGAGAATGGCGACCTGGTGCTCACGGCGGATACCCTTCGCTCGGCCGGCCTAGAACGTGCTCCTGATGCGGCGGCGCTGATTGTCCGCACTCTGCCAAATGACGATGCAAAACTCTCGACGCGATACGATGCCGAGCATATCCCGCCCTATTTTACGGCTGAAGCAATGGAGTTGATCGTTATATGCGGCTTTACGCATCTATTAACTGATCTGCCATCGATAGATAGGCTGTATGATCAAGGTAAATTAGTAAACCACCGTATTTTCTGGAGTACTCCCACAGGGTCATCTATATATTCGTCTAGTCGTATATATGCGACGATCACCGAACTGATCTATGTCCCAAGCGAGGTTCAAGACGGCCGATATGCGCTAAATCTGCAGATCGCACCATTCGCAGCCGATGCAGCCCCGAGCCGTCCGATCCTATTGTCAGAGATGCTTACATAAACCGCTACGAGACGGCATGTTTGAGGGCTTCCTTAAGGCTTGGATATTTGAACTCAAACCCGGCATCCTGCAGCCGTTTTGGGATGACCCTTGTGCTGGTCAGAAGCAATGCGTCGCCCATCTCGCCCATCAACATTGAGACGGCAAATTCGGGCAGCGGGATAAATGTCGGACGAGAGAGCACTTCGCCCATCGCCTTCGTAAACTCTTCGTTCGTGGCCGGACCGGGGCTGACCGCGTTGACGGCCCCGCGAAGGTTCTCGTTCTCGATTACGTAATTGATCACGCGGACGTGGTCGTCGATCGAGATCCAGCTCATCCACTGTTTGCCGCTGCCGACCACACCGCCTACGCCCATCTTGAAAGGCGTGAGCATTGTGCCCAACGCTCCGCCGTCTTTTGACAGAACGATGCCAGTGCGCAGCAGGACCGTCCTGACGCCCGCGTCTTCGGCCCGGCGGGCCTCTGTCTCCCACTCCTTAGCAACGTCTGCAAGAAAGCCGTGCCCCGCTGTTGATGATTCGGTCATCTCCTCATCACCGCGTTCGCCGTAGAAGCCGATGGCCGAGGCAGCAACCAGCACCTTGGGCCTGTCATTGAGTTTTGAGATCGCATCTACGACACTGCGCGTTCCAAGTACGCGACTGTCACGGATCGCCTTTTTCTTCTCTTCGCTCCATCGAAGGCCGCTGACACTCTCGCCGGCAAGATGAACAACAGCGTCCAGTCCCTCGAGACGTTCCGGTTCGGAAAACCCATCCTCGACGGTCCAACGGATCTCGTTCGCTGCTTTCGGCTCGCTGCGTGAGGCGAGGAGCATCTCGTGACCCTTCTCAGAAAACGACCTCTGCAAGGCGGCCCCGACCAGACCGCTTGCGCCTGTAATCAGTATCTTCATAAGGCGATTGTAACAACGGATTCATGCGATTTCGCACAGATTTATCTTTTCCGTCCGCTCCGGTCGATCCGCTGTTTCTCCTACTTCCTCAGGTCGCGCATGACGAAATCCACCAGCATATTGATCTCGCGTTCCGTGAGCATATTGCGAAACGGCACCATGCCGTTACCGCCGTTGGCAATGTGATCGTGTATCTGCTGTGCCGTCGTGTATTTATGTTCGCCCGATCGAAGGTTTGGGATCACACGCCCGTCGGCCAAGGTCTTACCTTCAGCTTCGGGCCCGTGGCAAATTGTGCAGTTCTGTCGAAACAGGGCCGCCTCATAGCGTTTGTCGTCCTTGATCGAGACCCGTGCAGGCTTCGACCCGGGACAAGCGGCAGCGGCTGTGACGAATATGATGAGAACGGTGAGCTTCGCGTAAAACATCCTAGGATAAGTTTCACGCAACCAGCGACCGAAAAGCAAAAACACCCATTTCAGCCTGAGCTTTTCCCTGCGGCCTCCTCCTTCAATGCCCGCTTGAATATCTTGCCCGTTCCGCCGATCGGCAGGCTGTCACGAAACTCAACGTACCGCGGATATTTATTTGCGGCAAACTTTGTCTTGCACCAGTCGATAAAAGCCGCATCTGACAATTCGGCACCTTCTTTCAGGACGAGAAACGCCTTGACCTCCTCGCCCAGCCGCTCGTCGCTTACGCCGATCACGGCACACAACGACACGGCCGGATGCGTGATGATGACCTCCTCGAGCTCGCGCGGATAGACATTGTATCCGCCGCGAAGAATCATGTCCTTTTTGCGGTCAACGATCGCAAGATAACCCTCGTCGTCCATAACGCCGATATCGCCGGTGTGGAACCAGCCGGTGCGAAACGCCTCGGCCGTAGCATCGGACCGCTTATAGTAGCCCTTCATCACATTCGGCCCGCGAATTACGACCTCGCCGCGCACTCCCGCCGGAACCTCGTTATCGTCGTCGTCAAAACATCTCACCTCGACGCCCATGATCGGCTGGCCGACCGTGCCCGGCTTGGACGGACGCTCAAAATGATTGAAGGTCGCGAGCGGTGAAGTCTCGCTCAGGCCATAGCCTTCCAGGACACGGACGCCAAAGACCTCTATAAACTCCCGCATCACCTCGACCGGCATCGGGGCCCCACCTGACGTGCAGACCTTCATCGTCTCCCTTATCCGGCTGATGTCGTATCCGGTTTCCTGGACAAATCTAAGCAATGCCCAGTACATTGTCGGAACACCAACCCAGAAATTTACGCGCTCGGCCACCATCGCATCGAGAGTACCTTTGGCATCGAAGCGCGGCAGCAGGACGTTGCGGTTGCCGGCGTAGATGTTCGTGTTCATTTGCACCGTCTGGCCGGTGGTGTGAAACAGCGGCAGGGTGATCAGACAAGTTTTCTGCCCGCCGTCTGTAAAGTCGAGGACCGGCAGGTGGATCAAAAAGGTCGTTACGACATTGCTGTAAAGGTTAGCGTGCGTCAGCTCCGCCCCTTTCGGCTGTCCCGTAGTGCCCGAGGTGTAGAGGATCGCGCACGTATCGTCCGGCGAGGTCGCAACAATGTCAAACGTCTCGGCCATGTCAAATGTAAGCTCGGTCAGCGTCTTGTGTTCGCCAAACGGGCTCGGCCCCAGCAGGTCCTTCGTCATTACGATCAGATGTTCGCACGACGGCACCGTGTCAAAGGATCTCTTCGCCGTCTCGGCCAGCGGCAGGTCAGCGGTGCCCTCAAACACAAACAGGGCCTTCGCGTCAGAATCCCTGAGGTGATATTCGATCTCTCGATCGGTAAATAGGACGTTGAGCGGCACGACCGCTGCTCCGGCCTTAAGGATGCCGTAATACACGATTGGGAAAAACGGCAGGTTCGGACAACTGAGAGCGACCTTGTCACCGAGACTGATCCCCATTCCGACAAGGGCGTTTGCGACCCGGTTTGAGAGCTTGTCGAGTTCGCTGTATGTGAGGCGTACATCTCCCCAAACGACTGCCTCCTTCTCCGGTGCGAGCCGCGCGTGGTGAGCGACCATCGAAGACAGGTTTAGCGTTGTAGCCGAACTATTCATAGCCCATTACCGACACTGATTATTACGATCTGCGGTGAGATGATTCTAATCAAACCGGGCGTGCAGTGTCAAAATTCATTCGTTCGGCCGAGGAGATGACTTCGCCCCTTTGCTGGATGGAATGGCAGTGCCACTCGTCACGGGTCTCCGGAAAATCTGTGCGGTAATGGCCGCCGCGCGATTCTTCGCGCCAGAGTGCCGCCGCCGCTACCAGCGTGCCAAGGGTAACGAAATTTCGCGATGACGTGCTCAGACTGCCGGCAGCGATCTGTTCAAATTCTTGCTGGGCCCGGACGAGCCCGTCGCGGTCGCGGAGTATTCCGACACGCTCCCACATTATCCGCTTGACGCGTTTTCGTACTGCGGTGGCCAAGGTCGGCGACCCGTCAGGCGGCCGCCTTCGCTCCGAAGGATCGCTCGCGCGTTCCCACCGATCGTCAACTGCGGCGGCGCCGGCACGTGCTCCGAAGACGAGCCCTTCGAGCAGCGAGTTCGACGCCAGGCGATTTGCTCCGTGCACGCCCGTGCATGCCACCTCACCGGCCGCATAGAGCCCCGGCAAGGTTGTGCGGCCCCACAGATCGGTGCGCACGCCGCCCATGCAGTAATGCGACGCGGGTGAAACGGGCAGCAAGTCAGTCGCGAGATCGAGGCCATAGGCAGAGCAAGTCTCGTAGATCTTTGGAAATCGCTGCTTTAAGAACGCCGAATCCATGGCCGTCATATCAAGGAACACGGTACGCGTCCCGGTCCTTCTCATCTCGGCGACTATCGACCGCGACACGATATCACGCGGCGCAAGCTCGGCACGTTCGTCATATCGCGGCATGAATCGCTCGCCATACTTGTTTCGGAGAATACCGCCCTCGCCACGCATTGCCTCACTAAGGAGAAATCGGGGCGCATTCTCCACATTGAGCGCTGTCGGATGGAACTGTATAAATTCCATGTCCGCCATCTCAGCCCCGGCAAAATATGCCATCGCCATACCGTCGCCCGTAGCTACCGGCGGATTCGTCGTGTGCTGATACAGTTGTCCTGCCCCACCGGTGCAAAGGATCACAGCCCTTGCACAGACCTCTCGCGATGCCCGCAGGATCGGATCGAGATACGAAACGCCGACGCATCGGCCGCCGGAGACCAACAGTTGCTCGGTATTCGCGAATGGTGTCAGCGTGATCGCCTTCTCGGCTGCCGCCCTTGCTATCAGCGCCCGCACCAGCTCCGCACCCGTCGAATCACCGTGTGAGTGAAGAATGCGCCGGCGCGAGTGAGCAGCCTCCTGCGTAAACACCAGTTTCCCGGCCTCACGGTCAAACTCGGCGCCCCAATCGATGAGTTGTTTTATGTAGCGCGTGCCTTCCGTGACGAGGGTCTCCACAGCAGCCTCATCACACAAACCTGCTCCGGCGACGAGCGTATCTTCCTCATGCAGTTCGACATCGTCATCATCGGACAGGACCACTGCTACACCGCCCTGCGCATATTCCGTATTCGATTCGCTTGCTTTATCTTTGGTTAGGACCGTGACGCGAGCACCGCTTGCGGCCAGCTCGATCGACGCCCTCAGGCCGGCTACGCCGCTGCCAATCACCACGAAATCGGTTTCCAAGGCCATTACGACAAGACTATCAGCGCATGAAAAGCAAAAAAAGCCCGCCTGTCGAAACAAGCGGGCATCGGTACATTTGGCAGACGATCTACGCCCCCGGTATTTTCAGTTCCTGGCCCGGATGGATTAGGTCAGGATCCGAGATGATGTCGCGGTTCGCCTCGTAGATCGCGTTCCACGAAATGCCGTACTTCGCGCCGATCTTGCTCAGGTTGTCGCCCGGCTCGACGGTGTAGGTGTGGCCTCCGCCGCCCGCATCACCGGCGCCGGTCGAGATATTCAGCACAAGGTCGCCCGACTGATAATCGGGATCGATCCGTGCGTACTCGTCCCAGATCTGCTGCTTTGCCTCTTCGCTCGGGGCCATGCCGGTGATGTGCAGGACGCCCTCGCCCTCAGCCAATTCATAGGTCGTCCCGTTTGAATTGGCGAGTTCAAGAAGTGTTTGATATTTCTCCTGTAATGACATAATTCCTCCTCTGATCGCCTATTTAACGGTGATCTTGTTATTGACCTTCTTCGGCTTGGCCTCGTTCGCGGCCTGCATGACCTTTGCCAGATCGGCCTTCGCGACCTCACCGCTCAATGTGATCTCGCCGTCCTTTACCTCGATCTTCACGGTGTCAATGCCAAGCTTCTTGATACCCTCGGCCACCTTACCTTCGAGCATTTGGTCATCGGCCGATACCGGCGGCGGTGTCGGCAGCGGCTTAAGGGTCGTATTGTTCGTCACCGACTTGATGCCCTCGACGCCCTTAACGGCCGCTTCGGCTTTGGTCTTGACGGTGATATCCGCAACCTCGCCTGCAAGTGTCGCAACGCCGTCCTTAACCGTGACGGTCACGCCGGCCACTTTCTCGGCGGCCAACTTATCTGTCGCCGCCTTTTGCAGGTCGGCATCGCTCTTACCGCAAGCGCTCAAGAGCAGCGCCGCTGAGAGCACTAATACTGTCCACAATTTGAGTTTCATTTCTCCTCCTAAACTTTGATATTAACTCACACAATTATCGCCTTATGAATGCGATACCCGACACAGAAACATCCCTCGCTGCTACCAACGCCGGTATTTTCCGATGGTTTAATTTTGCAGGAAATCGCGAGAGTTAGCAAACAAAAAAGTACCTATGCAAAGACCTGGTCGACGATCTGACGAGCCAGATCGTAAGAGGTGTAGCCTTTCCGCACGATAAAATGCCAGTCGGCGAGGCAGTAGAGTTTTTGACGCTCCTCAAATAGCTGACGGGCCTTCTGCTTGTCGCGAGCCAGTGGACGGTCCTTGCGTGAATGCGTGATGTTGAGCCAGCAGTGCTCGAATGTTGACTCGAGCCAGATGGTCGTATATCCATGTGTCCTCAACAGGTCGCGGTTTGCCGGGATGGTCCAGGTTCCGCCGCCGAGGCTGAGGATCCGTGCGTCGGTCGTTTCCAGCAGACGTTCGAGGTTTCGCGTTTCGATCTCGCGGTAACGGTCGAGGCCTTCTTCGTCAATGATCGCGGCGATCTTTCGCCCCTCGCTCTCCTCGGTAAAGAAATCGAGGTCGATTCGCCGGCAGCGCAGCAAATTAGCCAGATGCCGGGCGACGCTCGATTTGCCGACGCCCATAAATCCGGTCAATGCGACTCGCTGCTCAACACCCATTTCACCTAGCTTACGACACTCTCAAGCACGTCAAAAAAGCCCGGGAACGAGATATCGACGCACTCGGCACGATCGATCTCCGTCTCACCGTCAGCAATCAGCGCAGCAACGGCCAAGGCCATCGCCATTCGGTGATCGCCAAAGGAATCGACCCGCGTGCCGCGCAGGCGTGAACGCTCAACGCGAAATCCGTCCTCGATTTCCGTCACGTCCCCGCCCATCGATCGCAAGTTCGTGACGAGCCCGGCGATCCTGTCCGATTCCTTCACTCGCAATTCCGCCGCATCCCGGACCTCGATACCGGCTGACAACTGAGTGCCGAGCACGGCGAGGACTGGCAGTTCGTCGATCAGAGCAGTCGTTCGGTCGTCCGCGATCACGAGTCGTTCATCCCGCTGTCGAAGGCCGCCCCGCACCCTCACATCCGCGACAGGCTCGCAGTTGATCTCTCGGCGGTTGCCTATCGTTACATCGGCTCCGATCTCGCCCAGCACATCAAGGATCGCCGACCGTGTCGGATTTATTCCAACATCCGGAAGATCAATATCCGATCCCTCGAGACAAGCTGCGGCTGCCATAAAAAAAGCCGCCGCCGAAATATCGCCGGGCACATGAATTTCGCGCCCGACCAGCTCGCTCTCATTCGAGATAGAGATATGATCTTGTCCTGCCGTTAGGCTGCCGCCGAACCATTGCAGCATGCGCTCCGTGTGATCGCGAGTCACGGCCGGCTCACTGACCGTCACTATCCCGTCCGCGAAAAGCCCGGCCAGCAGTACACACGATTTTACCTGCGCCGAGGCCACAGGGATGTTGTACGAGATCGCGGCCAATTGGCTGCGGCCGCGTATCGTCAACGGAGGACGGCCGCCGTTCGCCTCGATAGCAGCTCCCATCGCCTCAAGCGGTTCGACGATACGCTGCATCGGCCGTCTTGAGAGCGAATCGTCGCCCGTAAGTACGCATTCGAATGGCTGTCCCGCGAGAATGCCCGCAAGCAGGCGCATTGTGGTCCCGCTGTTGCCGCAATCAAGCGGCCCTGCGGGCGACCGCAAAGCCGCTCGTCCCGCGCCGTGAATTATCACATCGGCACCGCCGGCCTCGATCCTTACGCCAAGGGCCGACAGGCATCTCAGCGTCGCAGAGCAATCCTCGCTTGGCGAATAGTTCCTGATCCGCGTCGTGCCTTGGGCAATGGCAGCGATCATTGCCGCCCGGTGCGAGATCGATTTGTCGCCCGGCAGCACTATCGTGCCGACGATCCGATTTGCCTGAGCGATCATCATCGGTAGAATCTTGACAGAAATCGCCTGAAACCGATACCTTAGTCTGAACGTACCACTGTGACTGCGATCTGTGAAATAAAGCTTCCGAGTGTGATCGAATCGGTCGATGCCGCCGCGCGGGCGGCCGACGAATTTGCCCGCAGCCGCGGCTTTACGGACGAACACATGTTCGGCATCGACCTCGCGATCCGTGAGTCAGTGGCCAATGCTGTTAAACACGGCAATAAGTTCGATGAGACTAAGCAGGTAGAACTGAAACTCGCCGATTCGTCCGAAGGGCTCGAAGTAACAGTGCGTGATTTTGGCACGGGCTTTACAGTCGCCGACGTCCCGGATCCGACCGATCCTGAGAACCTGTTGAAATGCGACGGCCGCGGCATCCTTTTCATGCGTTCTTATATGGATGACGTCGCGTGGAGCAACCCGACCGGTGGCGGCATGGAAGTCAGGATGTTGAAGAAGAGGTGAAAGCCGGGCAGAGTGTGTTTTTTTTACATCTTTCACTTTTCACTTTTCCACGATATTGGTAAGATTTTCTTTCACCGCATTAAAGTAACAACGTAACGAGGAGATAAAAATGTCTGATATAACCATTTCTGAACGCCAGGCCGGCGATGTCACTATTCTTGATCTCGACGGAAAGGTAACCATTGGCGAGGGCAGCGTCGCTCTGCGTACCGCTATTCGCCGCCTTCTCGGTGAGGGAAAGAACAAGATCCTGCTTAACCTCGCCGGCGTAGGCTATATCGATTCGAGCGGCATTGGCGAGCTCGTCTCAAGCTATACGGCTGTCAAGAAAGAGGGCGGTGTCCTCAAGCTCCTCGGTCTCACGCAAAAGATCCAGGACCTGCTGGCAATTACCAAGCTCTTGACGGTCTTTGATTCATACGACGATGAGGGCGCAGCCCTGAGCAGCTTCTGACCTGCGGTTCGCTCATCTTGAGTTTCTTTTGCGCAAAGGATAGCGGCCACGTGGCGCTATCCTTTCCGTATTTTCGGGCAGAATCTGCGGTGCATCCATTGCATCGCGCTTCTCATCTCTATTCAGGTAAGTTTTACTGAGGATGATGCGTAAATTTTCGGGCCTCTTTCTTTTTGCATTCCTTGTCGCAAGCGTTGCGGGCCAGAATACTGCCGGTGTCGCCGACCTTTCGAATTACGGCGTCCGGATCGAACCCGACAAGCGGCTTCTAGCCGTGCTGGCAACGCTCGAGATGGCATCGGCGAAGTATGTTGGCGGCCCCGACGAACACATTATCAATACTCCGTTATCGGAGAGCGGCCGGGCGTTCCGCGATCAGATCGCGGCGGACAACGCAGCAGTGCCGGACGACCTCCGACGCCGCATATCGACTTTTGTTGCAGCCCACAGGAAACGAAATCCGTCAGCGACCGATTCACAACTCCTGAGCCCGTTCATCTCGATGGCATATTCGCTTTCGCCCGTGCCTGAGCTTGCCGATCCCGTGGTCACGCATGATCTGCCCGGCAGTTTGCTCGACGTGCTCGACTTTGCCCCGCTTGTGCGCGAATTCTATCGTCGCTCCGCTCTGTCCGCCAAAATGGACGAATATGTGCAGAGTTACAGACGCGAGTCTGACGGACGGCTTCGGTCATCTTCGAGAGAGATGGTCGGCGAGATACTTGATTACCTGCATACGCGGCCCATCCTTGTTGTATCGGAAAAGGTGAAGACGCAGACTCAGAAAGGCAATAGCAAGCGCTCGGTGATCGAAAAGGTCGAGACGCGGACGCATGAACGAAACCTCTATTTTGTTCCTGAACGCCTGGCCGCCAGAGACACGATTACGTTCCTGAATATCCGCGATGACTATTACGTCATTGTGCCGCCTGATGCCGACGTGCTTTTTTCCGAAGCTCGAAGGGCGTTTATTCAGTTCGTGATCGACCCGCTCATAATCGGCAATTCCAGAGAGATTGCTCCGATGCGCGATTGGGTAAAACCGCTCCTCGATGAGCGACGCAAGACGTTGCCCTCACTTTCACCTGATGTATTCCTCGCTGTGTCGCGGTCGTTAGTGTCGGCTATTGATATACGCCAGGAAGAATTTGAACAGGTCAGGATCGCGACCGCGCAGGCTCGCGAAAAGATCGCCAGGATGAAAACTGACGATGAGAAACGATCCGTCTCGGCCGATCTTGATAAATTCAAACAGACAATGGCGGATGACAGCGCTTTGAGATTGTATGAGGACTACGAAAAGGGATCTGTCCTCTCATTCTACTTTGCCGAACAACTGAAGGGCATGGAGGATTCGGGCTTTGACATTGCCGCGTCGCTCCGCGAGATGATCGCTTCTTTTGATCCTTCGAAGGAATCTGGCCGTGTCGCCGCGACCGCTGATGCCCGACGCCGGGCCCAGGCGGCGCGTGACGAACGCAGGACCCACCCGGACGAACGAACCGTCGAGAATCCTGTAACGGCACGGCTTCTGGCGATCCAGCACACGATAGACGCAAAGGACTATTCTAAAGCGGCGGATGATCTGAAGCGGCTGAATGGCGAATTTCCCCGCGAGCCGCGTGTTTACTACAGCATCGGCCGCGTCGCGAGCCTACGTGCCGAAGCGATCACAGATCCGGAAACTCAGGCACGGACCCTGCTCGAAGCAAAGACCGCTTACAGCAATGTGATCGGGACAGCCAAGCCCGACACGGATAAGGCACTACTCTCTCTGGCGTACGTCGCCCTCGGCCGTATCTATGAGTTTGAGAACCAGAACGATTACGCGATCAAGCTCTATGACCGGGCTATCGAACTGAACGATATCGCCGGCGGTGCCTTCCGCGAGGCCCTCGCGGCAAAACAGCGGCTACTTAAGCCGCAATAGCATCTCGCGGCTGATTTCGCTAAAGTCTCACTTGATGTCCGACGGACCATTTCGCAGCGGCTATGCCGCGCTCATCGGCCGGCCAAATGCCGGCAAATCGACGCTTCTCAACCGCCTGGTCGGCGAGCGTATCGCCGCTGTCTCAAATAAGCCGCAAACGACGCGTCACCGGATTCAGGGCATCGTCACGCTCGATCAGGGGCAGATCGTCTTCGTCGATACACCGGGCGTTCACAAGCCCGGTCATCTCCTGAATCGTCGTATGATGTCCGCCGTTCACGACGCGCTGATGTCGGTCGATCTGGTCGTGCTGATGCGCGACGCAAGCGTATCGACCGGCAACGGCGACCGTTTTGTCCTTGACCTTGTAAAACGCGCCGCAAAGCCGGCCGTCCTCGTCCTGAATAAGACAGACAAGCTGGCGAACAAAGCCATTCTCTTGCCGCTGATCGATCTTTATCGCAATGAATACGATTTTGCTGAGATCATCCCGCTCTCGGCGCTAAAAGGCGACGCCGTCGACACGCTCCTTGCCGAGATCGTCAACCATCTGCCTGAGGGCGGGCCGATATTCGACGCAGACGAACTTACCGACCAGCCAATGCGCGTGATCGCCGCCGAGATGGTCCGCGAACAGATACTCGGCACGACCGGCGAGGAGATACCCTACGTGACTGCCGTTGTGCCCGAACTGTGGGACGAGAGCGACCCTGATCTGGTGCGTATTTTTTGCGCGATATATGTCGAGCGGCCCTCGCAAAAAAAGATAATCATCGGCAAGCAAGGCTCCCGCATACGCGATATTGGAACGCGGGCTCGCGCGCAGATCGAACAGCTTGTCGGCAGACAGGTCTTCCTGAAGCTTTTCGTAAAGGTCGTCGAGGATTGGCGCAACCGCGAACGCGACCTCGATGAAATGGGAGTTCGCGAATGACGCATGAGACGTGGTTCGCCGTCGATGTGACCGTGTCGCCCGAGGCCGCACCGGCAGTAGAAGAGGGCTTAGCTGCCGTATCTGACCTCGGCACGTCGCTCGACAGCCTCCGTAAGCACTCTGATGAAACGGTCGTCGTAACAGGTTTTCTATCAGAGATACCGGACATTACGGATGTTCGCCACATTCTCGATGCGATGCTCGCCGCTCATGGGCTCCCGACGAATGTCATCCATCAGGTCGCGATGCGAACGGTTGAGAACGCCGACTGGCTGGCCGAGTGGAAACGTCACTGGCAGCCAACTGAGGTCGGGCATTTCATCGTTTCGCCGCCCTGGCTCGATCCAGATGCCGGCGGTCGATCGCTGATACGAATCGATCCGAACATGGCCTTTGGGACCGGTACGCATGAGACGACGCAGCTTTGCCTTGAAGCGATCAGCGACATCTATACGCCCGACCAGTCAGTGCTCGATATCGGCACCGGCACAGGCATTCTCGCGATCGCGACGGCTAAGATCGGCGCAACCAACATCATCGCCTGCGACACCGACGCCGATTCGGTGGAGATAGCCCGCGACAACGCGGCGATCAACGGGGTTGCCAATCAGATACGCTTTTTCCACGGTTCGATCGACAGGAAGACACCGCCGGCCGACTTGGTTTGTGCAAACCTCACGCTCGATGTGATCACACCGATGCTGCCGCTTTTGCTAACAGCCGCCAGGCATCGCCTGCTTCTTTCCGGCATTCTCGCCGAACAGGGATCGACCATTACCGATCAACTCAACCGATCTGGCATTACGGACCTCAATTTCGAGATCCGCCGCAAGAGCGAATGGATCGCGGTCATTGTTTCTTTTCCGGCTTCTTGATCGGCGGGGCGGCGAGCGGAATGTCGCCGTCATCGGTAATCGTCACGAGCGGCTGGCGTGGCTTAGGTTTGGCACGGGGCGAGGTTCGCAGAGACGGCGGGCCAAGCGGGACGGAGACAGACCTCGGACTGAGGGGATCGATCCGTTTGAGCATGGTCCCGCCGCGGCCGCCTACCCAGAGGCGATTGCCGCCGCGATAAACGACCGTTTGCAGAGCCTTGCTCGTCGGTCCGGGCTGCACCTGCCATGTCTTGCCGCCATCCTCGGTTATCAAAACGGTTCCCAGTTCGCCTACGGCGATTGCACTTGCCGGCCCGAAGGCCTGGACAGCAAAGAGATTATTGGTGAATGCGGATTCCTCGTCAGCCCATGTCACGCCGCCGTCCGTCGTCCTAAGTGTGATGCCGCCGGAGCCGACGGCAAAGCCGTTCATATCATCGTAAAAGCTTACAGCATATAGGTTTTCGCGAACGTTCGTCTTGACCTTTTCCCAGGTCATCGCGCCGTCCGACGTTCGGAGGATCGTGCCGCCGTCGCCGACAATGACGCCGCGTTTGTCGTCAAAGAACTGAACATCCTCAAGCCATTGTCGTGTTCCGGACTCGAACTGTTCCCAATACGCACCCGCCGAATCTGACCTGAGGACCATTCCATTCGCACCGACCGCAAATCCGATCTTCTCAGATACGAAATAGACGCCCATCAAGTCCTCAGTGATGCTCGTAATGCCCTTGCCCCAACTCGCGCCGCCGTTGATCGTCCGCAGAACGGTCCCGCCGTCGCCGACGATCCAGCCTCTATCACCGTCAAAGAACGAGATATCATTGAGCCCTGCCTGCGTATCGGTAAATACTGCCTGCCACGCGCGGCCTCCGTCGTTTGTCAGCCACACTCGGCCGCGCGAACCAGCCGCAACACCGATCTCGTTGTCGAGGAACGTAATATCGTTGACATCCTCACGTCCGCCTTCGCTCAGACGCTGCCAGCTTATGCCGGCGTCGTCAGTGCGCAGTATCAGCCCGTTTTCGCCTACAGCCCAGCCGGTGAATCGATCCGCCATCGAGACCGCAACAAGTTTCGGATTAGTGCGAACGTTGAACGGCAGCCACGAACGCCCGCCGTCACCTGTCAGCCAGACCAAGCCGTTCGTGTCGCTCATCGTCCCATGCATACTGTCTGAAAAGCTCAACGACAAAAGGTCGCTGCGGCTAAAAATATTGACCCTTGCCCAGGTCTCACCTGCGTTCTCGCTGCGGGCAACGCACCCGCCAACGCCCGCAACGACAACCGTCGTCGGGCCCAGGAACGCCGCATCAGCGACAGTCGCTCCCGCACACGGGTCGGACGTCCTCCACGCGGCCCCGCCGTCAACCGTTGTCAACACAGCACCATTCATCCCGACCGCGACCGCTCGATCAGCATCGAAGGCGTCAATATTGAGCAGTTGCTGCTCCGTGCCCGAGGTCAACACCTTCCAGGTCACGCCGCCGTCGGTGCTCCTGAGAAGCCGTCCGTAGGTACCTGTGATCCAGCCTGTTTGGCGGTCGGCCCCGGAGAAGGTGACAGCCGACAGATGATCGCGCGTCTCGACCGGAACAACGCTCCAATCCTTGCCTCCATTGATCGTCGTGAGTACCGTGCCGCGTGCACCAACGAGAAACGCACTCAATTTGTCCCTTACAAATACGCCCGCCAACGCGGTATCGGTAGGCACCTCTTGCCGCCGCCACTTGAACCCGCCGTCAACCGTACCGAGCACAGTGGCATCCGACCCGACCGCCAAGCCATGTTCTTTGTCAGCCGCAAAGCTTATCGAATAGAGCGGATTTCCCTGCGGCAACGGATTCTGCCACTGCCAGCCCGCCGACGACCGCAACTGCGCGGAAGAGGGAACCGCGAAACATACGGAAATCACGAAAGCAAGAAATTGAGCCTTTGGGAAACTTCTGATCATCCAACAGCGGGGCTTTTAGTTAGTTCATTTCGCGTATTTCGCGGTTAAATCTCCTTCACGCCGAGGTCAGCGGCAGCATCATCCAGCAGCGTCTCATCGACCGTTCCCAAAGTCGCTATCCGTCTAGCAAGGTCGTCGGCTGCCTCTTGTATCTCGTGCCCGGCGTGGCCGCGCGTCCATTCCCAGTCGATTTGATGCCGTAAAGCCGCCCTTTCGAGCCGTCGCCACCAGTCGTGGTTGGTTTTTTTCTTCCACGTCCCGCCCATGGTCTCGACCACATAGCGCGAATCCGATACTAGATGCACCTCGCACGGTTCCTTCAAAGTTTCGAGCCCGACCGCCGCCGCCGCGATCTCGGCCTGTTGATTGGTCGCATTACCCAGATACTCACCGACAGCCTTCCAAAGTCCCTTGAAACCGAGCAATGCCACCGCGGCGGCACGCGCATTTCCCTTGCCATTGCCCAGGCTCGAACCGTCGCAGACAATAGTGACTTTCTTCATAACGCGATCACGTTATCGACAAAATTATCGAATGTCTCGTCATGCGAGATCACGAACAACTGGTCAAAATTCGTTATCCGGCTGACTTGCATTGCAAGATTCTCACGACGTTCGGCGTCCATGTTGGCCGTCGGCTCGTCGAAGAATGCGATGCGAATATCGGTCAACTGCTTTAGTAACGCCAGCCTCACCGACAATGCCGCCGCCATTTGTTCGCCGCCCGACAAGCTGACAAAGGGCCGCCGGTGGCCGTCTTCCTCAAGCATTATCGCGTAATCTTCGCCCCATTCAAGCGTTCGCTCCGCATTGCCCGTGATCTCGCGAAACAGCAGATTGGCCTCAAGCGAAACGTGATAAACATAATTGCGGGCGACGCGCGGGGCCGCCTCTTTTAGCGTGTCGCGGATGAACGTCGTGGCCTCGGCAACCTTTTCAAGCTTCTCTTTCTCCTTGAATTCGCCGGCAAGTGAGTTCCTGAGTTGGCCAAACCGAGCGATCTCAGCCGTCAATTGCTCGACGCGTCGTCTTGCAGCCTCGTGCGTGGCACGCATCTCGGCTGCACGCCGTTCCACGCCGATCAACGCGTTGCGCTCGTTCTTGTGGAGTTCGGCATCGTAATTGATGCCCACCGCAGCTAATTCACGTTCTGCAGACTCGACTGCGACGGTGGCGGCGGCCAAGGCTGATTTGGCCGCCTCGGCATCGGCCGTTCTTTTGTCCAGCGTTGCTGCCTCAGCCTCGTTCGCAATAAACTGCCGGTGGGCCTCGGCTGTTTCATCACGCTCCGCCGACAGCCTCGTCCAATGCTCATCGAGGTCCTTAAACTCGTCAAGCCTTTCGTCGATCTGCTTACGGTCACTCTCAAGCCGCTCCAGATTGCCCTCGATGTCGCCGAGGCCCGACCGCAGGTCGCGATCCCTCGCAACCTCGCGCTCAAGCACCCGAATACGAGCCGCCGGATCGGCGAGTGCTTTCAACCTCGCGTCGAGATTCACTATCCGCTGCTCGCTCTCACCGAGCCTCTGCCGCTCTTCGTCCAGCGTTGCCCGTTTCGCCGTGAGTTCCTTACCCTCGTCCGTGAGTTCCGTCTCGCGTTGTCTAAAGGTCTCAAGGGCCGCCATCAATTGCTGGCCCTCGCGAGCCCTTGCGAGATCGCCCGAGACAGCGAGACGCTCAGTGTCGAGTGCGGAGATCCTCTCTGTCAGGTCCTCGAACTGGTTCGACAAGAAGCCCTCAAGTGTCTCGCCATCCTTTAGATTTAGACATTTCTGCGACAAGACCGGGCAAAATCCGTCCTTGATCTCGCTCTGGAATTTTCGGTCACGTTCGAGCCCTGCCTGCAGGGCCGCGATCTGGGCGACGATCTCAGATTCTCGTTTTTCCAGCTTTGAGAGTTCCGCGGTGGCAGCGGTCTTCTCCTCGGCGTCACGGATCTTCTGCTGATTCTTACGGAATTTCTCCCTCAGCCTCTCAAGCTCCCGCTCGATGCTGCGGATGCGTTCGTCGGCGTTGCGGGCATTGGTCACGAGCTCACGAAGCTCACTGATCTCCTTTTCAATACCGGCCTGCTCCACGGCGCTCTGCTTGAGTTTCTCGATCTCGGCCCGGGCATCCTGCAGCTTCATCAGTTCATCGCTGAGTCTCTTTTGGTCTGCCTTAACGTTAGCGATAGCGGTTGCGATCTGAGATGACTCGCCACGAAAGCGGTCGCGTTCAAGTCTCTGACGTTCGAGGTCCTTGGCTCGGCCAAGCGCAGCCAGATGACGTTCGTGCCCCGGTTTGGCCCTTTCGAGTGTTGCCGCCGCCTCGGTTGCCTTTCCCAACGCTTTTTCGGCCTGCGCAAGCAGTAACCCGGCCTTCTCCTTATCACTGCGGCTTCGCTCGACCGACGAAGTAAGCCCCGACACCCGTCGTTCCTGTTCGTCCAGGTCCTTTACTCTCTGCTGCCTTGCGGCCAGATCGTCCGCGAGCGGTTCCATCTCGGCTGCCAGCCTCGCCGCCTGCTCTGCGACCTCCGCGTGCTCGGCCTCGACCGTCTCAGAGCGTGATAGTTCGCCCTCAGCACGCGCAACATTCTCACGAATATCGCTGATCTGCAGATCGACGTGACGCGACGTCTCGCGGAGCTTTTCGGCGGCCTGGCGATATTCCTCAACCTTCAGCAGCTTGTCAAAGGCGGTTTTGCGCTCGGTCGCTCCTTCGAGAAAGATCGCTGTAAACGTCCCTTGCGGCACGCCGATAGCCTGACGAAACAGCGACCTCAGGTCAGTTCCCGGCTCAAGGCCCAGATGCTGCCACAGAAATCGCGTGACCTCGTCCTTCTTGTCGGCAAGCCGTCGCTGCAGCCGTGGATCGGTGACATGATAGCCGGTGCCCGTGTCGCGCGTGACAACATATTCCCTTTCGTCAAGGCCGCTCTCGATGGTAACGGAGGCGTGTCCTTTCTTCGCCCCGCGGCGGAGAAAATCCTCCTTCTTGTATTCGAGCAGGTCAAACAGCACCCAGGCGATCGCCTCGATGATCGTGGTCTTGCCGGCCCCGTTATCGCCCGTAATAGCTGTCGTGCCGCGTTCGAATCGGAAACTCGACCTCGCATGGGATTTAATGTTCTCAAGCTCGATCCCAATGATGTGCATGCCTTACCAGTAAACCGTAAACAGTGGCTCGTAACAAGTGAACACGTCGTTCACCTGCCACCTCTCACTTGTCACGATCCACTAGTTTTTTCGGATGCCGATGGTGCCGTTGTTCGTGGTGACCCTGACCACTGCCCCGTTGCCTGAACCGAATTCGCCGACAATACTCTTGCCGTTCTCCTGTAGGTTTTCGGTCAGTAGTTTGAACGGGAGTTCAGAAGAAAAACTGCCCGACGCGAAGGTGGCCGCGAGCTTAAAAGCTGCCGCCGAAGGGAGCGCGAGCCGAATAGAGCCGTTCGATGTGCCAAAACTGTAGTTTGCCCCGCTGAGGATCGGCCCCGTAAACCCGACGGTGCCCGAGATCGAGCCGACCTCGACCTGGCGATACTTGACCGCTTGCATCGAGATGGTCCCGCTGTTGGTCTTTGCGGCAAAGGTGTCGCCGATCTCGCTCGGGCCCGCCTCGAAGACGACGATGTTGCCCGTCGTGCTTTCAAGCCGCAGAGAGCCTCGTGACTCCTCGACCGTAATATCACCCTGATACGTGGATGCCGACACGCCGCCTGAAACATTACGAATGACGATGTCGCCGCCAACATTCTTGACGCTCGCCTTTCTGACGCGATCGACCACGGTCCGCGTCTCCTGGCCCTTTACGCCGACACTTGATCCCTCGGGCACGTCGATCTCTATCTCGTCGCCCCAAAGACATTCGGAAAACGCCTTGAAGACCCGTTTTGGGTCTTCACCGGTTGCCATCAGCCATACGGGCTGCTGGTCAGGCGTGCGTTCGAGTACCTTGAACGTCACGGGGCTGCCCTTCTTGACAAAGACCCTTACCTCGTTACGCTTCCAACCATTGACGCGGAGCAGGCCCTGCACCACGCATAGCGAGAGATTTGCGTTCGGGGCGACCTCGATCGATCGCTCATGATCATCGCCACGCCAAAGATGAGGAAACGTCGGCTCCGCCGGCTTCGGAGCTGAAACGCCCGGTTTCGGAGCGGCGGGAGGCTTTGGCGTAGACGGAGACCGGGCGCCCTGGCCCCAGGCAGAAATGACACCGAGCACCGCGCAGGCGGCCACGATCTGAAGGAATTTTCTCAGGAACTTGCTCATCAGTACAGCCTATTTGATGCTAGCGATCAATTCTTCCTGCTGAGACACCGAATTGAGCAGGTCGATCTTATTCTGGTACGACGCGTAGAGCACCTGCCGCGCCGAGCCATTCTGAGGATTACGCCGGACCTCTTTCTTCATCTTAGCGATCGCGTCGTTAACTACAGCCATGTCGCGTTCAAAGGCGACACGCTGCGAGGGCCGCAGCACGCCCGCCTCCTTCTGCTCATCGACCGTTTTTGTCAGGCTGGCGATAGTCTTGACGTAACTTTCCTCGCCCGGCAGATTTACCCTCGCCGGATCACTCGGGACGGTCGAACGCACACTTCGCCGAGTCTCATGCCGATAGGCCGCGCGCTCGATACGAGGTGCATTGAGAATACCGCCGGTATCGATATCGCCGACTGTCGATCTGGCCGGCGGCGTCTGCATGACCGGAGCCGTCACTGACGGCTGAGTGCCAAGCGTCGCCCGCGGCTCCTCGACCGTGACGCCCCGATTCATCCATACGGCGGCCGCAATACCAATAACAATCAATAAACCCGCTGCTGCCGCGATCGACGGACTAATGAACGCCGCAGCCAAAAATGACCTCAATCGGGCCCAGGCCGGCTGCCTTTCCGCAGCTATCGATTCATTGATCCGTGACCACAAACGCTGCGTCGGGACAAGCGTATCAAATTCGCTTGCCAGCGCCGGAAAGACAATTGCTGACTCATCCTCGGCCTCAGCGAGCAAAGCGGCACACGCGTCACAGCCTGCTATATGGCCGGTGACCTGCGCCGACTCGTCAAGCGATAGTTCGCTGTCGAGTAGTGCCTGAATAGTCCCGATCTTGAGATGTTCCGTGATCATTTCTGCTTACCGTAGTGGCGGGCAAATTCCGCCCTCGCCCTTGCTACAAAAGTCCCAATACTCGTCTCGTTCAAGTCCAAACTCGCCGCGATCTCTTTATACGAGAGGCCCTGCTGTTTAAGCAGCAGGCAGCTTCGGTGGGGCTCCTTCAATTTGTTCATCGCCCTCAATATCTCGCTCACGCCCGCACTCTGCTCATATTCGTCCTCGACCGAAACCGTCTGATCGCCCGTCGATTTGACGTAATTCTCATCCCGCGTGTTCGCCCTAACCTGACCGCGAATTGTGTTCTTTGCAAGGTTTATCGCCACACGTATCAGCCATGGGCGGAGCATTTCATCCGATGTTATCGAGTCGAGATTTTTGTAAAGCCGCAAAAACGCTTCCTGCGTCACATCCTCAGCCATTCCGGCATCTCGCACGACCGAGCGCGCCGCCCGAAAGACGGTGCGGTGATGAAGCATGAACGCCTCTTCAAAACCGATCCTGTCTGTCGCTGATGCCGCCGCTGTTTGCTCGGACATTATGTCCACAAGAATGTCGGTAACCTCGCTCATTTCTCAGCATCGAATGCTCATCAATGTTAATACACCGCAAGCACGCCGTTAATGACACGAATTTACCCCTAAAACCAATGAATTTCAATCATTTGAGCGTCTACAGAATTGCAATACGCCTATGACATCCGCTTGGTTCGCGATTGCGCCCGTAACGTCCGATGCGTTAAACTTTTGAAACTAAACACGCCTGCATCCGTGAGAAGTTGGGGACGCGCAGGGACTTTGTAGTTATGAGCAATCTAAGAGCACGGTTTCGCGACCAGCGGGGCTTTAACCTGATCGAGTTGATGATCGTGATCGCCATCATCGGCCTGCTGATCGGCGTCGGCAGCCTGGCGTGGCAAGCCGTTATCCGCAGCGGCAACGAAACCACGGCCGCACAGACGCTGGACAATATGCGCAAGTATCAGGCCCAGTTCGCATCGCGCAATCGCGGCAATTTTGCGACCTTTGACCAGTTGATACAGACGGCGGGGCTTGATGAGAAATTCGCAGGTGAGAATCCTGTCGTCAACGGCTATATTTTTAAGCTGACCATCACGCCATCAAGCGCCAGCCAGCCGGCATTCTATTCGATAAATGCCGACCCACAGGTCGCCGAAGGCGTAACCGCTACCGGAACGCGCCATTTTTACACCGATTCGTCGCTCAGCACAATAAAAGGCACGGACGAGAACCGCCCCGCCAAAGCCGATGACCAATCGATCTGATATGTTGCATTTTTCATTTTGAATTTTGACTTTTGCATCTTGAATTCTGAATTTTTGGTTTTGACTTTTGAATTTTGAATTTTGAATTTCTACATGTCATAGCGCCGTCTTAGCTCAGTGGTAGAGCACACGCTTCACACGCGTGGGGCCACAAGTTCAAATCTTGTAGACGGCACCATTTCCTTTCAACAACTTACGGGCATCCTAGCGATGCCTTTTTTTGCGATCAAGGCTTGATAAACAGCTCCTCAATATTCCACAGGGAATACGGCATGATGCTGCTTGGGGAGGCGTTGCCGACGCGGGGATTGAGGGCCGTTACGACGTGACGGGCTACGAGCGGGATCGTCGGCATCTGGTCGCTCATGATCTGTTGTATCTCGTAAAAGGCTGCCAGCCGTTTTTGCTGGTCGCGTTCGACGGACTGTTGATCGAACAGCTCATCGATACGTTTTTCCCATTCGCTCGCCGGGGCCTTTTGTCCCGGCTGCCACTGATGTGTGGCGGCGGAAGAGAGCAGAAAGTTAGAGTACGATGACGGTTCGAGGTCGGTTTGTGAGAGGCCGAAAAGCGCCGCGTCGTAGTCGTAAGTTTTGGCTGTCTTTTCCTGAAGCTGAGCGGTCTCCACCGGCGCGACCTGCATCTTAATGCCCAGTTTCGCAAGGTCTTCCTGGACGACGGCAGCCATCAGCTTACGGGCTTCGTTCTCGGCCTGGACGATCAGCGTAAACTCGACAGGCCGCCCCTGAACGTCGGCCAAGATAGGCGCCTCGGCCGTGCCGCCTTTTTTGAATCCGGCCTCCGTCAACAACTTTTCGGCGTCGGCGAGGCTGTATTTGATCTTAGGCAGCGACGGATCGAGCCAGACCTTGTTGGCAGGCGAGACGAAGCCGTAAAGCGGCGTCGCCAGGCCCTGAAGCGTAACGCTCGCGATCGTTTCGCGATCGACCGCCGCGGCGACGGCCTGCCGAAAACGCTTGTCAGCGAACCATGAACGCTTGACCTCGTTCGCCAAGGGCTTGCCCGACCTGTCAGCCGGGCTCAAATTGAACCAGATATGGTCGATGCCCAGTCCCGGCCCGGCGTCGTATGCCCGCGTTGCCTGCTGGGCCTTTGACAGCGAGACGTAATCGTTCGTTCGAATGCGGTCGGCAATATCGAGCGAGCCCTGCGTGAGCCGAACGAGAGCATTGTTAGCGTCAGGAATGACCTCGATCGTGAACTTATCGAGATACGGCAGCTGCGTGCCGGCTGCGTCCCTTTTCCAGTAATGCGGGTTTCGTGCAAAATCGACCCGTTCGCCCGGGCTGACAGCCTCGACAATGAACGGGCCGCTTGAGACGATACTCGCGGGTGGGCTTGTCATCTTCATCGCTTCTGCCAGCTTGCCCGCCTTTTGCTCGGGAGCCAAAATGTGCGCGGGCAGAACGCCGAGATTGATCAAATAGTTTTCCGCACTGGCGACGGCGTGCGGGAATATCATCTGCATCTCTGTCTCAGAAATCTTCTTTGTGGCGATCGGCTTATCATCGACAAGCATGGCATCGCGAAAAGCTGTGGCCTGTGTCTTTTCGTCATAGATCGCCTCGAGCGAAAAGATGACGTCGTCCGTGGTCAGCGGGTGGCCATCCGAGAATTTGAGCCCATCGCGCAGTTTTACGTCGAGCGTCTTGCCGTCGGCCTGCATAGTCCATGTCTCGGCGAGGCCGCCAACGTATTTCAGGGTCGAATGGTCAAAATCGATCAGCCGGCTTGTCAACGTAAAACCGGCCCCGATCAACGTCGGTTCATCCTCGGCAAGCATATAATTGAACGTCTTCGGGGCTGCGGCCATGCGGTAAGAAAGCTTCCCGCCCCGCGTGCCAGTCGTTCTGGACTCGAGCTTTGGCTCGCGTGAAGCATTGGGGGCAGGCGCCGGGCCACCACAACCCGTCAGGAGTGAAGCGGCCAGGGCTATCAGGCAAAAATATCTTGATGTTCGAGGCATTTTATTCGATCTCCGTGACGAGTGAAGATTCCGGGCCAAGTGTGCTTTAGGAGTTTAGTTTCTTTCGGGCACCAAATCAATGCCGCGAAAATCCAGAACGCAAACAAAAAAGGCAGCCGTTTCGTTCGGCTGCCCTCGCTTTCATCTCGTCGTTTGTCAGGCCGACTCGCCCGCTTCGCTTTTCCAAATCGCGTCTGCGTAGCCCGGCTTTTTCGGGCTAGGCGTCGGCTGCGGCTTTGGCTGTGGTGTGATCACCGGCGGATTGCCTTTCGGTGGCGGCTTTTTGTCGCCGTCCTTCTGAGCAAATGCTGCGACGGCAAAGGCTGCCAACATCGCAAAACTCATCAATGTATATCGCAAAACTCTCATCTCAACTGAACTCCCTTTCTATCATATTCACGCCTTGCGGGGAAAGCGGGAAAGAGCGTCCTCATTTCTGCCTACGCAAACGCAGTGCCATAGCCGGACTTTTGACGCCCCAAGCCTGTTTTTGGTTGGAAAAGAACTCTCTCGCATCGTGGGTGCCTTTACAAAACTTTACGTTTTCGCATCTCGCCATACGATATCGTGAATTAAATGCGATAATCGCCTTATGCCTGACGAAAAAAGGCCCGTAAGCACGACGGACAGGATCAGTTCGTTTCTCGTACTCGTGGCGACGGGCGGAATGATAGGTTTCAACGTTCTGGCAACGACCGGATATATCAACGGCGTGCTGACAACCGATGTCTCGGAACGTTATCCGTCGGTAATGACGCCTGCCAGCTGGGGGTTTACGATCTGGGTCGTCATTTACGCCGGGCTGGCCGGCTTTGCGATCTACCAGCTGCTCCCGGCAAAGCTCGCTCAATATCGCAGCGTCCGGACGCTTTACATGGTAAGTTGTCTTCTCAACTGCCTCTGGCTCTGGTTGTGGTACAACTTTCAGATCGCCGGCACGGTTGTCGTTATCCTCGGGCTGTGGGCCGTGTTGCTGATGCTGGCTGCCAGATTTCGCGAGGCGTCGTCCTTTCCCGACGCGCTCTTTGGCAAAGGCGCGTTTGGCCTGTATTTCGGCTGGGTTACGGCCGCCGCCATGGCCAATATCGCGATCCTGTTGGTCAACCAGGAAGTTGCGATTCCCGCCGTTGCGTTCAGCTCCATCGGCGCTTTGATGCTGCTCATCGCTGCGGCCGCGGCGGTGCTTGCCCGATTCAAACTGCGCAATTATCTCTTTCCATTGGCGATTGCCTGGGCCGCCGCCAGCATTGGGGTCAAGCAGAGCGGAAATACGATCATCGTTGTCGCGTCCGCTGTGTGTTTGGTTACCGGCCTGGTAATGGCTATCAGCTTTGTAATGGACCGGAAAGGCACGTTTGAATGAACAACGGCAAGCTCTGCATCTCGGTCGCCGCCAAAACCGCGAAAGAGATGGCTGCACAGATCGAGCGTGCCGCCGCGATGGCCGATATTATCGAGATCAGGTTTGACGGCCTCGATCCAACGGCGATATCTCAAATCTCAAATCTGGAATGTGAAATTCCGCTGATCGCCACCTATCGCTCCGAATCGAGCGCGGCCCGGTGGGCGTTTTGGCGCGATCAGGCCTCGTCATTCTGGGCATGCGATCTGGAAGAGGACATTCTCGCATCGGTCGATCGTCAACGAAAGATCGTCTCGTTCCATGATCACGACGGCCTGCCTTTGGATCTGAACAGCATCTACGACCGCCTTGCTGCAACCGATGCCGATATAGTTAAGATCGCCGTCACGGCCAACGACATCACCGATGCCATTCCCGTGTGGAAACTACTCGGCCGGGCCAGTGCGGACAATACGGCGATCATCCCCATTGCCATGGGCGAGGCTGGCAAATGGACACGCATTCTCGGTCCCGCACACGGAGCATTCCTCACCTACGCATCGCTTGATAGCGGCCGTGAGACCGCCGTTGGCCAGATCAGTGCCGACGAGATGCTTGAGGTTTACCGAGTTAAGAAACTCGACCGCGAGACAGGTGTCTACGGTGTCATCGGCGAGCCCGTCTCACGATCACTGTCGCCATATATGCAGAATGCCGCCTTCGATGTCTGTGGCGAGGATGCCGTGTTCATTCCATTTCTTGTCAAGGACCTTGACGAATTCGTTACGCGGATGGTCAGGCCCGCATCCCGTGAGGTCGAGCTGAATTTCGCCGGATTCTCTGTCACAATGCCGCATAAGCAGGCAATAATGCGCCATCTTGACACCATCGATCCGATCGCTGAGGCTGTCGGGGCGGTCAATACTGTCAAGATCGCTCCGGACGGCCAAATGGCCGGCTACAACACAGATGTACACGGGTTTATTGCACCGCTGAGAACACATTTTGGCGATCTTGCACGTTCTCGTGTAGCCGTCGCCGGAGCAGGCGGAGCGGCACGGGCCGTGGCCTACGCATTGAAACAGGAAGGCACCGATGTGGCCGTTTTCGCCCGTGATCCGCGCAAGGCGGAAGGTTTCTCATTCGACGCCAGGCCAATTTCAGATCTAAAGGTTGAGGTCTCGAATTTCGACATCCTCGTCAACGCCACGCCTGTGGGAATGAAAGGCGAGCGTGATCAAAGTTTCTTTACTGCCGATGAGCTTTCGGGTGTAAGATTTGTTTATGACCTCGTAACCCGTGTTGACGGAACGCCGCTGCAGCGTGCTGCGGCCGACGCGGGTATTCCGTGCATCGGTGGGCTCGAAATGTTGATCGCCCAGGGTGCAAAGCAGTTTGAGCTCTGGACGGGCCGCAAAGCCCCGCTCGAGTTGATGCGAGACGCGATATTCCGACGAATAGGAGGTTAAATGTATGTCTGCTGAGGCACTTAACTGTCCCAACTGCGGTGGCGGCGTCGAGAGCAACGCCGCGGAATGCGAATTCTGTAAGGTCCGGCTAAAGACGGTCGCGTGCCCAAAATGTTTTGGGTTGATGTTCGTCGGCAGCCAATTCTGCGGTCATTGCGGAGCGATCGCCGCCCCGCTCGAGGTCTCGCTTCACGATGAGACCGGTGATTGTCCGCGGTGCCGCCAACCGCTCGAGGTGATGAAAGTCGCCGACACGCGCCTTCGCGGCTGCAATAAGTGTGACGGGCTGTGGATGGACGTGGCGACATTTGAATCCGTGTGCGCCGAGCGCGAACGCCAATCTGCGGTTCTGGGATTTCTCGATGACCGCACCGTCCGCGGGGTGCCGATGACAAAGGTCGCGTACGTGCCCTGCCCCGATTGCGGAGAACTGATGAACCGTAACAATTTCGCCAAGGCGTCGGGCGTGATCGTCGATATCTGTCGTGATCACGGCGTATGGTTTGACGCTGACGAACTGCCGTCGATCATCGAGTTCATTCGTAAAGGCGGCATGGAAAAGGCCCGCGATCGGGAGCGAATCGAACTCCGCGACGAGCGTGATCGCCTCCGCGACCAGCAACGTCAACAGGCCGCGATGGACGCCCGTTACGGCGATATCGGCGAGCGTGACGGCATTCGCAGTTTTGTGCAGTCGCTATTCGACCTATGAACGAGCGATACAGCCGGCAAATTCTCTTTCCAGAGATCGGCCACGAAGGCCAAGAGAAGCTTCTTAATGCTCGCGTTTTACTCGTCGGCTGCGGCGCTCTTGGCTGCGCACAGGCCGAGATGCTGGCACGCGCAGGCGTCGGCCACTTGAGGATCGTTGACCGCGATTTTGTCGAGTTCAGCAACCTCCAGCGACAGACGCTTTTCAAAGAATCCGACGCCGCTGAACGCCTGCCAAAGGCCGTTGCGGCTCAAACGCGCATCGCCGAGATCAACTCCGAGATCGCCGTCGAGCCGCTCGTAGCCGACATTAATAATTCAAACGTCGAATCGCTCATCGACGACGTCGATCTCGTGATCGACGGCACCGACAATTTCCAGGTTCGATACTTGCTCAATGACGCCTGTGTCAAACATGGCCGAACCTGGATCTACGGCGCCGCCGTCTCAAGTTACGGGACAACGATGACCGTCCGCCCGCACCAGACGCCGTGCTTGCGATGCATCTTTGACGAAATGCCCGACGCCGGTTCGTCGCCGACCTGCGACACCGCGGGCGTGATTATGCCGATCATCGCCACCGTCGCCGCCACGCAGGTCGCCGAAGCACTAAAAATTCTCGTCGGCGATCTCGATTCGCTGCACGCCTCGCTGATGCAATTCGATCTCTGGGCCAATGATAGGCAGCGAATAAAGCTCAGCGAACCCAAGCCAGACTGCAAATGCTGCGGCAAAGGCGTTTACGAATTCCTCGACGCCGCCGCACAGGAATTCTCCGCAGTCCTCTGCGGCCGCAACGCCGTCCAGATCGCCCCGCCGTCGAGCACAAAGATCGATCTCGCCGAACTCGCGTCACGTATAAGTTCTGTCGCAGCCGTAAAGCAGAACGAATATCTGGTTAGATTCGTGACTGGCGAGAACGAAATGACTCTGTTTGCTGACGGAAGGGCAATAATCAAAGGAACCGATGATATCTCGGTTGCCCGTTCACTCTACGCTCGATTTGTTGGAGTGTAACAACTAATCGCTCTCAAGCCAGATGATATCCGCGCGATCTTTCGCCCGATTCATGGTTCGTTTGTTCTGAAGCAGATCGGACTTTGCTATGACGGGGATCTTCAGCCCGTCAAACTTAACAAACAACCGACTTGGCCACGCATCGTCAAAATCGATCCCGTCAACCGCGTTAATTACATCGATTCGATAGGGTGGCATCCCCATCTGAAAAACCATGCCCGGAGTCATCAGGTCTTCTTTCTTCAGATCAAAAAGCGGGGCCCCAAAACTAACCAGAGCTTTCCATACGCGTTCGGCATTCTCCTCGGAGATGCGGATCCATAGGTCAAAATCGCCGGTTCCACGCACAAAGCCATGAAACGCGACTGCGTAACCGCCAACGACCATGAACTCAACTTTTTCTTCGGAAAACGCTGACAGTATGTCGATGAAGTTCTGGTTCAGCAACCCGTTTCTCCCTGAATTCGTAAAGGCTTCGCGATAGTTCCCACGTCATTTCAAAACGCTGTTCGGGAGTTGTCGACGTACGAAGATCACCAGCATCGTCGCTTTCGTCGAGCGTCGTGACCTTCGTGGGCATTTGGCTTCTATCGACAAGGTTCATATGCTTATTATATCACGGTTTCGTTGATATATTTGGGCATAATACGGATGAAAGCAACCCCCAAAATCGTGGTAATCGGCGGCGGCTTCGGCGGGCTTTGGGCGGCGAAGGCGTTGGCCAACAAGCCCGTCGAGGTCACGCTGATCGACCGCAAGAACCACCACGTATTCCAGCCGCTGCTGTATCAGGTCGCAACGGCTGTGCTGAGTCCGGGCGAGATCGCACAGCCGATCAGGCGAATTTTGGCGAAAGCGAGGAACGTCGAGGTCATCCTCGGCGAGGCGGTGAATTTTGACAAAGAAAGACAAAAGGTAGTTCTTGCCGACGGCAGCGAGATCGGCTATGACTATCTGATCGTCGCGGCCGGTGCGCGGCACGCCTACTTCGGCCACGACGAATGGGAAACATCAGCTCCGGGGCTGAAAACCATCGAGGACGCCGTAGAGATACGCCGCCGCGTCCTGCTGGCATTCGAACTTGCCGAGCGTGAGGCGTATCTCACAGGTAAGCAAAAACAGCTCAATTTCGTCGTCGTGGGCGGCGGCCCGACGGGTGTCGAGCTTGCCGGAGCGATCGCGGACATCGCCCGAAAGGCGTTGGCGAATGATTTCAAGGCCATCGACACGCGGAAGGCCAACGTGATGTTATTCGAGGGCTCGGACAAGATACTCGGCACGTTCGGAAAGGACCTTTCGGCTAGTGCAAGAGAACAGCTCGAATCCCTGGGCGTTGAGGTTCACCTCAACGGTTTTGTTACCGACATCGAGCCCGGACGAGTCCGTGTCGGCGACAATTGGGTCGAATGCGATGTCGTTCTCTGGGCCACCGGCGTCGCCGCATCGCCGCTCAGCAAGGCATTAGGCGTTGAGACCGATAACGCCGGCCGCGTCGCCGTCGAGAGCGACCTTTCGATCAAGGGCTCGCCCAGTATCTTTGTGATCGGCGATATGGTGCATTTGCTGCAAGAGAGCGGCGAGCCAGTCCCCGGCGTCTCGCCCGCTGCGATGCAAATGGGCGAGGCCACGGCGAAGAATATCCTCAACGAGCTAAAAGGGAAGCCCCGCGAAAACTTCGTCTATTGGGACAAAGGCTCGATGGCCACCATCGGCCGCAAAAAGGCCATCGCGCAGGCCGCCGGGATGAAATTTCGCGGCATTATCGCCTGGTTTATGTGGCTGTTCCTGCACGTTTATTTCCTGATCGGCTTTCGCAATCGACTCGCCGTGATGTTCGCGTGGTTCTGGGCTTACCTGACGCGAGAGCGCAGCGCACGGTTGATCACCGGCGACGCCCACGAGTTAAAAGACGCGATGAATTTCATACAGGCAACGCAAGTCAAGAAACCGGCTAAGAAAACCTCCAGATCAGCAGGTCTGTGATAACCTGTCGTTTGCGATTATGAGGCCCGTTTCCATCCTTGGCTCCACCGGCTCTATCGGCTGCAGCACGCTAAAAGTGATCGAACATCTCGGCGATATTCGTGTCGTCGCGATGGCGGCCGGACGGAATATGTCAAAATTCGCCGGGCAGATCGCCGAATTTCGGCCCGAACTGGTGTCGTGCGACGACCAGACCTGTGCCGAGGAACTGGAACGCGAACTTCACGCACGTGGCGTCGTTCCGCCCAGTATCGAGTTGAACACAGACGGTATGATCGCCGTCGCGACGCACCCGCAGGCAGAAACAGTCGTATCCGCAACGGTCGGAGCGGTCGGCTTCTTGCCGACACTGCGAGCGATCGAGGCGGGTAAACGCGTTGCTTTGGCCAACAAAGAAACGCTCGTGATGGCCGGCGAATTGATGACAAAAGCTTCTCAGGCATCCGGCGCGGAGATATTACCGGTCGATAGTGAGCACAACGCCATTCACCAGTGCCTTCGTGGCGAGAAGCGTAACGAGGTCAAACGCCTCGTTCTCACCGCCTCAGGCGGCCCCTTTCGCACATGGTCAAAACAGCAGATCGCAGCCTCAACACGCGACGAGGCCCTCGCTCATCCAAACTGGGACATGGGCGACAAGATCACGATCGATTCCGCAACGCTAATGAACAAGGGGCTTGAGGTCATTGAGGCCAAATGGCTTTTTGGCTTTGACGCCGACCAGATCTCGGTCGTGGTGCACCCGCAGTCGGTTATCCACTCAATGGTCGAGATGATCGACGGCTCGGTCATCGCTCAGATGGGCGTGACCGACATGAGTCACCCGATACAATATGCACTCACGTATCCCGAACGCCGCGCGGGATGCCTGCCGCCGCTCGATCTCGCCGGGGTGGGCCGATTGGAGTTTGAGGAGCCTGATGTCGAACGCTTTCCATGCCTCGATCTGGCCTACACGGCACTTCGCACCGGTGGGACGATGCCCGCCGTTCTGAACGCGGCCAATGAGGTTGCGGTCAGGGCATTTCTCGACGGCCGCTGCACTTTGCCCGACATCGCCCGAGTGAATGAGGCCATAATGTCCGCTCACGAACCGATCGCAGCGGACAGTATCGACACAGTTCTCGCGGCCGATGGCTGGGCGAGAAGCGCCGCCGCCGAGGTGCTCGCGGCCGCCGCCGGTTCGGCTGCGATACCTGCATGATTGACCTGTTATCTCAACGGTTCTAGACTTTTTATGACAACTCGCGGTTGCGACGCGAATTCTAATAGCCGAATGAGGCAGTTTTCTTGATGAGCGATATCCTTATTTCGATTCTTGCGATACTTTTTGTGCTCGGCGTGGCGATCAATATCCACGAGCTCGGCCACTTTTTCGTCGCGAAATTCTTTGGCATGCGCGTTGAGGCGTATTCGTTTTTCGGCCTTGGCCCACGGCTGTTTGGCATCAAGGTCGGCCACACCGACTATCGCGTCTCAGCCATACCGCTCGGGGCCTACGTAAAGCTCTACGGCGACGAATCCAACGCCGGGCTCGAAGGCAAAGACGATACCACCGAGCCGGTGCCCGAAGGTGAGCTTTACGAGCTTCGTCCGCGATGGCAAAAATTCCTCGTGATGCTCGGGGGGCCGTTTATGAATATCGTACTGGCGTTGGCGATACCGTTCGGCCTCGCCCTCGCGTATGGTGTTCCGTCAAATCCGGCACCGATCGTCGGCTTTGTAAAGCCCGGCGGCGCAGCCGATGTGGCGGGCATCAAGCCAGGCGACAGGATCGTTGGCTTTGCCGGGATCGAAAGCCCCTCGTGGGACCGCATCGAGGACGAGGCTCTCCTCATCCCCGAAAAGCAGGTTCCGATCATAGTCGAGCGCGCCGGACAGCGGACTGATCTCACGATTGCGCCAACCAAGGTCACCGAAAAGGGTCAATCGGGCGGTTTCCTCGAAATGACGCCGGACGCCGGCACCGAGCCTGTCGTCGTCGGAAGTATCGATCCGACGATGCCCGCTGCGTCGTCAGGCATTCAAAAGGGCGACTGGATCACATCGGTCAACGGAAAGCCCATTCGCAACAGCCAGGAGATGAAAACGCTCATCGGCGAGGCAAAGGACCAGCCGATCAACCTTGTGATCAATCGCGGCGGACAGCGTGTTGAGATCGCGACGAACGCCGTGCAAAAGGACGAAGACTGGCGTATCGGTATTGCTTTCGACCCAACACTGATGAACACCCGCGACAGCGTCGGCATCGTCGGCGCGGCTGTATGGTCGGTGGACCAGAATTTGCGGATCCTGCGTATGACCGGCCGGGCACTGGGCCAGGTCGGCTCGGGTGAGCGTTCGGCACGCGACACCGTATCGGGCCCGATCGGCATCGGCCAGATCATTGTGACGACGGTATTCGCCAGCGGATTTCTCGGCCTGCTGTCGGTGCTGATGGCAATTTCATTGAGCCTCGGCGTGATGAACCTACTGCCGATCCCGATGCTCGACGGCGGCCAGATCATGGTGCTCGGCATCGAGAAAGTGATGTCCTGGTTCGGCAAGACCTTGTCACTGGTCGCACGCGAACGCATCCAGCTTACAGGCCTCGCGATCGTCCTCCTGCTGATGGTGACCGTGATGTTCTTTGACGTGTCGCGGTTGATAGGAAAGTGATCGACCCTTTTTCAAATTTCAAATTTGAGATCTGAAATTTGAAACAAAGCACGAGAATGAAGTATTCAACATTCGAAGACCTTCCTGTCTGGAAAGCGGCGATCGATTTTGCCGTGAGGGTCTTCGAATTCACGGAGAAAGTTGATTTCCGAGGTTTAGGAGATACCAAAAATCAACTTGAGCGGGCAGCCTTGTCGATCTCGAACAACATGGCCGAAGGATTTGAACGAGGCACAACGGCTGAATTGATAAACTTCCTCTACATCGCCCGCGGTTCTGCAGGTGAGTCCCGGTCCATGCTGCGGCTGTGCGAGCAGCAAAGCCGCTTCTCAGATCTCAGATCTGAAATTTCAAATTTGATCGGCAAAGCCGTCAATATCTCAAAACAACTGCACGGTTGGATAGACTCGCTGAAGAATTCGGATATCAAAGGTGTTAAATTCTACAACGAAAAAGAAAAGGCGCGACGGAGACGGTCGAAAGAAGACGAAGAATTCGACCGCGAGATGGCCGAGTTCAAAGCGAGGCATGAAAATTGGCTGATCCGGCGGCAGACGGACCCGAACGCGATACTTTAATGGGACGAAATACAAGAACAGTCAAGGTCCGTGACATCCATATCGGCGGTGGTGCACCCGTGGCTGTGCAGTCGATGACAAAGACTGACACGACCGATGTTGACGGCACCATCAAGCAGATCGAGGAAATGGTCGAGGCAGGGTGTGAGATCGTTCGCATCGCCGTGCCCGATGACGACGCGGCGGCGGCGATGTATGAGATCCGTAAACGCACCGAGGTGCCGATCGTTGCGGACATACATTTTCATTACAAGCTCGCCTTGAAAGCCCTTGACGCGGGCATCGACAAGCTTCGCATCAATCCCGGCAACATCGGCTCGATCGACCGTGTTCGCGAGGTCGTGCGGGCAGCAGAGGCGAGGAAAGTGCCGATTCGCATTGGCGTGAATGGCGGTTCGCTCGAAAAGGACCTGCTCAAGAAATATGGCTCGGCGACGCCCGAGGCGATGGTCGAGAGTGGCATGCGGCACATCCGCATCCTTGAGGACCTCGGCTTTTCCGACACGATCATCTCATTGAAGGCGTCTGACGTTAACCGGATGGTCGCCGCCTATCGGCTGATGGCAGGAAAGGTCGATTATCCACTGCACCTGGGTGTGACCGAAGCCGGCACGCCGTTTGGCGGCACGATCAAATCGGCGATCGGCTTAGGCATCCTTCTGCACGAGGGCATCGGCGACACGATCCGCGTCTCGCTGGCCGCCGAGCCGCACGAGGAGGTTCGAGTCGCGTGGGAAATACTCAAATCTCTCGAACTCCGCAAACGAGGCGTAACCGTCGTCGCGTGTCCAACCTGCGGACGGCTCGATATCGACAACTTCGTCGAGATAGTAACCGAGGTCGAACGCCGCCTCGCTCATGTAGAAGAGCCGCTCCATCTATCGATCATGGGCTGCGCGGTAAATGGCCCCGGCGAAGCACACGACAGCCAGCTTGGCATCACATTCGGCCGCAATGTAGGGATGATATTCAAGGACGGCGTTCCGATGCGCCGTGTCGCCGGAGACGATATCGTGGAAGAGTTTGTCAAAGAGGTCGAACTGTTGCGCAAACAAGGTTCGAATGCCACGCCGGCGGCCGCCGAAAAACCGCTCGTCCAGATCACGTAAAGACAGATTCACCACAAAGATACGGAGGGCACAGAAAAGCCATCATTGTTCTGTTCTCAGTGCTCTCTGTGTCTCTGTGGTGAATTTCCTATGGATAAAGGATCGTCAACGGCCACCACGGCAGGTTTCGCAGCACGCCAAAGACAAGGAGCACGATCACAAAGCCGGCCAGGAACTTCGGAGATGTTGGCCACATCGGCAGCCCGCGGCCGCGAATGGCCGTGAGCAGCAGCGATACTCCGACATAGCCAAATATCACCGCCCAGAACGGCACGAGCAGGTTAAAGTCGATCGCCGGAATGACATCGCCATGAAAGAGGGCGTGAAATCCTCGGGTGAGTCCACAGCCCGGGCAGGCAAAGCCGGTCATCGAATACAGTGGGCAGAGAGGAAAGAAAGTCGACTGGGCCGGATCGAATGCGGCAACATAGCCGGCTCCCACCGCACCGCCGAACACAGCCGCGCCCGCCGTCACGCGTTCGACCGTGGGCGATATGCCAAATCCAGGAAAATTCTCCTGCAGCTGCATCGTATTCAGACTTTGCCGGCGGCCATGGCGGTAAATAATGCGTCCGTCGCAACGCGTCTATTGATATTCACCGACAAATTTCGCCTAAGCTCTTCAATATCCGCGAGCCATGACGCAAGGTCGGCGCGGCCGGAGCGTTCTGCCATCTCCGCAATGCCGATGGCGATATCGCCATTGACGATCTGCGACGCCTCGCCGCCGTACCGCAGCCTCCATACATCGTGAATGACCGATTCCAGAATATCAAGGTTTTCCTCAAATCGTTCCTTGTTCTTCGCGTCGTTCAGCCCCTCAGAGAAGCGGATCATCGCTGCGTTGTCACCGGCTGTGATCGCATTGCGAATGACATCGAGCATCTTGCTCCGTCGCTCGCGAAACTCCTCGACCTTGACCGCAAGTGCCCGTCCGACGCTGCCTCTCGACAGGCGGGCCGCGAGTCGTGCCTCATCAACCGGGAAAGCCCGATCCTCGACCAGGAACCGCTCGATCATCTCGGTCTCGACCGGAGCAAACCGAAGTATTTGGCAGCGTGAGCGAATGGTCGGCAGCAACGCATCAGGCCGGGAGGTCACGAGAAAGATGTATGACGTCGGCGCCGGTTCCTCGAGTGTCTTTAGGAGCGCATTCGATGCCGCATCATTCATCTTGTCAGCATCATCAATGACAAAAAAGCGTACTTGCCCCTCGAAAGGCCTGAAGTTCGCTTCCGCCTCCAGATGGCGGACGGCATCAACGAGGATGTTCCGGTTGTATGGCACCACGATGCCAACATCGGGATGCTTGCTAAAGATAACCCGCTTGTGAGCGTCTTTGTCATCCGGCTTGGGAAAGACGAACATCGGGATACGGGAACAGACGGGACAATTACCGCAGCCCTCGCCGGCCTCCGGCGTCTTGCATAGGAACGCCTTGGCGATCGCCAAGGCAAACTGCCGTTTACCGACCCCTTCGTCACCGGCAAAAAGCAGTGAATTCGGCAATCGCCCGGCACCCAGCAGCCGGTGCAAACGGAGTTTGGCCTGCTCATTCCCTATAAGGTCGCTAAACATCGAGCATGGTGAGAACGACATTGGCCGCTCGTTCGTGGATCTCAACCGGCGTTCCTAAGGCGTCAACGACCTTGAAGCGGCCCGGTTCGCGTTCTGCAATGCCGAGATAGGCATCACGAACGCGAGAATAAAATTCGGCGGTCTCATCGTCCATGCGATTCCGCTTCGTATGGCCCTCGTCGCGGCCTGCCATCCTCACGATCGCTGTCTCGACCGGAATATCGAAGAACAAGGTCAGGTCCGGCCTCAGGCCGTCCGTCGCCAATTCGATCACCTGCTTGACCTTGTCCTCAGAAAAGCCGCGGCCTGCTCCCTGATACGCAAACGTGGCGTCAGCGTAGCGATCAGAGATGACGATCTTGCCCGCGGCCAGCGACGGCCTGATCAGCTGCTCGACATGCTGGGCACGGTCCGCGGCAAAGGACAGCAACTCCGCCATCGGAGCCACCGTCTCGGTCGTCTCAAGAAATGCCGCCCGCAATGCCACTCCCAACGGCGTGCCGCCCGGCTCACACGTTGTCACAACATCATAGGCGCGCTCGCGCACCGTAGCCGCCAGCATTCCCATCTGCGTGGATTTGCCGCTGCCGTCGATGCCCTCGAGCGTGATAAATCTACCTTTCAACTGGCCGGGGGCTCCGGAGCGGGGCGACGCTCGTGTGATATTGAGGAGATCGCGTGTTTGAATATCAGCACGTCAGGGCCGCCGACATCGAGCAGGACCGAGAACTTATCAAAGCTCTTGATCCGCCCGGCGACCGTTGCGCCCTGAAGCAGATGGATCACGACATTGACCCGTTCGCGCCGGGCCGAGTTCAAAAAGGCATCCTGAATATTCTGGGCAGCCTGCTTTTCCATGGTCCTCCCTCAAATAGATTATTTTTTTGTCAATTATAGCAGATTTGGCGGTCAGGACAATCGCTCTGCCTCGACGAGGCACTGAAGGCGTTCCCGCACAGCTTTGTCAGCCCCAAATCCATCCAGCCAATCGGCATCCGCCTCTCGCCTGAACCACGTCAATTGCCGCTTTGCATAATTGCGAACGTCCTGTTTTGACTGATCGACGGCTGACTCAAGGTCGCGTTCGCCCCGCAAATATTCGCACACGCGTCGATAGGCATGGGCCCCGAGTGCGTTGGTATCGTCTCTAACGCCTGCCGCACGCAATTGTTTCACTTCATCCACCAGCCCGGCAGCAAAATGAGCTTCGGTCCGTGCGTTGATCTTGTCGTAAAGCTCGTCGCGAGGCGGATTGAGCACGAAGAGCCGTATCCGCGACGCAAATTCGGGCGGTGCGGCCCGATGAGGCTGTTTTTCACTTATCCGTTCGCCTGTTTGGAAAAAGACCTCCAACGCACGTATCACGCGAACAAAATCCCGTGGTTCAAGCCTGTGAGCCGCGTCAACATCAACGCGTTCCAGCATCTCGTGGAGATGCTCGGCCCCGTGCCGCTTCTGTATCTCACGCAGCCGCTCACGCAGCGTCGCGTCTGTCTTCGGACTGTCAAACAGCGGCTGTCGCAGCGTTCTAAGATAGAAACCTGTGCCGCCGACAAGTATCGGCGTCGTCCCCCGCGATTCGACCTCAACTATTTTCGCCGCCGCATCTCGCGCCCAGTCCGCCGCAGTGTAATTGACTCGCGGATCGACGTAATCGATCAGGTGATGCGGCACGCCGCGTTTCTCTTCGTCGTTAGGCTTTGCGGTGGCTATCTTGATCCCTTGATATACCTGAACGGAATCAAAATTAATGACCTCACCGCCGAGATGCAGAGCCAGTTCAACCGCAAGGGCCGTCTTGCCCGAACACGTTGGCCCGGCGATAGCGTAGATACGTTGGGACACGAGTTTTAGACTACCACGAAGGAAACACGAGGTATCGGGCAAAGCCGAGGGCCAAAACGAAGCCAAGAAAGACGAGAGCTCCGATAACCTGTTGCTTGGATAATCTCATTTTGCGTCAAATAACAGTGCGGGATTTATCTTGAACTGCAGCATTTTGGCCGTCTCGCGGCCACCGTCGCCGCCCTTTCGCTGCATAGTGATACGGCCGATCTTTAGGTTGCCGGTGCGGGTGATCTCGATCTTGCCTTCGCCGTAGAATTTGATCACGTCGTCTGTATTACGCAGCGTCCATTGCGTATTTACGGCCGGTTTGAACGCGACCATGAACCACGACGCGGCATGCGTCCCGTCACCCTTGAACAGGTCCGAAACGATCTCGTCTCGGTTGGTGGTAAAGAAATCTACAACAGCCTGTCTTGCCGCATCATCCAACTCGTTAAGATACATCCGTTTAGGATCACGGCCTGATCTCAACGGCGGCGTCTCGCCGACAAACAGCCTCAAGGCCGCAACGACGTCCGTCGGCATCCGCCACATCTTTGCATACGTCGCCAGCCACCGTTTATCTATCTGATTAAAGCCATTCGGATTGCTCACGAGCTTGATCGAGATGCCCTCGACCTTTTCTCCGGCTTTTGTCTTTACACGGACCTCGACATCAGCCTTTTCACCATGCGGCTTGGCGGCGAGGACATTCTCAATTTTACTTAGGTCGTGATTCATCGCTGCAAGCCACTTCTTCGCGTCCTCATCCGTCTTCCAGCTATTGAACTTGTCCCGTATCTCGTCCTCATTCCGAAAGCCGCCTTTCGCCGTCCGCGAACCCAACTCCGTCGCATCGCCCTGATCTAAGCCACGCTCCGCCGCCTGGCCAAACGCGTGTCCGGCCAACAACAGCATGACTGCCAACGCCAGCAGCCCGATACGCTTGCGATCAATCATCGAGCGGACTCCGGACGAAGTTTTTATTTTGCATCACGTGAGTATAGATCTGAGTGGTCCGCACATCCTTGTGGCCGAGAAGTTCCTGAACGGTGCGAATATCATAATGATCTTCGAGCAGATGTGTTGCGAAACTGTGGCGAAAGGTATGACAATTTGCGTGTTTGTAGATCCGTAGTTTTTCGAGAGCCCGTTTTACAGCCTGCTGCGGAGTGCTTTCTGCGGTATGATGCCGCCTGACGACGCCATCCTCGCGCGTCGGTGAAAGCTTCGCGGAAGGAAACACGTACGTCCACGCAAACTCTTTATCGACTTTAGGGTATTTGGCCTTTAGCGCGTACGGCAACAATACAGACCCGAATCCGTGCGACAGATCTTCTTCGTGAAGCAATTTTACGCGCTCCAAATGCCGCCGCAGATCTTCGCTGAGGGCTTTAGGCAACATTGTGGTTCTGTCTTTGGCACCTTTACCGTCACGCACGATGATCTGGCCCATTTCAAACTCGACATCCTTTACCCTTAGCCGCAGCGCCTCGCTCAGACGCAAACCGCTTCCGTATAGCAGACCAACGATCAACTTTGTCGGCCCTTCCAGCTCGTTAATAATGTCCTTTGCCTCTTTCGGCGTAAAAACCGTCGGCAGACGCGCGGGCCGTTTGGCGCGTAAAACGCCCTCAATGACCGGAAGTTCGATCTCTAAAACCTGCTTGTAAAGAAATAAGATGGCGTTAAACGCCACGTTCTGAGTTGAAGCGGCAACATTCCTGTCCACGGCCAGATGTGTCAGATAGTCCCGCACCTCGGTCACGCCCATGTCTTTCGGATGTCTTTTATTGTGAAAAAGTATATACTCGCGAATATATCCAACATATGCCCGTTCTGTCTTGTGGCTCAGATGCCTAACCCGCATCACATTTCGAACGCGGTCAAGTAATTTTGGCGGATCTGACATAAGTTATTATGCTTGATAATACTTCGATTTTTGAGTATTATCAATGGCGATGTTGTTAATCAATAGTTGGGTGGCGCCACAACTAGGCCGTAGAATCGGATAGCACCTATGGAGCAACCGGCTGATTTCATTCGGCGTGCACCACTACCGAGCTTTATTGCACTTGCGTTCCTCTTCACATGGGCGCTCCTGCCGTTCGCCGCGGAGTGGTTGCCGGCTAGCCTCCTGGCACTTTGCGGGCCCGCAGTCGCCGCATGGGTCGTGACGGTTGCGGACTCCGCAACGGAGAGAAGAAATTTTGTCGGACGCCTTCGCTGCTGGCGTCTTCCGCTTAGGTGGTACATTGCGGCTCTGCTACTGCCTCTCGCGATCTCGGCGTTGAGGAGTGTCTCAGAGCTGTTCCTTGGAGCTACGGGGCCGATACAACCACAGCCCGTCTCCACACTGGGTCTGATCGTGTTTGTTCTGGTCGCCGGCGAGGAGATTGGGTGGCGAGGCTTCGTATTGCCTCGGCTCCTGAGCCGATTCGGACGTTGGTACTCAAGTGTCATCTTGGGGGTCATCTGGGCCCTCTGGCATCTACCCCTTTTCTACATCGACGGCATGCCTCAGCATGGCAACCCGTTCGCCGCCTTTATTGTTTATACCTGCGCACTTTCTGTGATTCTGACGTTTCTTGCTGAACGTACCCGAGGGAGTGTCCTTATCGCGACTTTGTTTCATGGAGCCGTCAACACATTTGGCTTCACGACTGTGGCCGCTGGGCCGGACCTGAGAGGGTGGTCCAATGCCGTGTCGTACGGGGTCGTCGCAATCGCAATCGGAGGCTTGGCATGGGGTCGACACCACACTCGTTCAGCCAGAACCTCGAAGGCGGCATGAGCGAAATGCGGCTCCCTCCGAGTCTCGGCGGCGCATCGATGTCGATCCGCCGGCTCGTCGGACTTGGTGCGATTGTGGCTCCCACACTCCATTCCATCACCGACCTCATGGAGTGGCTGCAGGGCGGGTTCTCCCCAGTCCAGCTCTGGCTGAACTATTTCGCCTTTCTCTTGGTGCCTGCGGTCCTCGTCGGTCTCTACGCGGTGCAACGCCCTCGAATTGGTCGAATGGGTCTTGTCGGATCCCTGCTCTATGGCTTCTCGTTCATCTACTTCGCACACTCCACGCTGCATGCCTTAGAGGCAGGGGTGCAGACCTACGAAGGCCTGTGGGCGGAGTTAGGGTGGCTTTACTCTCTTCACGGCGCTGCCATGATCCTCGGTGGCGTCCTGTTCGGGTCAGCCGCCTTGAAGGCCAGCGTGTTCCCTCGATGGACGGTCTGGCTGTTCCTGCTAGGCCTCGGCCTCAACCTCCTCTTTGCGGTGATACCGCTTGCAGAAATCTTCCAGACCCTCGGCACGACGGTACGGAATATCGGACTGGTCGGGATGGGGTTTGCCACGGGTGGCGGGGCCAAACTAGTGCACAAGGACGCCACCCAACAACAGCATGCAGCTGACGGCGCTTCGCGCCGCAGCTGATGCTGAGCGTTGGGCACAACATGGCAATCGCATACCTTACACACATGATTTCGAGCGGTGCCGGGCGCATGAATTGGAGCGTCTCTTTCCGTCGCGGCGAGGATCCGTATGGTGCGTCGATTACTTTGGAAATCCCCGAACCTGTATTGATCCTGGAACTTGAGGGCTCCATTCCAAAGAGTGAATTCGTCAAGCCAGATTTATCGGTTTGTGGCTGTCAGCTTGCGGAAGAATCTCTCCTGTCAGCATATCGCCGATATGGCTCCGCGCCGTCTGTGGAAATGGTCGCCCAACGCTCGCTGCTGATCTATCGCGTGCCAGGCGCTTCGAACGAAACGGAACTTGTCGCGAGTGCAGAAGAAATTGCAGGCGAGTCTTTCCGCTACCATTACGTCAAACGTCCGGGTGCCTAACAAAGCGTTGGACGCGGAGTCGCCGATCGCGTCGTTCCTGAAGTCGATGTTGATTGGCGGCGGCTTGGTCAAAGCGGTCGTTGGGCACCCACGTCAACGCCGCCGTTGACCTTGCGATGATCCATCGATATTGTGTAGCATATTGTGTGGAGAATTCTATGGCCACGAATCTTGCATTAGATCCGAGCTTAATAGACCGGGCACTCACCCTGAGCGGTGAGCGCTCGAAGAAGGCGGCTGTAACGCTCGCCCTCAAAGAGTTTATTGCCCGCCGCGAGCAGAAACGCATCACCAAGCTATTAGGCCGGCTCGAATGGGATGAGCGTTTTGATCACAAGGCCGAGCGCACTCGTCGGTGAGCCTTTTTGTCGATACCAGCGTCTGGTCACTCGCGCTTCGCCGTGATGCTCCGCCCGACGATCCAAAGGTTGGCATGCTTCGCAAGGCCCTGCTTGGCGGAGAGACCATTGTAACCGCGGGCATAGTTCTTCAGGAACTATTGCAAGGTTTCAGTGGGCCGAAGGATCAGGCCCGAATTATCGAGCATTTTCAGGCGTTGCCGATAATTAGTCCAAGTCGTGAGACTCACATCCAGGCGGCAATGCTCCGCAATAAGTGTCGGCGCGACGGCGTCCAGCTGGGAACTATCGATGCCCTTTTGGCCCAGCTTTGCATAGAACATGACCTTGCGATGCTGACCACGGACAATGACTTTGTGCACGCGGCGCGCTTCATTCCGCTGCAACTCGCACTTTGACCTCGTCGATGAAGAATCTCTTGCTTTCTCATACGCTGTTTCCTGCGGGGATATTCCTGGCCCTGCTATTGGGTGTGTTGCCCGCATTCGCTCAAACGAATGGCCAGACATCTGCAACGCCGGCCTCGTCGCCTATTCCCGCCACTGAACGAGCCAAGATCGAAAGCGTGATCCGCGAATATCTGCTCAATAATCCCGCTATCCTGCGCGAGATGATCGATGCGTTGCGGGTCAAAGAGGAGCGTGAAAAGGCAGAGGCGGCATCGGCTAGTCTGACCAGGCTGCGGCCGCAGATACTGAATGATGCCGATTCGCCGACAGGCGGCAACCCGGACGGCGACCTTACGATCGTCGCCTTCTTTGACTACAACTGCGGTTACTGCCGCAGTAATCTGCCCGTGGTCCGCGCGCTGGTCGAGCGCGACAAGAAGCTCCGCGTAATTTATAAGGAACTACCGATACTCGGCCCGCAGTCCGAGAAAGCCGCTCTCGCCGCGCTCGCTGCACATCGACAGGGCAAGTACGAAGCGTTTCACGACGCGCTCTTCGCCGGCCGCGCGGTCAGCGATGCCTCCATCAAGGCAATTTCCGACCGCCTCGGCCTCGATCATACTCGGCTTACCAAGGACATGGCCGACCCAAAGACCTTAGCCGCCATCAATCGCAACAAGGCCCTGGCTCAGGTCCTCGGTATTAACGGAACGCCCGCATACATCATCGGCACACAGATCATTCCCGGCGCACCAACCGACGAAACCCTCGAAACCGTGATCACCGAGGAGCGGGCAAAGCTCCCAAGAGCAGCAAACGAAAAGCCGTCGAGCGGCCCTGAGCAGAATTAGTACACCACCTCAGTTCGAAGGGATCTGAACGTCCCACTTGTCGCCGCCACCGCAGCCGATAACTCTCGGAACATTTGGTGAGTCAGGCAAGAGAATTCCCCTGTTGGTTTCTGTACCGGCCATCACGAATCCATTGCCGCCTTGGTACAGATGCATCCATCCAATGTAGTCGGGTTGGTTAAGACCGGGCAGCGAATGTTTCTGGATCTTTGTAAAAGTCAGCGTAAGATCGATGGACTTTCCAAGTTTCAACTCCGGTATTGGGTGGCGCACCTGGACGAACGCTTCACCGGACAAGAGTCCCGGCTTTGCCTTCCAGCCCCCGAACCAGCCGCCCTTGAAATTATTTTGTAGATTGACGACTGCATATACGCTGCACGTAGGCAAAGCGAAATCAGGGTCCGGCTTTACTCGCCTGACGCGAACAATGATGTATGACGGTTCGTAAACTGAGCCGGTCGCCGGTTTAATGTCAGTGCCCGGATATGCAGTGAAGCACGGCAGCGGCAGCCTGCCGTGCTCTTTAGCTGTTTGTGCATCGCCGCAGTCGGGTTCTTTTCCATCTTTCTGTATCTCTGCAAGAATTTTGTCGAGGCCCTGCTTGTACCACTTGGCAAGTTGGGCACGCATCTCGGGCGTGCAGGCGCCGCCCTGACTCTCGAAACTGTCGCACGAGAATTCGACCGCCGCATCAACGACCTTTCCTTTTCCCATCTCTTGAAGCGCCGCGGTGTCGGGCAGAGATGGGGGGACGCCGGCCGCCGCTAATCCAACCGAGATCGCAGTTCCCGCAAGCTGCTTTGCCGCATCCTTGCAGTCGTCTTTCGCTTTCTTCCCAAGCCAGTGACACGGCACGGTATTGGCAAACTGCGTAGCGAGATACGACTTGGCTTCGTCATAAAAGTGAGCGAGCCCGTCGTAGGCTTTGACCCAACCCGTCACACCTGTCTCGATCCATCCCCAGGTCGTCTTTTCCTGGGTCGAAGGATCAATCGGCGGACAATATGATCTGCCAGGCTGATAGGGAGCTAATGGGTGAGTAAACTTCTGGTAATAAGGATTCTTTACGACGACGATGCAACCCCATCGATTAGGATCGGGGAAAATAACCGGCCGGTGTTTGAGCAGCTTTACCTCAAACACGCTGGCCTTTGCCCGCATTGCCTCGGTCTCCGCTTTAATTCTGGCTGCCGATGCGAAAACGGCTGCGACGTCGATATTACCGTCCCGGCCGCCACGCGCCAGCGTGACCGTGGCACTCGGAGATCCGACCGGCTGGCCCGCGGCATCGAGCAGAACGATGCGTATGTAAAGACGCGGCGACGCCAATAGGCCTCTGCCCGTCGGAAACCATGAACTAATATCGACCTTAAAATCCCTCGTCTCACCTGATGGAGGAACGCTGTCAGGGACTGGCTTTATGCCGACAATGCCCGGCGGTGACAGCGGTGCGTCATTTGATGACGGTTCCTGGCTTGATGCCACGAGCACCGCGCTGTGGGCTCCGGGAACATTTGCGGACCATCGAAACGACCAGAGCCATTTCGTGGTGCTCGGCCCATACACGGCGTCCTTCACATAAACCAATGGAGCACCGTCCACCGTAAAGATCCCATTCCAGATCTGCAGTGTCGGGCGTAGGCTGATGAGTGCCGGAATGATGGTCCGAGGAGGTGAAGCAACTCGCGTCGGCTCCCGTGCAGGAGAAACAGCCTCGGTCATCATCAGCCGCACACGATCGATTCCCACTAAATAGCCGCTCGAACTTCGATCTTTTCCGGTGATCTTGACGCTCAGTTTGTGAGCGCCCGAACGGAGATCAAAACCACCAATATTGATCGGGCCAGAATGAACGACATTCGGCGCGAAGCCATTAAATACGCCGCCGGCACGCCGGCCGTCCACCTCAAATTGAAGCTGTCCGTAGTCAGGCGCACGCGTCAGTTCCAGTTCGACCGTGTATCGGCCCGCTGTCGCCACATCCAAGTTCAGATCGAGCACAGCACCAGGCTCGCCGCCACCCCAGAATAACTGCGCGTTGCCGCTCCAGCCTTGTCCAAAATCTGACATCGGCTGTGCCGTAACATTTCCACCTCTCGCGATCGCTTTCCCTGATCTGACGAGAGCTTCGCCTTCGTAAACGCCCGCGTTTGACCGAATCGGCTGGGCATCTGCGGACTGAGCTATCAATAGCACAAGGGCCTGCAGGACTATCACAAGCGGAATCGATGCGAGACGAAAGGAACTGTTTTCCTTCCCGTCCATATGCTCCTCCTTGTTCCCCCGCAGGCCCCCGTCTGATCGACGCCCTACGCCATATTGAAATCGTACTCCCTGCGCCATGAGGCGGCAAGGTCCTATTCTATTATCTCTGTCATGAAACGGACGGCTAATACGACCTTACAAGATCGACACCTGTGTAGTAATGCCGGATGATCGCGTCGTATTTAACGCCCATTTTGGCGAGGCCAAAGGCGCCGTATTGGCACATGCCGACGCCGTGGCCCCAGCCTCGGCCGGTGAAGGTGTAGCTTGAGACGGTCGAGCCGTTGTAGCGTTTGTTCATTACGAATAGCTGCTCGGGCAGGCGAAGCGCGGAGCGTATCTTGCCGCCTTTCAACGTTTTAACGCCATTCGAGCCGATGATCTCAAGCTCGATCGGGCGGCGTGAATAACCGACCTTTTTGACGTTAATGTCATAAAGCGTTCCGATCCCGCGGACATAGCGTGATAGACGCGACTGCACGGCGGAGGCCGAGACCGTCTTGTTCCAGTATTCCCACGGCGACATACGCTCGGCCGTGGTGGGCGTGTCGGTCGGCTCGACCTCGAGATACTTTACATCTCCGGCGGTGTCGAGTTGATAGCGGACCTGCTCGCCGCCGACGAGCGCGGCCTCGCGGACTGGATAAGTCTGCTCACCAAATTTCCTGAATAGGAATACATCAGGCCGAACGATCAGTTGCCTGACGCTTCTACCGCTCTTGAGCACCAGTTTGCCATCGACACTCGGTTGCGATTCGGCCGTAAGCATCTCCGGCATCCATTTTTTCTTGTCAAGGATCTGGCGGATCAACCGAAGCATCTTGGCCCTCGAGAACGGCCTGTTCGGCTGCAGCGTCAGATCGGGCCTAATCGCGAAATAGCCATCACGCAGCAATGCCGCGACGTCGGCCCGACGGTCGCGCGGTATCTCAGCCGCATCGTCAAACGACAGTTGATAGTTGATGTCCGATTCGGTCAGCAGAGTATCATTTTGGCCTAGAGAATAGACAAAACCGGCGATAATGCGGGCAAGTTCTACCGGCTTGGCCGAATCGCGGTTCACGTTTGGATATGTCTTGCCAAACTTTGCAGCGAGATTATTGAGCCAGTTAGACATCTCGCTCTCTGTCGGCACATCTTCAAACCATTCGTCGTTCATCTGCCCGGTCGATAGCTGATAACCATTCGACGCGAGCAGCGCCATCAGCCGCGTAAGCTCAAGATTGCCCTCGTCGCGGAGCTTCGCCGGTATTCGCGAGGTTTTGATCAGGAACGGCTCAAAGTGCCTGTGCCCCTCGAGCGAGCACTCGACGCCCTTGAGATACGGCTCGCCTTTCTCAAATATATTCCCGCCGTCCTCGGTTCGCCCGCCGCAAGTCGATGTGTAATAAGCAACGATCGGCTTGCCGTGATACGTCGCCACGACGCCGCGAGTCTCGCGGACGGCCTGTGTGCCCATCTTTGTCTCGATCGATACACCCTTGTAGACCTGTGAATAAACAGTCGGCACCATGTCGAATCCCTGATTGCCGTAGCCGCCGATATTCGCTATCGCATAGGTCCGAGCGGCAACCGCCTGTGCCTTTTGTGCTTCGAGCGCCGGCAATCCCAGTTCAGATGGGACCACGCCCAAGAGGTATTCCTCGAGCGGAACGACGTTAACGACCGTCAAACGACCGCGCGAATTGACGAACACCTCGATCTTGCCGCGATATGCCTTGCCATTGAGGCGAACCGGATTCGCTCGCTCATTGAGCGAGCCAAACGCCACTGACTTGAGCGACGAAAAACTTCCCGACTCGACCGGTGCATTTACGATCACCTCGCGCAGGTTAGGATCGATCGCTCCTGTCACCGGCAATGCCGAACCGGTCGCCTTGATCAAACTCCGGACCTCGCTGCGGCCCGGCATTCTTCATCTGCTGCGACAGCGCAACCGCCTCGGGCGTAACAACCGCCTTTTTTTCGACCACGACGACAGCGTCATCAAAATCCTTTTCCGCAAGCCTCGCCTTTAACGCATCGGCCTCCTCGGCCGATTCCTTGACCGAACCGACCCATACCTTCCACAAATTCGACGCCGGATCGACGCTTGCGATAGCTGTCTCACCGGTCGCCTCGCGTATGTCCTTTGCCAGATCGTCTGCGTCGCCCCGCGTCGGAAGCCCTTGAAACTCGATCCTGTAATCCTCGGTCTCCGGCGGACGATACGCCCTCGCCGATACCGTCACCCGCGTCGAAGCGATCAACCTCGGCTGCTCGTCGGGGCTTACAGCCACCAACGACGAATCACCCGTCGTGATCGTGACCGAACCCGCATTCGTCGCCAGCCCGATCCGTATCAGCGGCTCTGACGACAGCCTGAAATACTCAAAAGCAGTGTTCGCCGCAGCATTCTGGGCGGAGAGGGACGCAAGGACGGAAAAGATCAATGCGACGCGGAATTTCATGCCCCAATGATACCAGAATCAGCCGGCCCTATTTCTCTAAAGCGTTGAAAATGAACGGAAGCGTCCCCCACGACTGGCCGCGGTGCTGTGGGCGGAAGGCAAACAGGACGATGTCGCCCCGGCCGTATTTTACCTCGACAAGGGCGGCTTTTCCGTTGAGAAAGCTTTCGCCGAGCATCCAGCCTGAGAGCAGGGCGTCCTTGTCGGCATAGCGGGCGACGGTCGTCACGCGGCTGCCGTCGGTGATCGCGAATGCGGAACTTGTAGCAAAATACGCCGGCGTTTCGGGCGGCATCGCACGGGCCAACGGATGGCGTTGATCGATGAGCAGTTTCACGATGGAGCCGGGATTGTAAAATTCCTTTCGGCGAAGGCCCGACAGAACATTTTGTATCGGCAGGCCGAAGCGACGAATAACCATCTCGCACGAATCGTCAAAGCACACGAGCCGCCCGCCGCTCTCGACAAAGCGTTTGAGATTCTCAATACCTTTCTCGCTGATGCCACCTGCGAATTCTACGGGATAGCGATCTGTCCTTAGGCCGTTTACGATCGCGTTCTCACCGTCGGCGGGCAGGACCAAGACGTCAAGGTCGAGGCGGCCTGATTGGATTTCCGTGTCAGACACCGAGCGAAACGGTATCTGAAACGTATCGAGCACAAATCGCGTCCAGCCCTCATCCATCGAGCCGGTGTAGCCACGATACAGGCCGATGCGAGATTGCGAACGCAGAGGATTCGGCTTCTTGGAGAACGGCTCGAACGTCGGCGACAGGTTCATTACCGCCCGTGCCTGATTGATACTCGTGACCGGTTTGATCGTTTTTTGATATTTTCCGAGGTCGCGGATCTGCCAGGCTGTCTCGTATTCGATGCCCATCTGCAGCGGCAGTGTCCAGCCGGCAACGTCATATGGCGGCTCGGCCTCGCCGTTCGGGAGGCGGCGGTCGGGATACATTTGCCGTTCGAAAAGGCTGAGGATGTTGTTCTTCTGCGGCTGATTCACAAACACGAGGAAACTGCCCAGTGGCATCTCGTGAAACTCCGCGTCCGGTGCGATCTTCATCCATAGCTCGTGCGTCATCTCGTGCACTTCGATGCCCTGCCACATCAGGATCTCTAGGAGTCGCGCGATAGTCTCCGCATTTGGCTGGCCAGCCGGGACGATGAATGCCCTCGGCTCGTTGGTGAGTGGTGCAAGGTTCTCGCGGCCGCGTTCGTAGAAATTTCGTAGATAACGTTCTCGGTATTTCGACGCCATCTGCAACAGACTGCGCGATGCTATGGCCTCTATCTTGGCAATATCTGCAGGCTGCCAGGCGCCGCCGCGCCACGGATCAGGATGATTCGTGACCGCATCGAGCGGCGAGGCAAGGCCGCGCTCAGGGCGGCTGCGTCTTAGGTCGTCGAGCGTGACAATGACCGGCGACATCAGGTTTGCGCTCGCCGCCTCCGACAATATGCCTATCGAATTATGAAAGTATGGTGCCGAGCGAAAGCCGCCGTGCCACCACGTATCAAATGCGGTGTTTGTTGCCACACCCGCGACGTTTGCGGCCTGCAGGTCGGCGGCTATTCTGTAACCGATGAGCCCAACCTCGCGGAGTATCGATGACGATATGCGAGGATTTGTCGGATCGTAAAATGGCGGAATAATGAGCCGCGGCCCGTTCTGGCCCATCTGATGTATGTCGTAAACGATCTGGGGAAACCACTCTTGCCAATAGAGCCTCGTGATCCCCTGTGTCTCGACTAGGTTCATCATGAACCAGTCGCGATTATTGTCATGCCCGGCATAATGATGATAAAGCTGCGGCGGGGCCGTGCCCTCGCTCTTTGTTCCGAGGGTCTTGCGATACCAGTCCGCAACGATGTCAATGCCGTCGGGATTTGGAGAGGGAATAAGCAGCAGGACCGTATTCGCGAGTATTTCTTTTGTGTCGGCGTCGTTCGCGCTCGCAAGCTCGTAGGCCAGGTTCATCGACATCTGTGAGGCGACTATCTCGGTCGAGTGGATCGAGCATGAGATCGAGACGACCGTCTTGCCATTTTTGAGGAGGCCGGCCAGTTCGGTATCGTTACGAAGAGTTCGCGGATCCGAAAGTTTTGCTGAGATGCGGCGGAGCTTGTCGAGATTTCTGATGTTCTCGGCGGACGAGATAAAGGCGACGATCAGCGGCTTTCCGTTCGTCGACTTGCCGATCTCTTTTACCGTGACGCGGTCGCTGGCGCGATCGAGTTTGGCAAAGTAATCCGTGATCTGCCGCCAGTCGGCGATGGTCTTGTCGGCGGTCGGCGTGAAGCCGAGGACGGAAAACGGTGACGGCACCTGTGCGACAATCGCTGCTGAAAACAGTAAGATTGTTGCGAACGCGCTCAACAAATGATTCGGTCTGGCCCCGAAAATACTCATGCGCCTCCGGCTCAGGCTGCGACAAACGAACTGCTGACCTTTCCCGTCCGCAAGTCTAACAAATCGCGCATCTTCGGAAAAATTCGCTATTGGTGGTGCTGGTTCGTTGCCGCTGCATTGTTATTGGTCCTCGGCGTGCCATGTTTAACATTCGTCTGGATCATCAACCGAAAAACGTGGATCTATCCCATCGCATTCTGGGGTGCGAAGGCGTGGCTTAGAGGCTGTGGCGCCCGTGTTCGCGTTACCGGTTCTGAGAACCTCGACCCTGAACGATCATACGTCTTTGCGTCCAACCATCGCTCGTATCTCGACACGGCGACGCTGTTTGTTTACTCGGGCCCGCAAATGGGGTTGGTCGCAAAAAAGGAACTCCTTAAAGTTCCCGTCCTCGGCCAGGGAATGGGCTTTGCCAACGTCATCGCCATCGACCGTTCAAATCCTGAGCGGGCTATCGCCTCGATGCAAAAGGCGCGTGAGGTGATGGACGCGGGTTATTCGTTCGGTGTGTTTGTCGAGGGCACGCGTGCGATGCCCGGCGAACTGCTGCCATTCAAGAAAGGCGCGTTTCACCTCGCCATCCAGACCGGCGCGCCGATCGTGCCCGTTGCGATCAAAAATACCGATTGGATGATGGGCAAACGCACAGGCGTCGCCTATTCCGGCGAGATCGAGTTGGTCCTACTGCCGCCCATTGAGACAACCGGGAAAACGGCAGACGATGTGATGGAATTGCTGCTGGAAACGAGAGAAGCGATCGCGGCCGCCCTGGCCGAACCGCCTGCGTAAGCGGGCGGCCAGTTCGATGCGGCGAGTCCAAGTCTAAACGGTGGGTTTAAGTCAAGGAACTGGCCGCCCGCTTACGCAGGCGGTTCTGACTAGGGCTTCTTCGGCGTCGGCGTCGGCTCGGGTTTGGCCGGTTCGTCATCAAGTATTCTGACCTCGGTCCGCCCGACGGCGTAGTTTGTGTACCGCACCCGCATCTTGATCTTCACAACGGAGCCATTGTCGAAAACAAGTTCGTCATCGGAACGCGCATCGACTGGAAACCAGTATTTGCCGTCGATCTGCGCCCGCGTGGTCTCGACAACGGGAAACTTGTTCTCCTTCGTCTCCGGCACCGCTTTGCCCTTTGATTTGACGATCATCAGGTCGTCCTTATCTACCCAGACGCGGCCTGTGAAGAGCCGCAGCTTTGACTTCTTCGGATCCGGGATCGCCTTTGGCGTCACGTCGAAGACGTAAAGGTCGAGTTCGTCGATGTGTTCGGCGCCGATGAACGTAAAGTTGTAATGCTGTATCGCCGACGGCTCAAGCGCAAAAGGATTGACGCCGCCGAGGTCCTCGAGGTCCTCAGGTGTCACAAAACCCGGCGGCGTGGTCGCAACCGGTGCGAACAATATCTTCTCAAACCGGCCGCCGTCCGAATTGAACGTCATGAACGAATCACGGCGGAATGTGCCGGTAATGTTACCGCCGAGCCCGACAGTATGTACCGCCGCAAAACGATTAAAAACATAGTTCTTTAACGCCTCACGAAAGTCGCCCTCGTTCGCCGTAAACCGCTTGACGATCCGGTCGATCTCGACCGACGACAGATCAGTCTTTACAACGCCTGATGCCTGCCCGAATACAACACCGGCAAATGAGGCCAAAACAAGGATTACGACTATGAATTTGCTCATCATTGCGTGAAGTGAACCTAGACCATAGATGCCCATACTGAGCGATGCGTTGACCACGCCAAAGCTACATCCCATCCACGATCTCATTTAATGTCGGCGAAGGCCGCATCGCGGCGTATGTTCTTGCGCGCTCAGGATGATAATAGCCGCCGACGTCTTGAGCCCTTCCTTGGGCGACGATCAGTTCATCGTTGATCTTTGCCTCATTCTCATGCATTGCGTTTGCGACCGGTGCGAATATCGCAGAGATCTCAGCGTCCGAGTTCTGCGCCGCCAGAGCCTCAGCCCAGTACATCGCCAGATAGAAATGTGAGCCACGGTTGTCGAGTCCGCCGATCTTCCTTGCCGGAGACTTGTCGTTGGCTAAGAACTTCGCATTTGCTTCGTCCAGTGCGTCCGCCAAAATTTGAGCCTTCCGATTGTTCTGCGTCTGGGCGAGGTGCTCAAAGCTTGCCTGCAGCGCAAGAAACTCACCGAGCGAATCCCAACGCAGATATCCTTCGTGCAGGAATTGTTCGATGTGTTTTGGGGCCGACCCGCCCGCGCCGGTCTCAAAGAGGCCTCCTCCGTTCATAAGGGGCACGATGGAAAGCATCTTTGCCGATGTGCCAAGCTCGAGGATCGGAAACAGATCGGTCAGGTAGTCGCGCAGGACATTTCCAGAGACCGATATCGTGTCCTTGCCCTCGCGTGCGCGTTTCAATGTCTCGGTCATCGCTTCTTTGACATCCATGATGCGGATATCTAGCCCTGTAGTGTCGTGATCGCCGAGATATTTCTCAACCTTCGCAATGATCTGCGAATCATGGGCACGCCCTTTGTCGAGCCAAAAGATCGCCGTAGTATCAGAAAGTCTTGCTCGATTAACGGCCAGCTTTACCCAATCCCGTATCGGCGCGTCCTTGGTCTGGCACATCCTGAAGATATCGCCGGCGTGAACGTCCTGCTCGAGCAGAGCATTCCCGTTCCCGTCCTCGACCTTTATAGTTCCGTTCGCCGCGGCCTGAAAGGTCTTGTCGTGCGAACCGTATTCCTCGGCCTTTTGCGCCATCAAACCGACATTTGGGACGGAACCGAATGTCGTCGGGTCGATCGCTCCGTGTCGTTTCATATCTTCGATTATCGCATCGTAAAAACCGGCATAGGTCCGGTCGGGGATCATGCAGACGGTGTCCTCTTCTTTGCCGTCCTTGTTCCACATCTTTCCGCCGCCGCGGATCAGTGCCGCCATCGACGCGTCAATGATCACGTCAGATGAAACGTGAAGATTCGTCACGCCATTGTCCGAGTTCACCATCGCCAGCCGCGGCCCGTTCTCGATGGTCGCGGCAATGTCGGCCTTGATCTGAGCTTCTTTCGGGTGGCCTGCGATCTTCTCGTTTAGCGTTGCAAGCCCGAAGTTCGGGTTGATGTCCAGTTCCTCAAAGGTGTCCTTATATTTATCAAAGACGTCCGCGAAATATGTTTCGACGATCGCCCCGAAGATGATCGGATCCGAGATCTTCATCATCGTCGCCTTCAGATGTGCTGAAAGCAGAATGTCCTTTTCCTTCGCTTTCACCATCGCATTGCGGACAAATGCCTTCAATGCGGCAATATCCATGACCGAAGAGTCGATCACCTCGCCCGCCTTCAGCGGAGAAAAGTCTTTCAGGACGTTCTCAGAACCATCGCTCCCATAGAAAACGATCCTGAACTGTCCGTCACGCTCGACCGTGGTGGACGTTTCCGATCCGTAAAAGTCTCCGCCGCTCATATGCGCGACCGTGGTTTTCGAGTCTGCGTTCCACACGCCCATGCGGTGAGGATTGGCTTTCGCATAGTTCTTTACGGCCCGCGGCGCCCGACGGTCGGAATTCCCTTCTCTCAGCACCGGATTTACCGCACTGCCGAGGACCTTCGCGTATTTCTTGTTTATGGAGCGTTCATCGTCCGTCTTAGGCTCAGCGGGATAGTTCGGCACCGCGAAGCCTTGCTTCTGAAGCTCAGCGATCGCCTCTTCCAATTGCGGCACGGAAGCGGAGATATTCGGCAGCTTGACGATATTGGCTTCCGGCCTCGTCGCCAGTTCGCCCAATTCCGCAAGCGCGTCAGCAACCGTTTGGCCGTCGCTCAAATACTCGGGAAAGTTCGCCAGGATCCTTCCCGCAAGCGAGATGTCCGGCACTTCTACCTCGATATCCGCGCACTTTGTAAAAGCCTTTATGATCGGTAAAAAAGAATGCGTCGCCAGCATCGGCGCTTCATCCGTCAAGGTGTAGTAGATCTTCGATTTTTCTGCCATTCTGTTGTCTTGTAATATTGTGAGTTATGTTAGTATTCAACCCTATTTTAGGGTGCTTCTGGTCAAAACGTAAGTTTAACCGGTGCGGTTGATCTCGCTAACCCGAGTTCAGTCGTGTCGCGGTCTTTTCCAATAGATATGAAAAAAGCACTGACTGTTCTAATATTCGCTCTCCACCTCGTTTTTGCTCAACAGATCTCCGCGCAGGAAAAGAAGTTGACCGTTCTCTACACAAACGATCTGCACTCTCATCTTGAGCCGCACATTGTGCCGTGGGTTGACAAGACGCGAAAGGTCGGCGGTTTTGTAAACATTGCGACGGCGGTCAAACGCGAAAAGGCGGCAAATCCGAATACCGTTTATTTCGACGCCGGAGACTTTTTTGCAGGGCCGAATGTTAGCTCACTGACCAAAGGCGAGGCGATCTTTGACGCAGCAAACCACCTCGGGCTGGACGCAGCATGCGCCGGCAATCACGAGTATGACTACGGTTGGGAGAATGCATTCAAGCAGTTCCAACGCGTCAAGTTCCCGCTCCTTAATGGCAACATCTTTGTCAAAGGAACTAACAAACTCCATTGGAACAAGCCCTATATCATCAAGAAGGTGAATGGCATCCGGCTCGGCATCATCGGCCTGCATGAGAAATTTGCTTTTGATGACACGGTCGCGCCGGTCATGGTCAAAGGCGTTGAGGTCAAAGACGAAAAGGCCTATCTGCGTAAGTACATCAAAGAGCTGCAGCCAAAGACCGACCTGATCGTTCTGCTGATCCATATCGGCATTCCGGGCACACAATCCACCGGCGGCGAGGCGGACGTGGTCCGCAATCATCAGCATGACATGGATCTCGCCAAGGCAGTGCCCGGCGTCGACCTGATGATAACGGGCCATCCGCATAGCGGCACGCCGAAACCTATTGTTGCCAACGGAACGATCATCGTCTCGACCGATGGCTACACGATCGAACTCGGCAAGCTCGAGATCACCTACGACAAGAAACTGGACAAGATCACGCAGTACAAGAATCATTTTGGCTATCTCTATGACGATGAGTATGAGGACGACCCGGCGATGGTCAGAGTGGTCAATAAATGGAAAGACAAGCTAAAGGCCATTACGGACGAAAAGGTTACGACCATCTCCGCGCCGTTGACGCGCTCCTACGGCGAAGAATCCGTGATGGGCGACATGGTCGCTGATGCTATGCTCAACGCGCATCCGGAATACGACTTTGCGGTAACGAACAGCGGCGGCCTGCGTCAGGACATCGAGAAGGGCTCGGTGACGGTGGGCGACCTGATCTCAGCGTTCCCTTTCCCGAATATGATCGTTCAACTGGAAATGAAAGGCAGCGATATGCGCTCCGTCTTTGAACACGGAGCGGGCCTGACAAACGGCATCTTGCAGGTTTCGAAGGGAGTTGAGTTAGTGTATGACGAAAGCCGGCCGGTCGGGAACAGGATCGTCAAATGTAATATCAAGGGTGTGCCGCTCGATGACAGCAAGGCCTACAAGGTCTTGACCTCAAACTATCTGGCAGACGGCGGCGACGGCTTTCTCGCCTTCAAACGAACGCTCTCATACAAGAATACCGGCATCGATATGGTGCAATCGATGATCAACTATCTGAAGACATTTGATACCTACCAGCCCCGGCTCGAGGGCCGAGTGAAAAGTCAATAGCAAAGCATGAAACGGCAGCCGACACCGATCGTATCGATCATCATGGGCAGCAAGAGCGACTGGCCGACAATGGAGGCCGCTTCGCAGATGCTGGACGAATTCGGCGTGCCGCATGAAATAAAGATCGTCTCCGCCCACCGAACGCCTGACCTGCTCTTCGAGTTTGCCAAAACCGCCGAATCGCGAGGTATTGAGGTCATCATCGCAGGCGCCGGCGGCGCAGCTCATTTGCCGGGCATGTGCGCTTCGCAGACGGTGCTGCCGGTGCTTGGCGTGCCGGTCGAGAGCCGTGCCCTCAAAGGCCTCGATTCGCTTCTCTCCATCGCCCAAATGCCTGCCGGTGTTCCCGTAGGCACGCTGGCGATCGGTCAGCCAGGTGCAAAAAATGCCGCCCTGCTCACCGTCGCGATCCTCGCTAATGCGCGGCCAGAGCTACGCGAGAAACTAAGAAAGTTTAGATCAAAACAAACCAAACTGGTGCTTAAGTCTCGGCCTGACTCACTAAGGCCGAAGAACTGACCGCAGAACGCAAATTCAGAATCCGCCAAGACTGCGTTAAGCTATTCTTACCGGCTTAGCTCATTCTTTTGTGACAACGATACCTCCAGGATCAACTATCGGTGTTTTTGGCAGCGGCCAATTGGGGCGAATGTTCGCCATCGAGGCCCGCAAGATGGGCTATCGTGTCCACACGTTCTCGCCCGACAGCGACACCCCGACCGGCCAGGTCGCGGACCTTGAGACAACAGCATCGTATGACGACATCGATCAGGTTCGGGCGTTTGCCCAAAGCGTCGATGTGATCACGTTCGAGTTTGAGAACGTGCCCGCCGCCTGTGTCGAGGCGGCCAACGAATTCGTCGCGGTGCACCCGCGAGGCGAGATACTTCACACGACCCAGAACCGCCTGCGAGAGAAGATGTTCCTTGCCGAGCAGGGTATTCCCGTAGCGTCGTTCCGTCATATTATTTCGGCCGATGGTCTGTATCGGGCGACCGACGATGTCGGGTTTCCGTGCGTCCTAAAAACGGCAGGTTTTGGCTATGACGGCAAAGGACAGGCCAAGCTCAGGGCGCCGGATGATATCGAAGCCGCGTTTGCCTCGCTCGGCGGCAGCGACGCCGTGCTCGAAGCGTATGTCGATTTCGCAAAAGAGGTCTCGGTCGTATGCGCTCGCGATCAGGCGGGAACATTCGTTCATTACGGTGTGATCGAAAATGAACATAGAAACCACATCCTCGACATCTCATTCGCACCGGCCGAGGTCACAGAACAAGCGGCATTACAAGCGGTTGAGATCGCCAGAAACATTGCCGATACAATGAGATACGTCGGCACGTTGTGTATCGAGTTCTTTCTCACCTCAGATCAGCGGCTTCTGGTCAATGAGATCGCTCCGCGGCCGCACAATTCGGGCCATTTGACCTTTGACGCTTGTGTGACGTCACAATTCGAGCAGCAGGTCCGAGCCGTCTGCGGCCTGCCGCTCGGCTCAACCGAGTACTTTCGTCCGACCGCGATGGCAAATCTTCTCGGCGACCTCTGGGCACATGGCGAACCGAACTGGGCCGCCGCGTTGACCGATCCAAACGTGAAGCTTCATCTCTACGGCAAGATCGACCCGCGTGCCGGCCGGAAGATGGGCCACCTAATAGCTACAGCCAAAGACGCGCGGGCTGCTGCCGAGACTGTAGTAGAAGCACGGTCTCGCTTAGAAACTTCGCCCTAGCCCGACACCGCCAAGCACGCCGACAAACCCCAGGAAAACACTGAGAAACAGATAAAGGAACGCCGTCAAAAGTGCCCCTTCACGGACCAGGCCGTAGATCTCCATCTCGAACGTCGAAAACGTGGTAAACGCACCGATAAAGCCGACGATGATCGCCAAGGTCACATTCTCGCTTATATCGATTCGCCCGGATGCAACCGTTACCACAAATCCGATAAGAAACGACCCGACGACATTGATGACGAAGGTCGGTAGCGGAAATTTGTCGAACAGCGTGGCAAGCGGAGAGATATTGACCAAGTAACGAGCAACCGCGCCTGATGCCCCGCCGGCGGCAACGGCGGCGATCTGTATCACCGTATCCATATCGCGATGATAGCACTTTGGTTCGAGGCGAATCATTTGCGCGGCTTTTAGCAGCAAGATAAACTCAAACTTTATGGCCGAAGCCATTGCATTCTCGCGAAACGCCAAACGCGCGACAGTTTACGGCGAGATCACGCCGCAGATCGAGTCTCTGATCGCGGGTGAATCGGACGTGATCGCAAATCTCGCGAATATTGCAGCACTACTCAAAGAGTCGCTCGGCTTCTTCTGGGTCGGCTTCTATCTCGTAAAAGGCGACGAGCTTGTCCTCGGCCCGTTCCAGGGGCCCCTCGCCTGTACGCGGATCAAACGCGGCGAGGGCGTCTGCGGCCATGCCTGGCAAACCGCCGAGACCGTGATCGTCCCCGACGTGGACAAATTCCCCGGCCACATCGCATGTAGTTCGGCATCGAGGTCTGAGATCGTCGTGCCGATATTCAATGCTGAAAGGACTGTTGCGGGCGTTCTCGACGTCGATAGCGACCGCGAGAACGATTTTGACCAAACGGATGCAGACGGTCTCGGCAGTGTAGTCAGATCTATTGAGAGAGTCATCGAGGGCCACACGCACCCTCAGATGAACGAATGACACCTATCGAACACCCATATTGGGTTTGGATCACTTTCTTTTCCGTCGTCCTCGTCGCGCTTTTTGTTGATATCGGCATCGTCAACCGAAAGGCACACGCCCCCACGCGCAAAGAGACGTTCACTTGGGCCGCAGTTTGGGTCTCGCTCGCACTTGCATTCAATACGTTTGTCTATTTTCAGGTAGGCAATCATACCGGCGACTGGGCCGTTGCGATGTCGCAGGCCAAGCTGTTCCTCACGGGCTATCTGATCGAGTTATCTCTCTCTGTCGATAATCTGTTTGTTTTTCTGCTGATATTCACGTTCTTTAAGGTCCCGAAAAAATACCAGCACCGGGTGCTTTTCTGGGGAATAATGGGCGCCCTTGCATTGCGAATGATCATGATCTTCGCCGGCGCCGAATTGGTCGAGCGTTTTCACTGGATCATCTATGTTTTCGGGGCGTTCCTCGTTTACACGGGCCTCAAGATGTTCCAGAACACGGACGACAACTTTGAGCCGCACGAGAGTGCTATCGTCCGACTGGCGACAAAATACATTCGTATCAGCAAGCATTACGATGGCGAAAAGTTCTTCACCATAAACGACGGCGTCAAGACCGGAACGCTCCTGCTTCTGGTCCTGATAACCGTTGAGGTCACCGACCTCGTTTTCGCTGTCGATTCGATCCCCGCGATATTTGGCATCACGACCGACCGCTTCATCGTGTACACATCAAATATCTTTGCGATACTCGGCCTGAGGACGTTCTTCTTTCTACTCGCCGATCTTGCTGACAGATTCCACTTTCTCAAATACGGCCTCGCGTTCGTGCTGACCTTTATCGGCGTAAAGATGCTCTTGCCGTTGGCCGCCGAAGGTTTGATAATGATGCTGGGTGATAACGATCAGTCGAGCTTTGCAACGCTCGTGCGCCGGTTCCTGGCTCACGAATTCGAGCAGACGGTCATCAACATCTCGCTCAGCGTCGTCGCCGGTGCGATAGCCCTGTCGATCGCGCTGTCGATACTCTTTCCGCCACGGAAAGCCGAGGCCGACCAAGCCCTCACTGATGCAGGAGAATAAGTACCGCAAATTCTACGTTGACTGGTGGAATATCCGCCGCAGTAGTATTTACCTGCTGATCGCGATCATCCTGCTCGGCGCGGGCATCCTTTGGGGGCTCTCATACGCCTCGCGGAATAACTGGTTCCTTCCCGACGAGCAGGCAAATGTCCCCAAGGATGCTGCCCGGATCATATCGTTCGAGGGCGACGTCAGGATAACCCGGGCGGCAACGCGCGAGACGATCGTCGTCAAGCAGGAGACATTCGTCGCCGAGGGCGACACCATCCAGACGCAATCTGACGGCCGGTGTATCGTCCAGATGATCGACGGCTCGACCTATTCGGTGCGGCCGAACAGCACCGTCGTCGTCAAGACATCGACCAGCCTTTTTGGCGGCAAGAATGTGCGCGTAACGCTCGACGATGGCCAGTTAAATGTCCGCACAGACGATCAGCCGCAGGATGTGAACAACGTCGTCGAGGTCGCCGATTCTGAGAACAAACTGCTGCCAAAGACCGACGCCAGCTTCAATGCCGATGAGACAGGCGGCGAGATACGTATCAGCCGCGGCGGCGTGGAAACGACGATCGGCGGTGAGAAGACCACCATCAGCGAAAACGAATTTGCATCCGTCAGCGGCGGCAAGCTCTCGGTCCGCGAGCGGCTAATGGCCCCGCCGCGGCCCATTCAGCCGGGTAACTCGGCACAGATCGTCGATCAGGGCGGTGGCGTAAGTGTGACCTTTAATTGGCAGGACCCCGAACGTAATCCGGCGGCAAACTATTATCTTCAGGTGTCGCGGTCACCCACATTCGCATCCGACGCTATCATGGTTGACCGCAGCGGGATGACGGCACGCGAGTTTCGTCTCGCAGGGCTCACGCCGGGGAATTACTATTGGCGGGTAAAGGCGACGGGCCGCTCCGGCCAGACCACGAACTGGAGCGACGCGTGGAAGTTCATGATCGTTCGCGCCGGTGAACGGATGTCGATCGAGGCGTCGGATCTTCGAGTCGAGCGCGTCGGCGGCAATGTTTATCTGCTCAGTGGCCGGACCCAGCCGGGCATGGCCGTCCGGGCGGCAGGCCGTGATACGTTTGCCGGTGCGGACGGAACATTCAGGCTCCAAATATCGTCGCCCTCAGTGGAGACGGCTATTGAGATCGGCGACGACCGCGGCAATCGCTCGGGGTTCATCATCAGTCTCAGGAACGGCGCCATCCTCCGGCGTTACTGACACAAGGAGGCCTCGATATCGCACACGATCACGACCACCAACTGTCTGACTCACGCTCGCGGAGGCTCAAGTTCGCGCTGGCTCTCACTTTCGTATACATGCTGGCCGAGGCGATCGGCGGCTGGCTGACAAATTCGCTGGCGCTGATCGCGGACGCAGGCCACATGCTCACGGACGTCGCCGCAATGAGCCTGACGCTCGGGGCGATCTGGTTCGCGTCGCGCCCTGCGACAGCCCGTAAGACATTTGGCTACTATCGGCTGGAGATACTTGCGGCCTTTGTCAACGGCATCGCCCTTGCTCTCTTGTCGATCTGGGTCATCTACGAGGCGATCGGCCGCTGGGCGGCCCCGCCCGATATCAACGGCCCGCGGCTGGCGTTGATCGCCGTTGGCGGCCTTATCGTCAACATTATCGCCGCATGGCTGCTCCACGCCGGGCATCAGCATGATCTGAATATGCGCGGCGCGTTTCTCCACGTGGTCGGCGACCTGCTCGGTTCGGTCGCAGCGATCGCGGCCGGGCTCGCCATCGCAGGCTTCGGCTGGCTGTGGGCCGATCCGCTGGTCTCGATCCTCATCAGCCTGATAATCATCGTCGGCGCCTGGCGGCTTATCCTGGAATCGGTCAATGTCCTGCTCGAGGGCACGCCCGCCCATATCGATCTTGCCTCCGTCGAGCGGACCATTCTCGAGACCGATGGTGTCGCCGGCGTCCACGATCTGCACGTATGGACGATCTCATCCCGGCTCGATGCTCTGTCTGCCCATATCAGCCATCCGGACTCGGTCGCCCATTCAGACCTGCTCGCTGCTGTCAGAACGCGCCTTCACGATCGTTTCGGCATCGACCATCTCACTATCCAGATAGAGACGCTCGACCGCGAGGCCGAGGCTGTATATGTATGTGAGACAGGAACCAAGTGCTTTGAACCAAAGAATGCCTGATGGCCGGCATCGATCTCAAATACGGTCGTGGCACGCTGCCTCTCACCTTCGACGAGTCCCGATTCGATGTCCTCGCTGCGCCCGCTGCCGGAGCGTCGCTCTCTGACGCAGAGATCAATGGCCGGCTCGACCGCCCGATCAGCTCAGCACCGCTGGAAGACCTGATCGCGCCGGGCGAGACCATCCTCCTCGTCGTGCCCGACGCAACGCGGCAGACCGCGGCAGCGCAGATCATCAACCTCCTCGTTCGCCGCCTTATCGCAAACGGGACGGCTCCGCACGAGATGACGATCATTTTTGCCACGGGCATCCATCGCAAGGTCAGCTCGGACGAAAAGGCCGAGATACTAACGCCGTTCATCTATCAACGCATCAAAACCATCGATCACGGCCCACGCGACCTGATGCAGCTTGTCCGAATTGGCGAGACATCAGGCGGGATTCCCGTCGAGCTCAACCGAGCTCTCGTCGAGCATGATCACGTGGTCCTCATCGGCGGCGTGACGTTTCATTACTTCGCGGGCTTTACCGGCGGCCGAAAGCTCGTGTGTCCGGGCCTCGCCTCGGCACGCACGATAGCGGAAACGCATAAGCTCGCATTTGACTGCTCAACGCTGGCAAGACGAGAGGGCGTTGATACCGGCCTGCTCGACGGTAACGCTGTGCACGAAGCATTTGTCGAGGCCGCCGCGATGGCAACGCCTCGCTTCGCGATCAATACGATAGTCAACGACGCCGGCGAGGCGACAGAGGTATTCTGCGGCGATTGGATCGATTCGCACCGTGCCGCATGCGATGCCTACGCCGGTATGCATACCGTGGCAATCGCCGAGAAACGCGATCTCGTGATTGCGAGTTGCGGCGGCCGGCCCTTCGATATCAACATGATCCAGGCACACAAGGCCCTCGATGCCGCGTCACGCGCCTGCACCGATGGCGGCACGATCGTTCTACTCGCCGAGTGCCCTGACGGGTTGGGCCGCGATGACATGATCGATTGGTTCTCAGCCGCCAATAGCCGCGAACTCGCCGCCCGGCTTTGTGAAAAATACCAGGTCAACGGCCAAACAGCCTGGAGCCTGCTGCAAAAAGCCGAGCGGTTCGATATTCGTATCGTCACTTCGCTTGCCGATGAGGCCGCCGCCGCAATGCGGCTCAGAAAGGTCCAAACCGATGACATCGCCGCCCTGGCGGAAGGCAAGGGTTTTATAATCCCGACCGCCTCGACCTTGCGGATAAGCTAACTGCCGGACCGCAAGCTGGCAGCCTCCGTTCCCACTATTGACACCTCAAGGTCTGCGCAACAAAATTTACGTGAGATGAAGCGTAGTGTCGAACCCATTACCCTGACCGGCATCAAGGACACGCATCGTGCACGCCGGACCGAGATCAAGCAGCGTCTCGCCGAGTTTGCGGCCGTCGGCAAACGTGGTGACGATAACGAACTTTGGGCCGAGATGGTGTATTGCTTCTTCACGGGCGGCTGTTCGGCTCGAATGGGATTGAACGCCCTCGAGGCCGTCAGGCCCTTGCTGATGACAGGCGATCAGGCAGAGTTGGCGGGCCGGCTCAGCGGCGTTCACCGCTATCCGAATGCACGTGCTCGCTACGTCGTCGCCTCGCGTGAATTCCTCCGAGAACATTGCGGAATGCAGCTCCGTAAGAAACTGCACGGCTTTGACTGCGCCCTGGAACGCCGCGACTGGCTCGTCCGCGAAAAGGGCATCAAGGGCCTCGGATACAAGGAGGCAAGCCACTACCTGCGGAATATTGGCTTTTCCGGCTACGCGATCCTCGACAAACACGTGTTGAATTGCCTTGCCGAGCTAAAAATAATCAACGACCCAAAGCCACCCAACACGCGTTCAAAGTATCTAATGATTGAGACCAAGCTTCGCAAACTGACTGAGGGCCTGAAGATCGATTTTGATGAACTCGATCTAGTCCTTTGGTCGATGAAGACCGGTTCTATCCTCAAATGAGGCAATAATGCAAAACCGCGGACATAATGCAAGGCCGATACCAACGCCACGATACGGGTGGGCGGTCCTGCTTCTTGTCGTGCTCTTCGCTCTCTGCGTGAACCTCGCGGCCGCAACCACATCCGGCGACAGCGTAAAAACATTGATCCGCAAAGCCGCAAAGCTAACCAGGATCGGTTCGTACGGCGAGGCTGAGAAACTCCTGCGGCAGGCCCAAGCACTTGACCCGGACCGTTCGGAAACAAAGGTTGAGCTTGCATTTACACTGGCTAAACAACGCCGCCTCATCGAAGCCTATGATCTTGTGTTCCCGATCGCCAAGGCCGAATTGGAGAATGCGCGGGCTTTTTCTGTACTCGGCACCACGCTGCTCTACGCCGGCCGTTTTGCCGAAGCGCGGCCGATCCTCAATAAGGCCATTCGGCTAGACCGGCGGCAGCATCTCGCTTGGGCGGGATATGGAATGCTCGACTTCTACGAAAATGATATTGGCGAGAGTATCGAGAATCTTCGCGAAGCCGTCCTTCAAAAGCCTAATGAACCGGACTACTTATTTGCCCTTGCACAGGTCACGGCACGCGCCGAGCAGTATCAGTGGGCAGCCGACAACTATCGAGAGTTTCTTCGCGTGGCACACATCAGCGACGCTGACCGGCGAGAACGTATTAAGGGCCTGATCGCATTCCTTAACTATCTAGGCCGGGCCGGCGGGCTGTATGCATCGACGGGCAAAGACAATACGACCGTGTCGTTTGAATTGGTCGGTAACCGCCCTGTGATCCCGGTCCGTGTGAATGGGCGCGACGAGCCGCTAAGATTTGTGCTCGATACCGGCTCTGGTATCTCCGTCATGTCCATCGAGACGGCCCGGCGGATCAATGTTCGGCCGATAACCCGCGGCGGCTATGCACGCGGCATCGGTGGCAATGGTAAGTTTGAGATCGTTTACGGCCTCCTGCGTGAGATCGAGATCGGTGATGTTGAACTTGAGAATGTCCCCATCTATCTGCGCGAATTTCATAATGACGCCAACAGCATCGACGGCTACATCGGCCTGGCCCTGATCTCAAAATTTCTCACGACAATCGACTATGGAAACCAGACCTTTGCCCTAACGCGAAAGGCTGAGGCCGTGCGAACATTTGATCACGACCAGGCACTCTCTCTGCCGCTCCGGCTGACATCGAGCGGTTTTCTAAGCGGCGAGGTGAGCTTGCAGGGCCTCGAAGGCCCGCTGAATTTCATAGTCGATACCGGCGCCAGCGTGTCGGTCATTTCAGATCGCGTCGCCGGCGTCGAGACCATAATGCCGTTCATCAATGACGAGAAGATGCGCGTGTTTGGCTCGGCCGGCGTCAAGGAGGACGTTCCGACCTATCTGCTGCCGAGTGTGCGGTTTGGCAGCCATACGCGAACAGACATAATGGCCGTCGCGCTCGACCTTGACCTGATCAACGAGGCCTCCGGCTGGGAACAGTCGGGCATCCTCGGCGGAAATTTCCTTAAGAACTACAGGCTGACGTTCGACTTCAAGAATTCAAAAGTGATCTTCGCCGACGTTAGGCGTGAGAACGAATGAAGCTCAGCCTCTATCTCGAAACGTCCGTCGTCGGAGCGTATCTCGACAACAGCGAGCCGTTACGCCGCGATCTGACGATCCGTTGGTGGGAGCATGAGCTAACCGAATACCGCGCCTTTAGCTCAATCCTTGTTCAACGCGAACTCGAACGCCTGCCCGAACCGCACCGCACCGGTTATCTAAATCTAGTTGAACCGCTCGAACACCTCGACCTGACCGAGGAATCCGCTATCCTCGCCGATGGCTATATCGACCGCGGCATCTTCAGCAACAAATACATCGCCGACGCCATCCATTATGCCGTCGCATCGATCCACAAGATCGATTACCTCGTAACCTGGAACTTCGGCCACCTGGCCAACGTCCGAAAACAAGCCCGCCTCCGCCGATTCAACACCGACGCCGGCTTTTTCTCACCAACGATCGTCACACCCGAATTTCTCGTCCACACGCCGGTTTGAAACGCCGTACTCCGAAAGGTTCAGCCGTTTAATATCAAACTATTCCGGCAGATTCATCCGTCTTAACAGGTCTTTCGTCCGCGGATCGTCTCGAAGGGGCTCAAACTCGGCGGTCCATCGAACGTCCGCCAAAGAACCAACGTGCGTGACGAAATCCTTTTCCAGCCACTCGAACGCCTTGTCCTTATCGCCAAGGGCCGCATAGATGGTCGCGAGGTCCTTACCATACGCCTGCTTCTTTGCATATCGCTCCTCAAGCTCTTTGATCAATCCTTGAGCGTCGGCAGTGCGGCCAGAAAAGGCAAATGCCGCCCCGAGAGTAGCAAGATAGGCGGAATTCCGTCCGCTCAGATCCACCGCTTTTTGAAATTCGGCGACTGCTTCCTGTTTTCGTCCAGACTTAAGGTACGACCACGCTATCGCGAAATGCCCGCCCGGTATCGAAGGGTCTCGATCAATGATCTTATTACAGATCTCAATAGCTGCCTTTTGATCATTTCTCAGGAAATAAACCTGAGCAACATTCATATTTATGATGCTCGACAATGGGTCTAGCTCCTGCGCCCGAAATATCATTTCCGCCGCCTCGTCGTCCCTTCCCAATCCGAAGAGAAGAACCGAGTACCAATGATAGGCCGTTGCGTATTTTGGATTGAGTTCGATTGCCCGTTTGAATGCCGCCTCGGAATCGGCCCACTGCCACCGGTTGTAATAGACGTTGCCAAGCGTAGCGTACGGTTCGGCCATTTTCCCGTCGATGGCTATCGCACGCTGTGCAAAACTTTCCGCTCGCGACAAGGAATCCGATGGAGCATTAATTGCGTAATCTTTCGCTATCGAATAGCAGTCCGCAAGACCTACAAACGCAAGAGCATAATTTGGATCCCTGTCAACTGCTATTTGAAACTGTTCAATCGCATTGTTGATATTATCGCCGGTGCGCTTGCTCAAATAGAAACGACCGCGGAGATATGCCTGGTATGCGGTAGGATCAGTCGTCGCCTGCTCGGAAACCTTTGTACTTTCGGACTTGGTAAGTCGCGGCGACAGTCTCGCCGAAATATCTTTTGCGATCTCGCCTTGCAATAAGACTATATCCGATTGGCGCCGCTGGTATTGTTCGGTCCAGAGGACGCTATTTTTCTGAACGTCAACCAGTTCCAGGCTCAGTGTCAGAAGATCACCCCGTTGGGTTACGCGGCCGTTTAGTATCGCTTGTACATTTAACTCTTTGCCTATCGTCGTCGGATCGACGTCTTTCCCTTTATACCGAAAAACCGCAGACCTCGGCTTCACGTCCATCTCCGGAATATTTGTAAGGCTCTTGATCAGCGTTTCCGTCATGCCATCCGAGAGATATTCGACGTCCGCATTGCCGCCCTCGTTCACAAATGGCATCACTGCGATCGATTCGATCTGTTTGCTGCCCGCGCTGAAATATCGATAACCAAGGAATCCGCCGAGACCGAGTACCACAAGGACTGCCACCACCAACAAGGGCTTTGCCGCTCGATGTGCGGAGAAGCTCTGCTTTTCCGAAGGCTCGCCCGATGATTCATGCGGCTCCGCCGCCGCTGTGGTGTGGATATATGGCTGAGTTGGACTTTCGCCCACGGACTGGCCGCCCACTGAGGCAGGCGGTTCAGACAAGATCGCCGTAGCCGGCTCATCAGCGGGAGACCCGGTTGCTATCGTACCCGGCGCCGACACAGCTGGGCCGTAGAGCAACTCGGCTCCGTCGTCGAGACAGAACATCATCGTGTTGTCATATTCACGTCCGCAATGTGGGCAGCGTTTCATTCGGTCTTCTTTCCCTTTTTTCGGCGCGAAGTTACTAGGTTTTTTCAGCCCAATCAAAATCGCTTTCGAGTTCGTTGATGTAACATTCAATACTGCGGCAAACTTTGCGATTACCCTCAGTTCGAACTATTAAGAAATCCTTAATAGTTGCCGCCCGATCGAGTTCGCCTTCCTCAAATACATTCTTGAGATGCATATTGAAATTCGGCCCAGTCGTCTGAAACAGCTCCGCCATCAGCTTCTGCGTCAGCCAAACCGTCTCATTCTCAAGCGTACCTCCGGCTTCGTCTCGCCGGACTCGGTTTGGTAGATAATAAGTTGCGAGCTATTTTCCATACACACAGTTCATTCCGGCAGATTCATCCGTTTTACCAGATCCTTGAACCGCGGGTCGTCGCGGAGTCGTTCGAACCGTCCAGCAGCCAACAACGCCTGCGCCCGCTTCACTCAGGGTTTTCTTTGATAAACTCTTGGATCTTGGACTTAAGAGCTTGCAGGTCATTTTCGATCACGGCCCATACAAGATCAGTATCGATACTGAAATAGTTGTGAACGAGAATGTTTCTCATTCCGACTATCTTTTGCCATTCGATCTCTTCAACTTCCGATGTGGTTGTCGGCGACAAAGCACGAACGGCTTCGCCAATAATTTGTAGGTGGTGCAGAACCCAGGTCTGGATCAGTTCATTTTCATCAAAAACCGGGCGTCCATGAGCGGTATATTTCTCGATGCGTGCGATCGCCTCCAGAATATCGAGAAGCCTCTCACGGTCATCTCTCATATCGCGCGAGCCTCTCGCAAAACCCGCTCACGGATCCTGGGGCGCAGGCTCTTTTCCGTGACCACATCGACGGGACGCCCCAACAGTTGCTGTAAGTCCATTAATAACCCGCCCAGATCAAGCAAACTGCGACCGCGTTCCAGATCGACCAAAAAATCGAAATCACTATTACCATCGGCCTCGCCACGCACAACCGAACCGAATACTCGAATATTAGTCGCCCCATGCCGCCGCGCGATCTGAGCGATCTCTGCTCGCTTTTTTGAGATCTGTTCAATATTCATCGTGGGCCAAACTCCGACAATAATCTAACACAACCTATTCCGGGATCCCGACTCGTCTGACCAATTCCTTAGATTGCGGGTCGTCTCGCACGAAGTCCCAAGTTTTATTTATCTTTAGTTCGGGCAAATCCCGTTCACGCTCGTCATAGGCTTTGTTCAGATATTCGATCGTCTTTTCTTTGTCTCTATTCCGGCAGACCCATTCGTTTCAGCAGGTCCTTAAATCGCGGGTCGTCGCGGAGTGGTTCGAACCGGCTCTCCCACCGAATCGCGTTCAATCGGCTATCCCGCGTTTGGAAGTCTTTTTCCAGCCATTCGAATGCCTTATCTTTTTCGCCAAGTCCGGAATAGACAGCGGCTGCGTCGTTAGCTGCCGTCGTCTTTCGGACATATTTATCTTCGAGTTCTTTCGCAACGGCCATCGCTTCGGCTCGCATTCCGACCGCACCAAGGACAAACCCGAATTCGCTTAGAACGATATTCTGTCTATTGGTCAGTTCCACCGCCTTTTCCATCGCCTTAACTGCCTCTTCTTTTCGCCCAACTTTTAGGTACGAAAGCCCCAGATATTCGTATCCCCGACCGTAATTTGGGGCGAGTTCTATGACCTTTAGCGATTTCTTTATGGCTTCGTCGTGGTTGTTCTGCAATTGGTACATCATCGAAATATTGACACCAATTGAAGGCGATAGCGGGTCGAGTTCCGCAGCCCGCCTTATGATCTTTGCCGATTCCTCATATCTTCCCTGGTTCTTCAAGAGGATCGAGTACCAGTGATAGGCCGTTGCATAGTTTGGATTGATCTCGATAGCCCGTTTGTATTCGCGTTCGGCCTCTGTCCATTGCCACAGCTGGACATAAAGAATTCCCAGGGTTGCGTGCGGTTCTCCTAGCTGGTCATCAATGGCAATAGCCCGCTCGGCGTAAGCCTTCGCTTGCGGCAACGATTCGCTCGACGGAATTCCAGCGTACTCAGGCAACAAAACGTAACAGTCGGCAAGACCGGCGTAAGCAAGCGCGAAGTTTGGGTCTCGGTCAGTCGCCAATTTGAACTCCTCAATGGCCTTTCGAATGTTCTCCGCCGTCCGTCGATTCCAGTAAGTTCGTCCCTTCAAGTACGCCTGATAGGCTTCGTTGCTGTCGGTGTATTTTTTGGTGATGCCTTTTGTCTCACTACCAGCGAGTTTAAGTTCGAGCTTTTGCGTGATGGTCGTTGCGATCTCTCGCTGCGTTGCAAGCAGATCGGCCATCTTCCGGTCGTATTGCTCGGCCCAGAGAACCTTGCCGCCCTTTACATCGATCAACTGAACGCTGATGTTCAGGCTCTCGCCGACCTGCGAAAGCCTTCCGGTCATCACAGCATCGACGCCAAGCTCGCTCGCGACTTTTGCGGTATCGTCGGCCGCACCCTTGTAGCGCATCACCGAACTCGTCGGGCTGACCTTCAAATTCGGCAACTGCGACAGCCGATAGATAAGCGAGTCGGCGAGGCCATCTGAAAGATAGTCGGTGTCCGCACTTCCGCTGCGGTTCTCGAAAGGCAGGACCGCGATCGAATTGATCTGCTTAGAATTCGCCGAAGAGAAATATCGATAACCTAAAAATCCGCCGAGAACGATCACGGCGATACTCAATGCGATCAACAGCGGCTTCGCCGCTATATTTGCGGAAAAGCTCTGCGTTTCCGAAAGTCCGCCCAATGATTCCCGAGGCTCCGCCTCCGCTCCGGTATGAAGTATCGCCGTCTGCTCGGTTGTATGAACCTGAGCCATAGTCGGCGACTCGGACGCAGTGCCGCCTAAAGACGGGACTCCAGGCCCGGACAAGATCGCCGTCGCGGGTTCATCGCCCGCACCAGACCCGCTCGCCGGGCCAAAGAGCAGCTCCGAGCCGTCGTCGAGACAAAAGCTCATCGAATCGTCGTTATAATCTCTTCCGCACTGCGGGCATCGTTTCATCGTTGTCTCTTCTTCTTTGGTTCAAGAAAGCCAATCTTGCGTTTTAGGTACTTCGGGTCGCGCATGATCTCGCTTAGCAAGCCCGAAACGACGCCGAATTTCTGCCCGTGATAGTCGGTCACTTTTTCGAGTTCCTCGACCCGGTCGGCGAGTTCCTGATACAGTTCGAGCATCGCCCGCATTTTCACGAATGCCCGAACAACAAAAATGCTTGCCTCGACTGCCGTCTGACTATTCAACACACTAGCCAGCATTACGGCACCGTGTTCGGTGAACGCGAATGGGGCGTATTTGATGTTTGAACCGCGTTTCGATCCTGTTTTGTTCAAGGTCACAGATTGTGATCTTGAACGTTCCAACTCCGCTATCTCGGATTCTGAGAGCTCAAATAAAAAATCCTCGGGAAAGCGTTGTCTGTTTCGCCTAACTGCCTGTTTAAGAACGCGAGTCTCGACCTGATAGACCTCAGCCAAATCGCTGTCCAACATTACGCGCTGATCTCGAATAACAAATATCTTGTTTTCGATTTCTTGAATGACAGCTAATTCTGTATCAGGCTTTTTCATCAATTCATTTTGTTCTAAGGTCCCAATTTGCGACCTTAGACGTCATTCCGGGATCCCGACTCGTTTGACCAAATCCTTAAATCGCGGGTCGTCTCGCAGAGAACTAAGTGGAAGTCGAATCTTGAGTTCCGCGATCTGCGGTTCGCGTTGATCGTAGGCTTTGTTCAGGTATTCAAACGCTTTATCCTTGTCCCCGAGACGGGCATAGTCGACCGCAATTCGAAAGGCCGGCAGATAAGCATTTTTATCTTTCTCAAGACTCGATCTCTGACTATACAGTTGAATGTCTATTTGCTTTTGCACAAAAGCCTTATAACCGTCTTTTTCAAAAGCTAGTTGGAGGTCCTTGATGTTTTCAGGGCTGGAGCCGATGAGCTTGAGCTGGACAAGGCGTTGCTCGACGGACTCCGAATACATACCATTGGCCTCATAAATGTCGGAGAGGTTATTGCGAGGACCTTGAGCGTCCGGAAACAACTCAATGGTTTTCTTAAACTGAACAATTGCTTCGTCAGACTTTCCTCTAAATTCAAGTACTCTGCCCTTGTTGTTATTTATGATCATTGACAACGGGTCAAGTTCCAACGCTTTGTTTATTTCCGTTAGTGCCTTATCGCTAATGTCCTGATAGAAATAAACCTCGGACAGCCATTGATAGGCAGATGGATACTTTGGGTCGAGTTCGACCGCTCTCTTTAGTTCACTCTCAGCACCTTTAAGATCGTAATCATAGTTGGTTACGATCTGACCGAGCGAAGCGTGTGCTTCCGCCAGATTCGGGTCAATTTCGAGGGCTTTTTGTGCCGCCTGTTTTGCCAGCGGCATATATTCGCTTGGCCTGAAATTGCCGTAATAGGGCATCAAAGCCAACGTATCGGCGAGTCCCGCGTACGCGAGTGCGAAGTTCGGGTCAGCAGCGATCGCTTGCTGGAAATACTCTCTGGCTTTTTGAAAGTCATCGGTGTTTCGTTTGTTCCAATGAAACCGCCCTTTTAAGTAAAGCTGTTGTGCTTCGGAACTGGCCGTGTTGGTCTTGCCGACTCGCTCTTGTTCGGTCGCCGTTAATTTCAAACGAAGTTTGTCCGAAACAGTTTTGGCGATCTCGCTCTGCAATGAAACGAGGTCTGATTGTTTGCGGTTGTAGGTGTCGCTCCAAATCACATCCTGCGTTTCGGTATTGACCAATTCCAAACTCAATTTCAGATCATCTCCTCGTTGGGAAACTCTGCCCAATAAAACAGCTTGCACCTTTAATTCTTCACCAATTTTCTTCGGCGAAGCCTCTTTGCCTTTGTAATAAAAAACCGTGCTTCTTGCCTTGACCGACAAATTCGGAATGTTCGACAAACTGCTGATCAAAGTTTCAGTCATTCCATCGCTCAGATATTCAACGTCGGCATTTCCGCTCTCATTCACAAACGGCATTACAGCGATCGATTCGATCTGTTTCGCCTGAGTGAAAAATCGATAACCAAAAAATCCGCCGAGCACGATGACAGCGGTGGCAAGCGCGATCAATAGCGGCTTTGCCGCTCTATTTGCGGAAAAGCTACGCTTTTCCAAGGGGTCACCTAGACTCCCTTGAGGCTCCGCCTCCGCTCCGGTGTTAAGGATAGCTGTCTGTTCAGTCGTATTAATATGTGCGCGAGTCGGAGCGTCCGTCGAGTGCAATTTGGCAGTCTGTGGCTCATCGAACTGGCCGCCCGCTGACGCAGGCGGTTCCGACTTGCCACTCGCCGGGCCTTCGAGGAGTGCATTGCCGTCATCAAGACAATACAGCAGAGTATCGTCGTAATAATCCCGCCTGCACTCAGGGCATCGTTTCATAGTCCTAAAAGTATTCTCAGACGATCTTCGACCAACTCGACAGTTTGGTTTGAGACTTTTCCCAAGCGTCGTACCAGCCGTGATGTTGAGATCGAGCGAACATCTTCACACTTCACAAAACTCATCATTGTCAAACCACCTTCAGGCGGCTGGACTTCGACATGAAGCGGGATGCCCTTCGCTTTTGAAGTGATCGGAATCACAATAACTAGTTCAGCGGAGCCGTGATTAAATTGATCGACCGAAATAATCAAGGCTGGGCGCATGCCGGCCTGTTCGCGTCCCTTCGTCGGATCAAGGCTGACGAGCCATATCTCGCCGCGCGATGCCTGAATCATTCTTTATCAACTCCATCCAAAAGCGTGTTTTCCCACAGCTTGCGTTCGTCTGACTCTTCACTCCAAGCTGCTTGATCGGCTTTTAGCGCAGAAAATGCTGAATTGGTCGCTTCCAGCATCTTCCGTCGGCGCAGGTCTTCTATTGCCTGATCGATCACCGATTGCATCGATTGACCTTTGGCTTTGGAAAGAGTCTTCAATATCTGATAGCTATTCGAGCTGATACGGACGTTTACACTAGACATAATTCTCTTATCTCAGGGCATGATGTTACAGTTATGTGGCCTATTCTGTCAACATATTTGCATACATATAGTGATACATAAGATCAGGAATTCGAATTTATCAAATGGATCATTCCGTCAGATTCATACGTTTCAGCAGGTCCCTAAAGCAGCGTGTCGTCGTAATAATCTCGTCGGCATTCAGGGCAGCGTTTCATAAGATTCAATTCCTAAAATCCAACACGCCGAAGCAATGCCTGATATCGCGGATCGGAACGGAGCGGCTCGAATTTCACGTCAACCTTCAAGAACGGCAGCCAGATCGCCTGCTCCTCAATCGCTTTGTCGAGCCAGGCAAATGCCTGCTCATCATCACCGAGCGAAGCGTATATCTGTGCAAAGTTCAGGGCCGAAACATTGCCCTGCGTCGATCGCTGCTCAAACTCGTTAAGAATTCCAATCGCTTTCTCACGCTTCCCGGCCCTTGCATAGACGTAGCCTGCGACGGCGAGTGCCTGTGGGTCCATTGCTTCGGGTTTTGTCTCCTCAATGGTCTCCATCGCCGAGTTGAGGTCGCCCGCCTGGACATATGCCTCGGCAAGAAAGCTTTGCGAGACAGGATATTTCGGATTCATTTCAAGTACATCCAGAAACTGGGCGATAGCCCGTTCTGTCTGTCCTGCCCAGTGAAGGCTGACGCCGATCGCGTTATTATTCGGCGGCGATAATGGGTCGAGTTCGTGCCCCCGACGCGACTGGACGAGGCTCTCGTCAAATCGCCCCATCAGTGCGAGAAACCATCCATACCACATATGCACCGATGCGTTACCGGGATTTAAGGCGATAGCCCGCTTGAACTCGGCTTCGGCCGCAGGATAATCCCAGTCGAAGTACATTTTGATAAGCGCCAATGAGTTGTGAGCCTCGGAGAGGGACGCATCCAATGCCAACGCCTTATCGGCGGCTTTTCTCGCCTTTTGCCTTGCATCGCCGGATGAGAAGGAAAAGAACAAGAGTTCCGTATAAGCGTCAGCCATTGCTGCGAACGCCGATGCATACTCAGGGTCGATCGCGATCGCCCGCTCAAAGTTCCCGACTGCCTTCTCAAAATCTGTAGGCGTCCATTTGTTAAAGTGTGAAAGTCCTCGCAGGTAGTATTCGTATGCCTCGGGGCTTTGAGTGTGGTGCTTGAGCATAGAAGTTTTCTCATCACCGAGGAGTTTTATTTTTAAGGCATCGACCACAGCCACCGCGATCTCGTCCTGAATGTCAAAGATATCTTTCATATCGCGGTCGTAGCGCTCCGACCACAGTTGATAACCGTCCGCTGCGTTGACGAGCTGCACGTTGATCCGCAATCGGTCTCCGGCTCGCCTGACGCTGCCTTCGACAACCTTGCTGACGTTCAACGCGTCGGCGATCTCGCTTAGCCTTATATCTTTTCCTTTGAACAAAAAGGTCGATGTCCGGGCTGCGACCTTAAGGTCTTCGATCCGTGCCAATGCGTTCAGAAGCTCTTCGGACAAACCATCGCAAAAATATTCGTTGTCGGCATCAGCACTTACATTTGTAAACGGCAATACAGCGATCGAATTTGTCGCTCGTTTACGCGACTCGGCCGAGTCGAAGACCGCGGTCTGCTTTTCCAGCAAAGGGTCGAACGCCCTTGACAATATCGCTGTCGCCGGCTCGTCCGTCACCGTCCCCTGCACGAGCGATGTGCCGTCGTCGAGGCAATAGAGCAGCGTGTCATCAACGTAATCTTTTCTGCATTCAGGGCAGCGTTTCATATTGGTTTCATCGCGTAGCGATGGCTGAGTTTAGCCGTGGGTTTCAACCCACGGAATGTTAAATGAAATTGTCCGCGTCGCGTCAGCGACGGATGAAATATCCCGTCATTTCAATCGTCGCTACGCGACGAGAACATCCGTTATCGATGATCTGTGGGTTAAAACCCACGGCTAAATTCATTTTGCCGCTACGCGGCATATACGATCCTTCCTACATTCAGGACATCGTTTCATATTATTTCAGTTTCTTGACGCTTGAACTCTTCACCAAAGATGTCATTTGCGTTATCGCGATCGCGTTGAGTTGTTTCAAACGGACACTTTGAGGGAGATCATGTCTGATCAAGATCGCGCTGATGCTTTCGAGATTAGACAATACAACAAGCTGTTCGATAGTCGCGTGATCTCTAATGTTCCCCTGCAAGTCAGGATTTTCGTCTCGCCATTGCTTCGCCGTTTTGCTAAACAAAGCAACGTTCAGAAGATCGGCTTCAGTGGCATACACAATATTTATCTGAGATTTGGAAAGCTCTGCCGGAATCAAGTTCTCCTTGATCGCGTCTGTGTGAATTCGATAGTTGATCTTGGCAAGAGTTCTCTGAAGATTCCATTCGAGACTGAGGCGGTCGTTTTCTTCGTCCTTTAATCTTTGGAACTCAGTGATCAAATAAAGTTTGAACTCCGCGCTGATCCATGACGCAAACTCAAAGGCGATATCCTTGTGAGCGAATGTTCCGCCGTAGCGCCCTGCTTTTGAAACGATGCCGATGGCGTTGGTCGTTTCGATCCACCGTTTTGGCGTGAGGGAAAAACTGTTTGAGCCTGCCAGATTTTTAAACCCATCGAATTCGATGGAATTGAAACCCGGATTATGAATCTGTTCCCACAACCCAATGAATTCAATCGTGCTGCGATTTCTCAACCAATTTTGCAGAATGTAGTCACTTCTTTCGGAGTCACGATGACGCGCGATATCAGTCAGTGAGATGTAGTCCTTTTCGCCGCTATTAAAAACGGTGATTTCCGTGCCTTTGACCTCGATTTTCCGATTCTTCATAGTCTCGTCTGCATCAAACGATTCTCCCGTTCACTTCACCTTCGCACCTGACTTCTCCGAAACCGCTCTATTGCGGAAAAGCTGCGCTTTTCCGAAGTCTCACTAATACTCTTTTGCGGCTCCGCCGCCGCTGTCGTGTGGATCTGCGCACGTGTTGCTGCTTCGATCGGCGGTTCGGTCGAGTGCAAAATAGCGGTCTGAGGCTCATCACCGAACTGACCGCCCGCTGACGCAGGCGGTTCTGACAAGATCGCCGTTTGCGGCTCGTCGGGTGACGGCACCGAACCCTGCACGAGCGCAACTCCATCTTCGAGACAGTAAAGCAAACTGTCGTCAATATAATCTCGCCTGCATTCAGGGCAGCGTTTCATTGGTGTTTTGTTGATGAGTTTCAAGTTAGTTTGCTCGTCTGTTGCTTTGCAGTCAACCTTTTATAGCAAAAGAAAAAGCCGCGGAAAGCCGCGGCTTCTCTCTAAATAGCTTCTACGTGATCTATCGCCCGATGCCGTAGATATACGGCGCGATGATGAGTGAGACGATGGACATCAGTTTAATGAGGATGTTCATCGATGGGCCTGATGTGTCCTTAAAAGGATCGCCGACGGTGTCGCCGGTAACCGAAGCTTTGTGGGGCTCCGAGCCTTTGAAGACGGTCTCGCCGTTGATCTCGACGCCTTTTTCGAATGATTTCTTGGCGTTGTCCCAAGCGCCGCCGGCGTTGTTCTGAAAGATGCCCATCAGCACGCCAGAGACCGTAACGCCCGCGAGCAGTCCGCCGAGCACCTCGGGGCCGAATGTAAATCCAACCACGACCGGCGTGATCAGCGCGATGGCGCCGGGCATTATCATTTCGCGGATCGACGCCTTGGTCGATATCGCAACGCACTTTTCATACTCAGGCTGTGCCTCGTATTCCATGATGCCCGGTATCTCGCGAAACTGCCGCCGCACCTCCTGCACCATGTCCATTGCCGCACGGCCCACGGCCTGGATCGCCAGTGCTGAGAAGATGAACGGTATCATCCCGCCGATAAACAGGCCCGCGAGCACATTGGCCTTATAAATATCGATACGTTCGATGCCCGCGATGCCGACAAAAGCAGCAAACAGTGCCAACGCCGTCAGCGCGGCCGATGCGATAGCAAAGCCTTTTCCGGTAGCAGCGGTTGTGTTTCCGACGGCGTCAAGGATGTCTGTTCGCTCACGAACTTCGGCGGGAAGCTGACTCATTTCGGCGATGCCGCCTGCGTTGTCGGCGATCGGCCCAAACGCATCGATAGCCAACTGCATCGCGGTCGTCGCCATCATACCGGCCGCCGCGATCGCCACGCCATAAAGCCCCGCAAAGTAATACGACGCGACGATCCCGCCGGCAAGCGTAATGACGGGAATGACCGTCGATTTCATCCCGACCGAGAGGCCGCCGATGATGTTTGTTGCGTGGCCGGTCGATGATTGCTGCACGATCGACATCACCGGCTTCTTGCCCATAGCCGTGTAATATTCAGTGACAAAGCTCATGATCGCTCCGACGACGCTGCCGACCACAATGGCCGCGAAAACACCGTTGCGTGTAAAGCCCGCACCTCGCGCCGAGTTTGCCCACGTCATCGTCTCGGGCAGCATCCACATCACGACGAAGTATGACGCGATCACCGTGAGGATGATCGAGGACCAGTTGCCGATGTTGAGGGCGTTCTGGACGCTAGATCTGTCATCGCTGATCCTGACGAAGAATGTTCCTATGATGGAAAAGATCAGCCCGAGCCCGCAGATGATCATCGGCAGCAGGATCGGCGACATGCCGCCCAGGCTGTCAGCCGCCTTGATCTCCTGGCCCAGCACCATCGTTGCGAGGATCGTCGCAACATATGAACCAAAAAGGTCGGCGCCCATGCCCGCAACGTCACCGACGTTGTCGCCCACGTTATCTGCGATGGTCGCCGGATTGCGAACGTCGTCCTCAGGAATGCCCGCCTCGACCTTGCCGACAAGGTCGGCACCGACGTCAGCAGCCTTTGTATAAATGCCGCCGCCGACACGTGAGAACAGCGCGATCGATTCCGCACCCAGCGAAAAGCCCGTCAGCACCTCGATGGCGGTCGAAACCTGTGTTGCACCAAGGCCCGCAAACATCGCCATAAATACAATGAACAGTCCGCCGAGGCCCAACACTGCGAGGCTCGCCACGCCGAGGCCCATCACCGTTCCGCCGGTGAATGAGACCTTCAGCGCCTGTTTCAGGCTTGTGCGAGCGGCCTGTGTTGTGCGGACGTTGGCCTTCGTCGCGACCTTCATGCCGATAAATCCGGCTGTGGCAGAGAACACAGCACCAATGACAAAGGCGACCGCGATCACCCAATGCGAATGTATCTGCCGCCCGCCGATCTCATGGATCGTCCCCGAATATGCCAGCAACGCCGCCGTGATCACGACAAAAATGCTGAGCACTCGCCACTCGGCTTTGAGAAATGCCATCGCGCCATCCGCAATGTGCCCGGCAAGCTCCTGCATCGTCTTTTCGCCGGCGTCCTGACGGCCGACCCATGCCGATTTATAAGCCATCACCAGAAGGCCGATGATCCCAAATGCAGGCGCAAGATAAATAACGTAACTGTTCATATGTTAGATACTGAGCTAAATCTCAAAATCATTGATTATAGGCATTTTCACCACAAAGGCACAAAGGGCACAAAGAAAAGATCGCCCTCATCTTTGTGTCCTTTGTGTCTTCGTGGTGATTCTTATCAGTCACACCGCCACTGGCCCGCGACGCGTTTGGCGAATGCTCCGTCGCCGCTGCCGCCCTGTGTGCAGATGCCGGATGAATTCTTCCGACAGTCCTTGCAATACAGGAATGCTCCGTCCTTGACCGGCGGCCTGACGCCCTGGCCGGCCGTCCATGCGGTGATGTCGCGGAAGGTGATATTTGGGTCAAACTGCATCAGGCCATTGCCGATCTCGACGTTGTAGCCAAAGAAATTTGGCCGCCCCTCGATCTTGTTTGGCCCTGTGTCCTCGCCAAATCTGCCTGTCTCAAACATCCGCCGCCCGCCAAACGGCCCCGGATTCGCGACGGTCCGTCCCTGTTCATCAGTACAGCGGCCGGGCAGCACCTGCGAATCGTAACAGTAACGGTCGCCGACCGAATTGATCGTCACGCTCGGCTCGGCATCGATCGTCTTGGCGAGATAAAAGTTCCCCGTCGAGTTGTAGTTAAACCGCCCGTTCAGATCTACCTTGTCGCCGAAAACGCTGCCGATCACGTTGACCATCATTGATGTGATCGACCCGACCGGGCTTGTATAGATGCTCCGCTCGCTCCGCTCCGAGCCTGACGAAACGACCGTCAGCGACGTTCCCGTCACCATCGTCAGGAACGTCCCGCCGATATGTGTGCCATAGTTGTACCCACCGCCAAACGTCTGCTCGACCAGCACGATCCCTGCCTTTTGCAAGTAAATGCCGTCGCCCGGAGGATTTTGCTTTGAGTAGCTGAAGAATGAATTGCTGATCTTCCAGTCCGTATTGTAGGTATCTACCCAGATGCCGGTGCCGTTGTTGATGAACATGCCCTGATCGACCAGCACATAATCGAACTGCCACCCGCCGCAGTGCTGCTCGGCCGTGTTGCACCGCTCATCGTTCGCATTGTGGACGTAAATGCCCTTATCAAGATTTTGGAACGTGACATTCTCTATCTTGATGCTCTGGCTCGTATTCGGTTCCTGCTGGCCCATTTGGCCTTTCATTATCCATTTACCGAGCCCCTCGATACCGTAATTGCCGCGGTTCTGCCGAGGCATCTCGCCAAAGAGTGCCGAATTGCCAAGCAGTTCCATATTCTGGACCGTGACATGATTAGTGCAGCCACCGATGCGAAAGATCGTCTGGTTGTCATGCCTCAGTCTGAGCCGCGTCGATCCGCGTCGCGATGGCAGATTTGTCGTCGGGATCGACGCGTTCGCGCCGCTGCCCTGCAAGACGATGCCCGACGGCAGCGTTATGGCCTGATAGCTCGGGTCGCGGCGATTGCCGTCGAGCGTACCGACAATATAATCACCGTCAGGAAAATACAGTGTCCCGCCCTGTCTGACCGCGATCACGGCGATGGCATTCCTGATCGTATTCGTCCAGTCTGCCGGATCCGAGAACACATATTGCGGCGTTGGCCCTGGTGTCCGTGTGACAGGACGAAAGTCCTTTACGTTGAAAAAGCCCGTGTCCTTCGTCGTCGGATACCACAGATACACGGTGCCGTTCCTCAGTTTTACGTCGTAGAATGGCTCCGGCCCCTCAAAGCACCACGATCCCGTCGTGTGATTGATGTTGAACGAATTCGTGCCCGACTTTGTCGCGCCGTCGCACGCCGTCAGCCCCGTTGCCGGTGTTCGCTGTTGGGTCCCGGCGATAAATACGTCCACAGAGTTACCGTTTCCCGCTGACGGCTGATACTTGACCGGACAAACACCTGTAATGTCCGCCTCAACGACGAGCGAATAACCATCGAACTTATTCTGAGCGTAACCGCTTGAAAATAGAACAAATAGGGCCGCAACAATGGCGATGGGCCGGAACACATTCTGCATCTTGTAACTCAACACTCCTGCAAACTCGTTTCTGCTATACTAACGCAAATCTCACTCATGGCCATTCACACCATCACGGTCGCGTCGTCCGCACGCGAAGAGATGATCGACATTACGTCGAAAATTGCGGAGTTGCTCGACGCGTCGGGAGACGGTATTTGCGTCGTGTTTACGCAGCACACAACCTGCGGCCTGACCATCAACGAGAACGCAGATCCAGACGTCCAATCCGACATGCTGGGCTTTCTCCGGCGGCTGATCCCGCAGTCCGAGCCGAATTTCAAACATTTTGAGCACAACTCCGACGCGCACATCAAATCATCCATTGTCGGCTCGAGCGTGACGATACCGTTCGAGAATGGTAAGCTCCTGCTCGGCCGCTGGCAGGGCGTTTACCTCTGCGATTTCGATGGGCCGCGTGAACGCAAGGCCGTTGCAAAAATTATCGTCTGTTAGATCAAATTACTTGCTATTTATGCAACATCCATGCCATAATGTCCAAACTCGGGTCAACATTTTGCAGTTCGATCAGAAATCTTTGCGGGACAGTGGGACAGATGAGGAAAAAACTAGCAAACCCAACAAATACAACAGTTAAACCTGTCAGACCGTGTCCCAAAACTGTCCCAGCGTGGGACAGCCATCTCGGAGCCATTACGAACATGCGGGCTACTAATTTGGACCGCATATTGTGTATAATTGCCTGCAACGAAAGGAGATATGTGTATGCCAACGACTGATCCGTTCGTCGATGCCTACATTGACAAGGCAGAGGATTTTGCAAAGCCGATCTTGCGGCACATCCGCAAGCTGGTGCACGACGTTTGTCCTCACGTGATCGAGACCAAAAAGTGGAGCTTTCCGCATTTTGATTACAAGGGCTTGCTGTGTTCGATGGCGTCATTCAAGCAGCACTGCGCATTCGGGTTTTGGAAGCAATCACTGATCGAGAACGGCAGCTTCCCGGAGAAGACCGCCATGGGCAGCTTTGGCCGCATCACATCGCTTGCGGACCTTCCAGACGATAAGACGATGAAAGCGCTCATCCGCGAGGCCATGCGGCTCAACGACGAAGGGATCAAGGTCAAGAAACCAGCCAAGGAGAAAAAGCCGCTGGACGTGCCCGACGTTCTCCTCGAACAGCTCGCAAGCAACGAGAAGGCCGCCGAGACCTTTAACGCATTTCCGCCAAGCTGTAAGAAGGAATACATCGAGTGGATAACCGAGGCCAAGACCGAAGCCACCCGCGACAAACGCCTCGCCACGACCATCGAATGGCTCAGCGAAGGCAAACGGCGCAACTGGAAATACGAAAATTGTTAAGGATTTGAACCGCTAAATATACGAAATCAACGAAACTAACCACGCTCCGTTTCGTCTATTTAGCGTTTTTCGCGGTTAATTGATCTTATGGCAGAACCAATACTTGTAGCAAAAAACACCGGAGCCGAGTTCTTTATGCTCCCGCAGATGTCCAACCGCCACGGCGTGATCACCGGCGCGACCGGCACGGGAAAGACCGTCACCCTGCAGCGCATCGCCGAGGGCTTTAGCATGCGCGGCGTGCCGGTCTTTATGGCCGACATCAAGGGCGACCTGACCGGCGTAACGCAGCCCGGCGGCGGCAATGCAAAGATCGACGCTCGCAACGAACTGCTCGGCATCACGCCGACATTCGAGGGCTTTCCCGCGACTGTTTGGGATGTCTTTGGCAAACAGGGCCATCCGCTGCGTGCGACCGTTAGCGAAATGGGGCCGCTGCTGCTGTCGCGGCTTCTGCAATTGAATGAAACGCAGGAAGGCGTGTTGACTATCGCCTTTAAGTGGGCCGATGACAACGGCCTGCTGCTGCTCGACCTCAAAGACCTGCAGGCGCTGATGACCGCCGTCGGCGAACATGCTGACGAGCTCACGCTGCAATACGGCAACGTCTCGGCCGCATCGGTCGGCGCCATCCAGCGCGGCCTGCTCCAGATCGACGAACAGGGCGGCGACCTCTTCTTCGGCGAGCCGGCCGTGCGCCTTGAGGACTTTATGCAGACGCTCGGCGGCAAAGGCGTCCTCAACCTGCTCGCCGCCGACCAGCTCGTCCAGGCTCCCAAGCTGTATTCCACTTTCCTGCTCTGGCTGCTCTCAGAACTCTTCGAATCGCTCCCCGAGGCCGGCGATCTCGACAAGCCAAAGCTGGTCTTTTTCTTTGACGAGGCTCATCTGCTGTTTAATGACGCGCCGAATGCGCTTGTCGAAAAGGTCGAGCAGGTCGTGCGCCTGATCCGTTCAAAGGGCGTCGGCGTCTATTTTGTGACGCAAAATCCTGCCGACATCCCCGAAAAGGTCCTCGCCCAACTCGGAAATCGCGTGCAGCACGCCCTGCGGGCATACACGCCGCAAGAGCAGAAAGGCGTTCGAGCCGCCGCGTCGTCGTTCCGAGTCAATCCAAAGATCGACACCGAGACCGTGATCACCGAACTTGGCGTCGGCGAAGTGTTGATCTCAACGCTCGACGAAAAAGGCGTTCCGACCGTTGTCGATCGCGCCTTCGTCGTGCCGCCCGTCGGCCACATCGGCCCGATCACGCCCGAGCAGCGGCAGCAATTGGTCGCCAATTCGCTGGTCGCAGGCATCTACGACAATGCCAGCGACCGCGAATCGGCATTCGAACTGCTCAAGGTAAAAGCCGAGGCCCGACTCGCTGAGGAGCAGGCCGCCGCCCAAGCCGATGCTGAGGCCGAAGCCGCAGAAAAAGCTGCAAAAGAAGAGGCCCGTGCCTCACGCCCCACGGCCCGCCGCTCAGACAGCGTCGTCGAATCATTCGCCAAGAGCGCCGCCCGCTCCGTCGGCACAAACATCGGCCGCCAGATCGTCCGTGGTGTGCTCGGCAGCATCTTTGGCGGCAAGAGCAAGAGCAGTTGGTTCTGAGAAGATCAAACCGGAGGCTCCGGCCTTTCACAACCAAACTCCTGAACGATCAGGATCATGGCCAGGGCACATTCTGTCTGGCATCGAGAAGCCCGGAGGAATAGGCTTATGCCATCTACTATCAAGAAAGTCTTCAAGTGGTCCGGTATTGTGTTCGGTATCGTGGTACTCATCGCCATCGGCCTCGGAATCTATATCTATACATTGATCCCAAAGCCGATCGGCGAAAAGCCCGTGCTCCAATCAGAGTTGTTCACGAAACCTGAGAGAGAACTTCCGGTTGCAGGCAAGTTTGTCTATAAATCGGCGACGGAGCTCGCGGCGATGATCAAGAACAAACAGGCGACCTCGGCCGAGATCGTTCAGGAACACATCAATTACATCAAGAACAACAATTACAAGACGAATGCGTTTGTCTGGCTGTTCGAACAAGATGCTCTGGACGCCGCTAAAAAAGCCGACGAAAAGGTCGCAAAGGGCGAGCCGTTGCGACTGCTCGAAGGTATTCCGGTAAGCATCAAGGAAGAGTTTGCCGTCAAGGGCAAGCCGCATACCTGGAATGCCGAAATGTTTCAGGGCGTTATCGCTCCGAAAAATTCGGGCGTCGTCGATGCGATGATCAATGAGGGAGCGATCATTTTGGGCACAACGAATGTCCCCAAAATGCTCTTTGACGTTCAAACGATAGGCGAGATCTACCCGACCGCAAACAATCCGTATGACCTGACGCGAACGCCCGGCGGCAGTACGGGCGGCGGTGCTGCGACGGTCGCTTCGGGATTTGTACCGATCACCATGGGCGGCGATTTTGGTGGAAGTATTCGCATACCGGCTGCCGATTGCGGTCTGTACGGTCTTAAGACGACCGACGGAGCCACACCGGACTTTGGCGGTTCGCCGGGCGAACCGGGCGATCCGAAATACCACAGAATGATGGTTCCCGGACCGCTTGCGCGCACGGTTGACGATATCGATCTCGCATGGAACGCGATGATGAACAAATGGCCCGAGCAAAAGGCCAAAATGCTCGAGCCGAAAGGTGAACTGAAGGACTACAAGATCGCATACCTCGACGAATGGAAATTCGGCAGCGACAAGATGCTGGTGAGCAAAGACATCAAAGATGCTCTGGAGAAATTTACCGGAACGCTCAGCTCGAACAATGTTTCTGTGGCTAATGACCAGCCTGCGGATTTTGACAAAATGGTGGCGATGCATCGATTGCTGACGATCTATGTAGCGTTCGAAAAAGTGCCATGGCTGTTTCGCCAGTTCGTCATTCGGGATTTCAAGAGTGCGGATAATCACCGCATTGATATGGCAGAGGTTTACGACCGAATGTCCGACCTCGACCCGGCCAAATATGACGATATCCTAAAACGGCACAACGCTCTGAGAGATCAAATGGAAGCGTTCCTTACTAAATACGACTTTCTGATCCTGCCCGTCGCATCAACGGTCGCTATCAAACACAACCCCGAACACACGCCGATCTCAGTTGACGGCACGAATATTGATTATTGGGACAATTTCTTGTATCCCGTCGTCTTTAACGCGACCGGCCATCCGTCACTAACAGTACCGCTCGGCTTAAATGCCGATGGCCTGCCGATCGCCGTCCAAATTGTTGGGCCGCTGAACTCCGAGAAACGATTGATCGCATTTGCGAAACTGATCGAACCGCTTCACACCGGGCATGTAAAGCCTGGGGTTGAATAGGATGACCTCACACGAACATCAGCGGTGAGCAAGAAATTAGTAGAGCAAATACTGCTCCCTTTGATCTTTGAAAATTTGTAAACCATCATGCCAGCCGGAGATGATCGTCTCGAGTGACTGGCCGACTTCGATCGCCTTGCGGATCTTATCAGTGCCGCAAACCACATCGAACGGGTTCTTGCCGAATTCGTATTCGTAGTCGCCCTGCTTCCATTGGAAGTGGTCGGTGTAGAGATCGTAGGCGGTCTTGATCATTGCGATGCCGACGATCACGGGCGTAAACGCTTCGCGATCCGTGACGTGGATCTGAACGCCGCCGCAGGTCTGGCGGGCCCATTTCTGAAATGTGGGCTGGAAGTAGCACGGACGAAAGATGACGCCATCAAATGGGTAAGCATCTAAGGTCTCGGCCCATTGGTAAGGATCGATGAACGGAGCACCATTCAGTTCGAATGGCTTCGTCGTGCCGCGGCCTTCGCTGAGTTCGGTACCCTCGAGAAAAACGGTCGCCGGGAAGACGACGCATGTATCGACGGTCGGAGTGTTTGGTGACGGCGGCACCCACGGCAGGCCAGTGTCCTCAAACCACATGTCGCGGCTCCAACCGTCTATCTCAATGACCTCGAGATCGCAGCCGATACCAAAATGTTCGTTGAACATTTTTGCAAGCTCGCCACACGTCATTCCGTGGCGTGTCGGCAATTCGTATTGGCCCACGAACGACGTGAATGAGCTCTCGGTGACATTGCCCTCGACGTGGACACCGGTGATCGGATTCGGCCGGTCGCATACGACGACGCGCTTGCCGTATTTCGCGGCGGCGATCATGCAGTTTGCCATCGTGTAGATAAAGGTGTAGATACGGCAGCCGACGTCCTGCATGTCAAAGACGATCGTGTCGATATTCGCGAGCATCGCCTCAGTCGGTTCGCGCGTTTCGCTGTACAGCGAATAGACGGGCAGGCCGGTGCGCGGATCCGTCGCATGATCGGTCTCGATCATGTTGTCCTGCACATCGCCGCGAATGCCGTGCTGCGGACCGAAGTATGCTGTCAGGTTGATGTCGTCCCGCGCGGCAAACACATCCGCGACGAACGTGAGATCGGGCAGCACCGACGCCTGATTGCAGACCAGCCCGACCCGCGTTGCTCGTATCGCATCGAACCTCTCATCCAACAACCGCTCGATACCGAGCCGAACCTTCCGTTGCGTCATATCAAAATAATAGCCCAAGCTTTCGCTCGGGCTATATGTAAACCTCAAAGGTCATTTTGAAACTACTTCTTCTTAGCGGCCTTCTTTGCCGCAGGCTTCTTCGCGGCCGGCTTCTTGGCTGCGGCCTTCTTCGCCGGAGCTTTCTTAGCGGCCGGCTTGGCAGCTTTCTTAGCAGCAGCCTTCTTCGGTGCCGGCTTAGCTGCGGCCTTCTTCGCCGGAGCTTTCTTAGCAGCCGGCTTAGCAGCTTTCTTTGCAGCAGCCTTCTTCGGTGCCGGCTTCTTGGCCGCGGCCTTCTTCGCCGGAGCTTTCTTGGCGGCCGGCTTGGCATCACCGCTCACGATCGCAGCACCGGGAGCATGCTTGGCTACCGAAGCGATACCGTTCTCCATCGCCTTTGTGGTCTTGTACATCTCGCTCTTGCCGATGGCCTCGCCGTTGGCGGCCTTCATCACAAAGTACGACGAACCGTCCTTCGCTTTCTTCCGCTCAAAGCGTTTTGCGTTGCCGGCGTTCTTGGCGACCGACGCAGCTCCATTCTTGGCAGCAGCAGCCGTATTGTACGCCTCGCTCGTCAAGATGACCTGGCCATTGCTGGCCTTCAGATTGAAACGAAACTTGCCGGTCTTACCCGACTTGATCTCAAATTTTCCTGCCATTTAATATCTCCTTCTATTAACTGATTTGATCAAACCCCAATTCAGCGAATAAATATGTCATAGACCGCGCGCAATGGCAAGGCAAAAAACGCCTCATGTGCGTGCGGCTATGCGTCAGCGGTCGAGGCGTCCGGAGCATTTTCTTTCACCGAGCGAATTCCATTCTCCATTGCCGACTCCGATTCATACATCTCACTCCTGCCGATGACCTGGCCGTTGCTCGCCTTAAGATTAAAATACGGCTTACCGTTTGATGACATCTTCCGCTCGTAGCGAGCATCATCCGCAGAGTTTCGACGAACCGAGTCGATGCCGTTCTCGGCCGCCGCCTTTGTCTCATACATCTCGCTCGATAGTATGATCTGCCCGTTCCCGGCCTTTAGGTTAAAGTGAACCTGGCCGCTCGCCGATGTCTTTATTTCAAATTTACCCGCCATTATGTCTGCTCCTGTAAGTTATTCAAGAAAGTCGTGTCCCATGTCGCGCGGCACAAGATTGTTCGAGCGAATGATACGAACGCATTCGTTCCATCTGAGTATCGAATCGTCATTACCTTACCGTTTAGGACTTGTAAAGTTCTACCGCGAAAGCGAGGGCGAAGTCAAAGACCAGCATCGCAACGCAGATAATCGAGTGGCACTTATTGCCGTTGCCGCCGTCCCTATTGCCGTTCGCTTTAGCGAACGGTTCATGCTCATTATCTGTTTTGGGCTTTGGCCCAACCCACTCGTTTTTGGCCTAAAGCCATGTAGTTTGTAGCCAACGGCAATTCAGCGCACACGCCCAAACAGCTCCGTCATCTCCCGTAGACGTCCGGCCAGATCGTCATCTAATTGCCCGTCGCAGAGCTGCCATTTCCAATTGCCTTCAACGGTCGCGGGCGTGTTCATGCGGGCCTCGCTGCCGAGGCCGAGAAGGTCCTGGGCCGGCGCGATGACCGTGTCAGCGACCGACGACCAGATGCCGCGGAGCATCGAATCACAAATGCCGCGGCCTGATGCGGAGAGATACTTCCGCGCGTGCGCCTTTACGTTTCGCGGTGCCGTGCGGTACCAACCGCCGACGGTGTCGTTGTCGTGGGTGCCGGTGTAGGCGACGCAATCGTTCGGGTAATTGTGCGGCAGGTCGCGGTTGCGGGCATCGCCGCCAAAGCCGTACTGCAATATCCGCATTCCCGGAAAGCCGCACTCGGCACGCAGTGTCTCGACCTCGGGCGTCAGCGAGCCTAGGTCCTCGGCGATCAGCGGCAGTTCGCCGAGACGCCGCTTCAAAACCGCGAATATCTCGCGGCCCGGCACGTCTTTCCACTCGCCGTTCTCGGCCGTCTTTTCGCCGCCGGGCACTTCCCAATTGCGGACAAAGCCGATGAAATGATCCAGCCGCGCGATATCGACAGTCTTGAGCGTCCATGCGACGCGTGCCGTCCACCAGCCCATGTTGTCGGCGAGCATCGTCTGCCAATCGTAGATTGGATTGCCCCAGAGCTGGCCCGTCTTTGAAAAGTAGTCCGGCGGCACACCGGCGACGACGGTCGGGCGGCCTTCGTCGTCGAGTTTGAATAGTTGCTGATTGCACCAAACGTCCACCGAGTCGTACGCCACAAAGATCGGGATGTCGCCGATCACGTGCACGCCGCGCTCGTTCGCGTACGCCTTGACCGCCATCCATTGGCTCCAAAACAGGAACTGCCCAAACCTGACCGCCTCGATCTCGCGTGCCCATTGCGAACGAGCTTTGTCGAGCGCATCGCGCTCGCGCCGCCGCAAAGGCGCCGCCCAGTCCGACCACGCGGCCTGCTCGTGGGCGTTCTTCAACGCCATGAACAACGCCAGGTCGTCGAGCCACCACGCGTTCTCGCGTACGAACGTCTCATACGCCGCCCGCCGTCCGAAACGCCCCTCGGCCCGGAACTGCTCAAACGCCTCGCCCAGCACGTCTTCGCGATCATTCCCCACCGAGCCTTCTTCTATCAGCCCGTCCTCGGCGAGCTTCAATACCGAGATCAGCGACGTATTCCCGCCAAACGCCGACAACGCCGAATACGGCGACTCGCCCGCCCGCACGAGGTTCAGCGGCAATATCTGCCAATACGCCTGCCCCGCCGCGGCCAGCCAGTCCACAAACCACTCCGCCGCCCCCAGATCCCCGCCCGGCAAAGACGTCGGATGCAACAAAATACCGCTGGCGCGTGGAAATCTCATGTCCGATTCGATGCTGTTAGGTTATCACTCAGCGGCATCTTTCTCTTCGCGGCTTGCCGCTCTATTTGCGGAAAGGCTTGCTTCTCGTACGCTCGCACCGACGCCATCCTCCTCGCGGCTTGCCGCTCTATTTGCGGAAAGGCTTGCTTTTCGTACGCTCGCACCGACGCCATCCTCCTCGCGGCTTGCCGCTCTATTTGCGGAAAAGCTTGCTTTTCCGTAAGCTTGCCAAAAAAACGCGCGGCTTGCCGCCGCCCAACCGTCCGCCATGTTTAAGATATCGAGAGACCAGCCCGCCTACTATCTCACCTCGGTCACTCACAACCGGCTGCCGATCTTCCAAACCGACAAACTCAAACAAGTCGTAGCAAACGCCTTCGACGAAGCACGACGCTCGGGCGGCTTTCTACTGTTAGCGTATGTGATCATGCCCGACCATAGCCACGTATTGACAGACGACTCGAGAGAAATGAAGGACGTTCTCCGATTTCTTAACGGCATCTCAGCACGTCGCATCATCAACTATCTGAAAGAACACGAACTCGAATCTTCATTACAAAAGCTGCGGATCGCCGAACGTAAAGACGAGCAGAGGTTCTCCGTTTACGCACATCACCCAAACGCGATCCGCATCACCGGCGAGGACGCGTTCATGCAAAAAGTGAATTACATTCACCAGAATCCTGTCCGCGCGGGCCTTGTCGAGCATCCTGATGATTATCTCTATTCAAGCTCCCGCCAATGGCATAACCGTGCTCTGCCGGACGAACCCTTGATCACCGATCATCACGAGATCACCTGGCGATAGCGGTGGACCTGTTCGAATTGATTTCTAGCGGATTGCCGCTCTATTTGCGGAAAAGTTTACTTTTCCGATAAGCCCTAATTTCCATCGCGGCTTGCCGCCGCCTAAACTTTCGGCAGCGGCAACCCGTAAATCTTCAAAAGCATCGTCGGAAAGGCAAGCCTTTCCGCAAATAGAGCGGCAAGCCGTCGGAATGAGAAGACCTCACGCCGGTGGGTGAAGATCCACTTTTCGCAGCTTCTTGAAAGCCTCGTTCTTCGCGGCTTGCCGTCCTATTTGCGGAAAAGTTTACTTTTCCGGTAGGCCCTAAATTCCTTCGCGGCTTGCCGCCGCCCAAACTTCCGGCGGCGGCAAGCCGCAGGACTATTAAAGCGTCGCCGGAAAGGCAAGCCTTTCCGCAAATAGAGCGGCGAGCCGCCGGAGTGAAAGGGCCTCCTGCCAGCGGGCCGAGCACAAAAACCTCCGGGGTGAGCACAAAACCCTGGGGGGTTCACCAAAACCCGGCGACCCAAGTCCTCAGGACGGCGACCCACGGCCACAGAACAGCGTCCTGCGGCCACGCTCCGGGCGATTTTCACTGTTAGTTGTTAGTTATTCCTTGTTTCCAGCATTATTTCCATAACAAGGGCCGTGATCACCGCCGGTCACGGCTTGGTCGAAAACTATTAGCAACAATAGTATGATTATCACAATCCGATCCTGACTTGACCTATGAAGAAATATCTCGTTGGCGATGCATTCAATCTGATCAAGGAACTGCCCGATGAGAGTATTGACCTGATCCTGACGAGCCCGCCATACTGGGGCCTACGAACCTACGGGCAGGAGCATAATTGGGCAACGCTACGCGCGTGGGAAAAGGAAAAGCCGCGTTGGGAATCTCCTTCTTACAAGTGGTATCGCGAACATGGAGGGGTTCTTGGTCTCGAACCCTTACCCGACTGGTTTATTTCTCATCTAGTTGAATTCTTTGAACTCTCGAAACCAAAACTGAAGGCTGGGGGTAGTCTCTGGGTTAATCTCGGCGATACCTATTTCGCTCGCTGGTCGAGCATCCGTGACGCGGGGCGACAAGGTCTTGGTTCGGACATTCGGACACGCCGAACCACGCCAATGGGACGCTACCTGCAGGAAAAGCAGTTGTTATTAATTCCGTCCCGATTTGCTATCGCGATGCAAGAGGCGAAATGGATACTCAGGAATGACCTAATCTGGTCAAAACCGAATATTCCGCCCGGGCCAAAACGGGACAGACTCCGTTTATCGCATGAGCATTTCTTTCATTTTGTGAAGAAACCGAAGGAAGGCCGAGCGGCATACTACTATGACGTGGATGAGGCGGAAGCGGACCTTGATGTTGTGATATGTAATGTAAGACCTGGCCAGAACGGACATTCAGCAACTTTCCCACGTGAAATTATCGCTCCGAGAATCAGTTCATCGTGTCCTGAGTTTGGAACGATGCTTGATCCCTTTTGTGGTAGTGGTGCTTCAGTTGAAGCGGCGGCTAGTCTCGGGCGTAACGCAATAGGATTCGAAATAGTTGAAAAATTCTTACCGAGAGAGACCCGTTATGCCACAGGGTAGAAACTTTATTGGCGAGTGGTTTGGCCATCGAATATTTCCAACGATCAAGGCATCTGAACAGGACATTTCGGATTTTCTTTCGCATGAATGTCCGTTTCTGTCACAAGTACTTCGCGAATCCCGCAAGTGTGTTAAGAGTGAGAATTCCCTAGGCGTTTGCACCATCACCACTACAACAGTGGAAACAAAAGACTGGATGGTGTGCCCTTACCGATCGCTCGACCTGCCCTTTCTCAACCGAGTAGCAAGACGTCTTTTTGCGATTGATGGGGAAATTCTTGTTTACCCGGTCGTATCGCTCGCCGAGCGGATCAATGAGCTGAAAGAGGCATACGCAGCGGGCGTTACACCGATTGTATTTTTTCAAGATAAGCTTGGGGGTGAAATAAATCTTTCGGCCACTCCCCAGAGCCCAGAACTCTCCTTTGACATAACCCTTGTTCCCTTGCGTTTTGTTGATGACGAGATTAGATTTCGCAAGTTCGGGATTTATGAAGTTCAAACGATGGATTTCCATGGATCCTATCGCCACGCAGTCACTGCGCTGAGAAATGCCGTTGACCTGCATCAAAAAGACTTCACAAAGGTTCTGGCCGCAAACCCCGAGTGGATGGGACGGAATATTGAAGGACCCAACATAGCGAATGTTTTTAAGAGAACGTTCTATCAGTTGGTGCTCAAGTTTCGACTTGCAGGTCATGGAGAATGCGAAGGCGTCGCGCTGGGACTTCCAGCGGCCGTTTGGGATAGCTGGGCTCCGCACTTGAACGCGCCCGTTTTGGTTCCATTCGAGGATTATTTTGTCCTCGAAGGAACCGAACCTGGACGGCTCGCCAATTCTTGGATTTACGTCTTTGAAACCGAGACCGCCTCTGAGGGCTCACGGGAATCGCTTGGTGTTCGGAACGCGATTCGTGTCGATGTTGGAGCTTTACTCGCAAATGCTTTCAATGACGTTCCCGAATACATCACCACTAACCTAATAACCTTTATTCACCAGAGCATTCTTAGTCGAATGAAGCAGGCTTATCCCCAAGTCGAACTCGACGATCGCGCGTGACGGTATCGTGAATCCGATGGACCTGACTATTCGGAGCAGTCGTGTTGTTTTGCCGGACGGTGTCGGTGCGGCGGCGGTGCGGGTTGCGGATGGAAAGATAATTGCTGTCGAGGACTACGACCAAGCACGCGGTGGCGAGGTGTTCGACGCGGGGGATTCGGTGGTGATGGCGGGGCTTGTCGATGCGCATGTGCATGTTAATGAGCCGGGGCGGACGGAGTGGGAAGGTTACGAGACGGCTACGCGGGCGGCGGCGGCGGGCGGGGTGACGACGCTGGTGGATATGCCGCTGAATTCGATTCCGCCGACTACGACGCTTGCGGGGTTGGAGGAGAAACTGGCGGCGGCGGACGGGCAATGCACGGTCGATGTCGCATTCTGGGGTGGCGTGGTGCCGGGCAATACGGCGGAACTTGCGCCGCTAGTGACACGCGGCCTGCGCGGGTTTAAGTGTTTTTTGATCCATTCGGGCGTTGATGAGTTTCCGCACGTGAGCGAAGACGATCTGCGTGAGGCGATGCCCGAGCTGGCACGTCTCGGCAGCGTTCTTTTGGTGCACGCCGAGGTCGCGGGGCCGATAGATGCGGCGGCTCAGGAGTTGGCGAACGACGATCCGCGGGCGTATGAAACTTTTCTCAGGTCGCGGCCCCGTGAGGCTGAGAACGAGGCTATCGCGATGATGATCGGCCTTTGCCGCGAAACCGGCTGCCGCGTGCATATCGTGCATCTGTCGTCGTCGGACGCCCTGCCGATGATCCGCGAAGCCAAATCGGAAGGCCTGCCGCTCACCGTCGAGACGTGCCCGCATTATTTGACGTTCGCGGCCGAGGATATCGCCGACGGCGCGACGCACTTCAAATGCTGCCCGCCCGTGCGCGAGCGCGAAAACCGCGAACTGCTCTGGGCGGCGATTGCCGACGGCACCATCGACATGGTCGTCTCAGATCACTCGCCCTGCACGCCCGCGCTGAAACTGCTCGAACGCGGCGATTTTCTCGACGCCTGGGGCGGCATCTCGGCACTGCAGTTCGGATTGCCCGTGATGTGGACGAACCTTTCTTCGCGCGGCTTTGGACTCGCCGATCTTTCGCGCCTCATGTCCGAGCGAACGGCGCAGTTCGCCGGACTCGGCAACCGCAAAGGCAAACTCGCCGCCGGCTACGACGCCGACATCGTCATATGGGACCCCGAAGCGGACTTTACCGTGCGGCCGGAGTTGATTCATCATCGCCACAAACTGACGCCGTACGACGGCATGCATCTCAAGGGACTTGTCGATTCAGTTTACGTTAGGGGCACTCGCGTCTTTGGAAAGGACGCGTTTTCGCATACAATCGCGGGGAACCTTATCACCTGAAAAAGGAGGTCACTATGACCAAGATCAATTTTGGACGCCTGTTCATCGGCGGGCTGATCGCGTCAGTATTGCTGTTTCTGAGCGACGGCTTCCTGCACGAGAACATCGTCAAGCAGTATTGGGAATTCCTGTATCAGGGACTCGGTACGCGAATGCCGTCGGAAAGCCATGCGATCTCGCTGGTCTATTTCTTTATTTTTGAATTAGGCCGCGGATTTCTCGCGATATTTCTGTATGTCCTGATGCGTCCGTTTCACGGGCCGGGGCCGAAGACGGCGATCATCGCAGCGATCGTTGCCTGGATCACGTGCTCGATCACGGGGCCAGCGGAATTCATTCCGCTTGGATTTTACGGCCGCCGCATGTGGCTGATAATCGCGGGATACCAATTGGTGACGTCGATCGTCGCAAACCTGCTGGCCGCGTGGATCTATCGCGACCCGGCTACGACGGTGACACCTGCTGACGCGACATGAGCGATTTTACACAACTGGTCGATCTCGCTTCTGAAAAGCTCGGCGGCACGGTGTTGTTTGCCAATGACGATTTTTTTGCGGCGAAAGAGAACCTCATCAAACCGCACGCCGCCGAGTGGAAAGAGGGCCTTTACACCGACAACGGCAAATGGATGGACGGCTGGGAAACGCGGCGGCGGCGTTCACCGCGACTGGATGAGCCGTTCGACTGGTGCATCATCCGTCTCGGAATGCCGGGCGAGATCAAAGGCGTCGTGGTGGACACGGCGTTCTTTCGCGGTAATTTTCCTTCGCACTGCTCGCTCGACGCCACGACGGTCGATAGCAATCCGCACCTCGACGACCTTCATAACGCCGACTGGAAAGAGATACTACCGCTGTCGGATCTGAACGGCGATTCGCAGAATCGGTTTGAGATCGATGGCACCGGTCGCGTCACGCATCTGCGGTTCAAGATCTACCCCGACGGCGGCGTCGCGCGGCTGCGTGTTCATGGACATGTGATGCCCGACTGGGAGGCCCTGCGAAGGCGCGACAGCGAGATCGACCTCGCGGCGGCCGAGAACGGCGGCGATGTCACGCACGCGTCGGACGAATTCTTTGGCCACCGCCAGAACCTCATCATGCCCGGCCTCGCCCGCGATATGAGCGACGGCTGGGAATCGCGACGCCGACGCGGCCCCGGCCACGATTGGTGCGTTGTTCGACTCGGAAACGCCGGGAGCATCACGCGCGTCGAGGTCGATACGTCTTATTTTCGCGGCAATTATCCCGAAAGCTGCACGCTAGAGGGCGGTAACGGCAGCGAATGGCGCGAGCTCCTGCCGATGACGTCTCTGCAAGCACACACGCGGCATGTATTCAATGACGTGGCCGATCTCGGTGCCGTGACGCATTGTCGATTTAACATTTACCCCGACGGCGGCGTCAGTCGCCTGCGCCTGTTTGGACGGATCGCTTGAGCTTTCACGTTTACAAGAATCTGGCCGAACTGAACGAGCTTGCAAACGAGGCGGCTGAGGCAGCATTTCTCGATTGCTGCGGTTCTCGCGAGTGGGCGGCTCGAATGACGGCATCGCGGCCGTTCGCTATGCTTGAAGACCTGTTCGAAACAGGTGAGCGGACATGGTTCTCGCTCCCGATCAACGACCACCTCGAAGCCTTTGCCGCCCACCCAAAGATCGGTTCGACAAAAGCCGCAGCATCCCAAAAGAAACGCGCCGCCGACTGGTCAGCGGGCGAACAGTCAGGGGCAGCAGACGCGACCGACGATGTGAAACAGCAACTCGCCGAGGCCAACCGCTTGTATCAAGAGAAGTTCGGATTTATATTTATTGTCTGTGCTACCGGAAGATCGGCCGACGAGATGCTGGCAATTTGCCGGGCACGCACACGCAATTCTGTCGAAACCGAATTGAAGCTCGCCGCGATCGAGCAATGGCAGATAACCGAGATACGGCTTAATAAGCTATTGGAAAAATGAGCGCAATCACGACACACGTACTCGACACGACATCGGGCAAGCCCGGCGCAGGAATTCCGGCCGTGCTTGAGCGAAAAACGCACACTTCCGGCTGGCAGGCAATTGCCGAGGGAATTACCGATGTGGACGGCCGCATCAACGACTTTCTCTCAACGCGCGAGGCCTTTTTGCCTGGACACTATCGGCTGATATTCGAGATCGGGCCGTATTTCCTGCTGCAGAATATCGAGTGCTTCTTTCCGCAGGTGACAGTGAGTTTTGTCGTCAAGGACACTGTCCAGCACTATCACGTGCCGCTGCTGATGAGCCCATTCGGCTACTCGACCTATCGCGGAAGCTAATGTATGGCGGCTCGCATCGTCAAGGACAATTACGGCAAATCGCGCGTCCGCCTGCTCAAGGTCGATAAGCGTTCGCCCCGTCACGAGATCCAAAGTCTCACGCTAGCGATCGCGCTAGAGGGCGACTTTGACGCGATCCACACCGACGGCGATAACAGCCTCTGCCTGCCGACAGACACGATGAAAAATACCGTCTACGCCCTCGCCGGCCAGACGGATGAGATCGAATCGCCCGAGCAGTTCGGCCTGCGGCTCGCACGGCATTTCCTGTCGAATTGCGACCACGTTAGCCGGGCACGGATCGATATCAACGAACACTCGTGGAAGCGGATGAAGTTCAACGACGCCGAGCACGACCACTCGTTCATCCGCGGCTCAAAAGAGAAACGGACGGCAAAGATCGATGTCACCCGCGACGCCGAAAGGATCGAATCGGGCGTCGAGGACCTTGTCGTTCTCAAGTCGGCACAGTCGGGTTTTGTCGGGTTTATCAAGGATTCCTACACGACGCTGCCCGAGGTCGGCGATCGCATTTTGGCGACATCGATCAAGGCAAATTGGCGATATGGCAAGGTTGAGGACGCAACTGATGACGTTTTTCAGGGCATCCGGCGAACGATACTGAGGGTTTTTGCCGATCACGACAGCCTTTCGGTTCAGCACACGCTTTATGCCATCGGCGATGCTGTGTTGACCGAATTCGCGCAGATCTACGAGATCGCATTTTCGCTGCCAAATATCCATTGCCTGCCCGTCGACGTCTCAAAATTCGGTGTCGAGGACAAGAACTGCATCTTTATCCCGACTGACGAACCACACGGCCTGATCGAGGCGCGAATGACCCGATAATCTATGAAAACCTCGCTCTCCGAAGCCTCGTTCGGCAAATTCTCCTCCGATCTGCGCACGACGTTGGCCGAATTCGCTCTTCGCTATCCAGGCGAATCGGGCAGGCGTCAGCCCGTCCACACGGTTTACGGCGGGGCACATCTGTTCAAGTCAGATACGACGGTAAAACTCGGACAGCTTGCGGTGCGATCGTTCGAGGCATTTGCGCCGGATGCCGATGTTTTTGGTGGAGCCCTCGATCTGCCGGTCGCGTTGCGTGAGACCATTCATGCGCGGGTTCGCGATAAGCTCGGCCGCGAGGCCGTCGAGGATTTTCGCATCGACTTTGAGGACGGCTATGGCACGCGCAGTGATGCTGAAGAGGACGGGCACACCGTTGCTGCCGCCGAGGAAGTCGCAAAGGGCATGGCCGACGGCACGCTGCCGCCGTTCATCGGTATTCGGATAAAGACGTTTAGTGAGGAGCTGCACGCACGGGCTATTCGCACACTCGATATTTTCCTGACAACGCTGCTCGACCGAACCAGTGGCAAGCTGCCCGACAATTTTGTCATCACGCAGCCAAAGATCGTCACGCCAGCACAGGTCACGACACTGGTCGATATCCTTGACGAGATTGAGCCAAAGCTTGGCCTCGCGGCGGGCACACTCAAAATGGAAATGATGATCGAGACGACGCAATCGATCATCGCTGCTGACGGCTCTTCAGGCTTGCCAAAGATGCTCGATGCCGCTCGCGGCCGCTGCGTGGCGGCGCATTTTGGAACGTACGACTACACCGCCAGTTGCTCGATCACGGCCGCGTATCAAGACATGCTGCATCCGGCGTGCGATTTTGCCCGCCACATGATGCAGGTCGCATTCGGCGGCACCGGCGTATGGCTTTCGGACGGTGCGACAAACATAATGCCCGTCGCCCCGCATCGCGGCGATAATCTCTCGGCCGAGCAGATCGCGGAGAACAACGGCGTCGTTCACCGCGCGTGGCGACTGCACTACGACCATTGCCGCCATTCGCTCGCAAACGCCTATTACCAGGGCTGGGACCTGCATCCCGGACAACTGCCGACACGTTACGCGGCGGTGTTCACCTTCTTTCTCGAAGGGCTCGACGCCGCCAGCGAACGCCTGCGTAACTTTGTCGAGAAAGCCGCCCAGGCGACGCTCGTCGGCGATGTTTTTGACGACGCCGCGACGGGCCAGGGCTTGTTGAATTACTTCCTCCGGGCGATCAACTGCGGTGCGATCTCAGAGGCCGAGGCTACGACGCGAACGAGCATCACATTGGACGAACTTCGCTCCGGCTCCTTCGTAAAGATATTAAGGAACCGGCAAGGGTGACCTTATGGATTTCTATTTCCTGCTATTTTCGCTCTTCTTTCCGCGGATCGTGATGATGGTGTATCTCTTCATGTTCCCCGAGCTGTTCCCTGCCAACGCCGTCCCGCAATGGGCCGATATTTTTCTCGGTATCTTTATGCCGCGCGTCCTGATTCTGATCTACATCTATCAGAACCTCGGCTACGAGAACATCTGGTTCGTCGCGCACCTTGCTGTCGCGATAATTGTCTATCTCGGCAGCGGCCGCAAGGCACGCGCACGCAGGCGGCGGGATGAGGCCTGATCGGCCTTGCAGCCTGATTCAGTCCTTTACGAGCTTCCTGAAACCCGTGTGCAGCGAAAATATCTCTGACGCCTGCAGCATGCCGTCGATGTCAAAGAGGAGAAATTCGATCGTCACGCTGCCGCTATAACGGATCTTGTTGCCTAGAAACAGGTTGCGCGTCTCGCGACGACTCCCGCCCGACGCCAATGAACGCAATTTAACGATACCGATACGCGAGTCCGCACCCTGGCGCAGAAAGCGGTCAAGCTTCTCAGCCCTCACAAGCTGCCTCAGGTCGCTGTACTGCTGCTGCGGCTGCGGCCGGTCGTCATCACCATCCGCGCTGTGTTCGTCCTGGCCGCCGACCTTCTCATTGGCTACGGCCAGTGACTGTAATTGGGCCTTTACGGTCCGGCCGCCTTCTATCAATGCGGCTATCATCTCCTGCTGCGCCGACGTGAGCTTATTTGCCCATGCCAGAAATCGGGTTACCTCAACGAGCGCCTGATTGATCTCAGAGACACGGAGCAGAATCGATTCCCGCCCCTCGCTCTCAAGGTCGTATTCCGGGACAAATGCCTTTGGATAAAGGACCCTTAGCCGGCTGTTCCCTTTCTTTAGCTCGCTCGCTATCGCCGCACCGAGCGCTTCGTCATCGACCGTATCAACGCTTTCGGTTATCGCCGTCTCGGTCCGGAACAGCGACAGCAGCTCGCCGACCGAACCGGCAAATGCGGTCGCGATCGTCGGAATACTGAGGCCCGCAGTGATCGGATCAAAGGCCTCTATCTTGATATCGCCCGCATTGGCTTGCCGCTGTGCCTCATCCTCAACTTTTTTTCGCCACGCCTCAAAGTTCTTTAGCGCGGTATCCGATTGGCTGCGGTAAACGCGGTATTTCGCCAGCGCCGTAAAATCTGTCTCATTGTGAATGACGATCCCTGCGTACTGCGACGTGATCGGACGAATGATCGGCTCGATCTGCACGGACAAGGCCTTGAGTGCCTCGTAGCTGAGCGACACGGTCTCGGCACTCGGCTTTGGGTCGTCGGTGAAGGTCGTCTTTGATTCCGGCACCTTGAGGCCCGTCACCTTGGGCAGTGCCTCCATGACCTCCTTCAGCCGCTGGTTGGCAAGCTCGCTCTTCGCCTTCTCGAATTCCTGCTGTTTCTTGAGCAGGTCGATCTGTTGCTGCAGTGCCGCCATCTGAGCGTCAGGTGAAAGCGGCGTGGGCGATGGCGTTTGAGAGAGAACGCAGGTTATCGGAGCAATGGTGATCGATAGGGAAAGGACAATTTTTCGAAACATCTGGCGACCTCCGATATCATGGAAAATACACCTTTACTCGTTGAGTATAACATGTGCGTCCGCACCGATCGTGACCTACGACCTCTTGTCCAGCAGGCCGACAAAACGCTCGAACAGGTATTCAGAATCATGCGGCCCCGGCGCCGATTCAGGATGGTACTGCACGGAGAAGATCGGCAGTGTCTTGTGCCGCAACCCCGCGACCGTATGGTCGTTGAGATTGATATGCGTCACCTCAACCTCGGCCGGGAGCGAGTCGGCATCGACGGCAAACCCGTGATTGTGCGCGGTGATCTCGATTCGCCCGGTTGTGAGGTCCTTGATCGGCTGGTTGCCGCCGCGATGGCCGAATTTAAGCTTAAAGGTGCTGCCCCCAAATGCTTCACCCAACAGCTGGTGCCCCAGGCAGATACCGAATATCGGCGTCTGTGAAGCCGCGAGTTTCTTTATTTCGCCGACGACATCCGCCATCGCAGCGGGATCGCCGGGTCCATTTGAGAGAAAGATGCCGTCAGGTTTGAGCGCTAGAACGGCGTCAGCCGACGTATTTGTAGGCACGACCGTCACGCGACAGCCGAACCTGGCAAACTCGCGCAAGCTATTCGTCTTCACGCCAAAATCGAATGTGACGATATGGTATTTCTCGTCGCCGGCGGCCGGATAGCAATAATCCCCTTCGACCGTTACAGAACTCGCCAACTCCCGAGCCGCCATTTCTGGCGACGCTAAAACCTTTTCCAGCAATACTTTAGGGTCAGCATTATCAGTTGAGATGCCCGCCCGCATCGCCCCCTTGTCGCGGATGTGCCGCACCAGGGCACGTGTGTCGATATGCTCGATGCCGACGATGTTGTTGTCGCGAAGATAATCCTGCAGCGACCCTGTCGAGCGAAAATTCGATGCGATCCGGCTCGCCTCGCGTACGACGAATCCCTCAACCCACGGCCGACGCGATTCGACGTCTTCGTCGTTGACGCCGTAGTTGCCGATCAACGGATACGTCATCGCGACGATCTGACCGGCGTAGCTCGGATCGGTCAGGATCTCCTGATAGCCGGTCATTGAGGTATTAAAGACCATCTCGCCGAATGACTCACCGGCTGCGCCGAATGAGCGGCCCCTAAACGCGCGGCCGTCTTCAAGCACCAATATCGCGCTCTTCATCGTCGTCAATTCTAACGCATAGAAGGCGAACTTCGTATCTGGACAGGATCGTTAGTGGAGGTCCGGCTGACCGCTCTTGATCTGAGGAGTGACGGACACGCTCGCGTCGTATTCGCCGTGTTCGAGAAAGCCCATATCCTGCGGCTTCCAATAGCGAAAAAAAGCTTTGCCGTAGATGTATTTTTCGGGCACGAGGCCCCAATACCTCGAGTCGGACGAGTTATCACGGTTATCGCCCATCACAAAATAATGATGCTCATCTACCTTCCTGACAGGATAGCTCGGGAGTGATCGGTTGTGTTCAGAATCGAGATATGGCTCCTTCAGTTCGACGCCATTGATCAGCACCTTGCCGCTGCGGACCTCGACCATCTCGCCCGGCAGCCCGATCACGCGCTTGACGTAGGATTTCTCAGGGTCGTTAGGATACCAAAAAACAACGATATCGCCGCGCTCGATATGGCCCCAACTGACCGATTGGATCTGGTAGTAGACCAGCTTATTGACAAGCAGCCGTTCGCCGTCCTGAAGCTGCGGCAGCATCGATGTGCCCTCGACAACTACGGGCTGGACAAAGAAAACACCGAAAAGGATAAAGACCACCACGATCAGGAATATGTCGCGAAAAAGCTTTAGCCCCTCGGAAAACAGACCCTGACGCGATTCGCGCTTTAACGACACAACCTCGATACCGGCGTCATCCGTCGGCGAGACAAAGCCGAAGTCAGAATGGTCTTTCTTGCCAAAATCCAACATAATCAAGACCGCGGGCGTCCTGCCGCCCTAATGTTAATAATCGGATTTAATCGAGAAGTTTGTCAAAAGAAATCTCTTAATGAACGATCACGTCCGCTCGCAATTCGCCTCGATCAGCCATCTGACTTATCTCAACAGCGCCGCCGTCTCACCATTACCCAGGAGCGCTGTCGAGGCTATCCAATGGCAGCTGAATGACGTATCGACCGCCGGCGGCCTCGGTTATCAGGGCTGGATCGATACCAAGAAACGTGCCCGCGGCCTGCTCTCCAACATGCTTGGCGTGCGTTCCGATCAGGTCGCATTTATGCGCAACACGTCGGACGGTCTTGCGACCATCGCGAATGGCCTTACATGGCGGCCGGGTGACAATATTGTCAGCTTTGCGGGGGAATTTCCGGCCAACTATTACGCCTGGCGTCGTATCCGCGACGAACAGGGCATCGAGCTTCGCCTCACTCCCGAACGCAACGGCCGCATCGATCTTGACGACTTGATCTCGATGATCGACAGCAACACAAAGGTCGTAGCGATCAGCTCGGTGCAGTACGCCTCCGGCTTTCGTGCCGACCTCGAACGTATCGGCCGCGCGGCCCGTGCGGTCGATGCCCTGTTTTGCGTTGATGTCATTCAGGGCCTCGGCGCGCGTCGTTACGACCTGCCCGCCCAGTTCGTCGATGCCGCCGGCGGGGCCAGCCACAAATGGCTCTGTGCTCCCGAAGGCTGCGGCTTTCTCTATCTATCCGACCGTGCCCGCGAACGTGTCAAACCGACGCTCGTCGGCTGGATCAGTGTGGAAACGCCTTGGGATTTTGACGACCGCGAACAGCCATTCAAACCGACCGCCCTCGCATGGGAAAGCGGTACAGGCTGCTCGTCGCTCTTCTATGGCCTCGAGCAAAGCCTAAAGCTCCTCACCGAAAGCGGCCTTGACAGTATCGAGCAATACATCGGCACCTTGACCGACGAGCTCTGTGCCGGCCTCGCCGCCAAGCCCTACGACATCGTCAGCTCTCGCGAACCCGGCGAGCGATCCGCCATCGTCTGCATCCGCCACCGCAACGGCCTCAGTCCGGACGAGGTCACCACTCATCTTGAAGAACAGGGCATTGTCGTCTCGCCCCGGGCCGACCGAGTTCGCATAGCCACGCATTACTACAATGATGCGGGAGATATCGATCGATTCTTGGAAGCCCTGCCTCAGACCAACTGACGGACATCACCGATCCAACAGAGATGATTCGAGTATTTTGTTTGACTGACGTTGTTAAAAAACTTCGCGTCGGCCGTCACGAATTGGATATCCAGTGCTAAAGCCAAAGTCAGATACATCCAGTCGTAAACCGTTTGACGTGTTTCCATCGCACATTTCACGGCTTCCTCGACCAGTGGTTGATGAGAGTGTAAAACTAATTCCCTATCTATGTCTGATTCTCTGAGGATTCTCAACACCTGACTCTCGTCAAGCTCACCTCTCGAATACTTCTTCCAAAGGATATTCCCGATCTCGGCGAGAATAAGTTGAGGGGCGTGGAGGTCAAATGAGTCATCGGTCAAATACTCTGCTTCTTGAGCAAAATCTGTTTCGGCGACATACCACTTTATTAGAACGCTCGCATCGATAACGATTCTCATCGGTCGCGATCCTCACGCAGAAGGAGCGCGGAATCAGTCTGCTGTCGCCCAGACCGTGCGATCGACTCACGTATCCTTCTCGCCACTTCACGTCTGCTCAATGTGGACGTTCTTGTTGAAGCCTCGGTGAGTATGCTCTTCACCTCGGCCTGCAATGACCTGTTTTCCCGGTTTGCGCGCGCCTTCAATCGTTCGATCACCGATGGTTCCAGACCTCTGACTAATACATCAGGCATGAATACTTCCTCCACTCAAGAATGCTATCAGATTGATAGCAAGCATTCAATTACTATTCTTTGAGTAGTTTTTCGGAGGTAAAGCCGTCCAGATTGAGCCGCGTCATGCCGCCGGCGTCAGAGAACGTCGCGAGATGTGCCCGCCGTTTTTGGCTAAACCGAAAATAAACAAGCCCAACGATCACGCCGCCGATCAACGCCACACCGATGCCGATCGTGATCACAAGCACCGTCGAGATAAAGATATCGGTCGTCGTCAGAACGAACGCCCGCTCGGCTGAGATGCGAAACGGATTGTTCCCGAGCCATTGTATCTGCTTCTCGTATCTGACCTGATCGAGCAACGCCTCGGCCTGTCCGCGATCGGCAGCATCGAACACCATCGCGTTATAATTGCCGATCCGCCGATATGCCGTGGAATCATCGCCTGCGAGAAAGCCGCTGAACTTGGCATCGGCGTCAGATGACCCTTGCGGCGATGTAAACTCAACAATGAGCAGCCGGCCCGCGGGATATGCCGCGGTCACGGCCTCGGTCCCCGCCGTCCAGTCGATCAGATCGAGCACGGGCCGCTCGCCGAGTGACGCCTTTAGTTCAGCCGTAGTATGTGCAAAGACAGTTGTCGGCCGCACAGCTTCCCAGTCGGGCAGGTGTTTTACGAGCACGGGAATGCCGTCGACCTCAGAAACCTCGAGGCTTCGTGACGCCGGCCCGTTCGCATCTTGAGCAAATGTCGAGGCGGCCGCCAAACACAGCAGCAACACAGCCCCTTTCACCTTGAGTGATCCCGCGAACATACCTATTTAGACACCTGCGCCACGATAGAAGTGTCGATTCTACCATTACAGACGCCAAAAACGACCTATCCGCAAGCGCACGAAATGGTATACGAATTAACGCACGTGCCGCATGCGAGGCGCTAAACGAATCTGTCCTTTGATGAACGGCGAAGATATGAATATGCCTGAAATAATCGCATCTTTTGCGGCTGCAAGGCGTGAATTACTGCATCGTTCATGTTGTTGATGAGTGTGGCACGGCGTTTGAAGTTATCCTGGCGGGGAGGGAAATAAAATGACTACAGAGACCTTAAACTTTCCGGTGTTCCGCAGCGAGCAGGGTGTGAGTTCGGACGAGGTCAAATTCTTTCTCGACGGTTCGATCGCCGACGTCGAAAAGGCCGATGACAAACAATTGGCACGTGCTGCCTCAAATGGCGACATCGGCTCCTTCGAGGAGCTCTACAAGCGGCACCACAGGCGTGTCTATTCGATCTGCCTCAGGATGCTGCAAAACACCAGCGAGGCCGAAGACCTGACGCAGGACGTTTTCATCCAGCTCTATCGCAAGATCGGCTCGTTCCGCGGCGACTCGGCATTCACGACGTGGCTCCACCGCATGACCGTCAACCAGGTGCTGATGCACTTTCGCAAACGGTCGGTCAAGCTTGAAAAAACGACCGAAGAAGGCGAAACGCCCGACCAGGTCGTGACCGGCACCGGCGACCCGCACAAGATGCAGATCGTCGATAAGATCGCCCTCGATAACGCGATCGAGCAGTTGCCGACCGGCTACAAGAGCGTCTTTGTCCTGCACGACGTTCAGGGCTTTGAACACGAAGAGGTCGCCCGAATTCTCGGCTGCTCCGTCGGCACCTCAAAGAGCCAGCTTCACAAGGCCCGGCTCAAGCTGCAGAAGCTGCTCAAAAAGAAGGCCAACCCACGCCTCGTCAGCGTTGACGCGTAGCGTCGGCAGCCGGTCCGCTTCAGCAGCCCGCCGGTGTCCGTAGCCCGCCCGTAAGGAAGGGCGCCGACACCCGCGGCTCAGCCCGGCAGAAAAATATTCAGGATCATAACCAAAAAGGCTTTCCCATCCGGGAAGCCTTTTTCGTTTCGTCGGATGGCGTACAGCATGCCTGCAACTCCCGCCGGACCGTAGGCCCTGCCCGTCCTGTCACCGAAGGTGACAAATCCAATAGCGCAGGGTGACACCCTACGAAACCGACGCCCAAATTGACCCGTCCCTGTGTGGGACGAATAACCACCCGAGCGCAGTTACTCCCTTACAGGGAGCGAAAACGCTTGCACCATAAACCTGGGGTTTCTGGCACACAATCCGTGCCAGTGTTGCGGAAACGCCGCAACCGGCACCCCAGGCTACTAAAGTCGTCCACTTCAGGGACCCGGCACCAGCCCGTGTAGCGGGCGACATATATGCAGCCCCACGTGAAGCGTTTTTCGCGTAACGTGGGGAAGAGGTAACCACCGGATCGAGCGTGCGTAGCATGCGGCATATGCCGTGTGTTCCACACACTCGCGAACCTATAAACGCCCAACCCCACGTTCGCACATGGGGCTACCAATATGCCGTCTGCTCCGCAGACTCAAGAATTGCTGGCCTAACCCGCTTTGCCTTCAACGTCGGTGTCAAGATGCAAGCACCCGCCCGCGTCGCGGGCGGCATATATGATTGAGCCCAGAGACTGATGAAATAGCATCTGGAAAAAACCGTCGAGGACGGTGTAATATTTGTAGTCCACATCGCGAGATGTGGGATTCGTCCAAATATACCACTGAGCCGTCGACGACGGCGGCATAAAGTCACTATGGCACGCACGCACACAAATCTATTGAGTCACATTGTTTTCAGCACGCAAGGTTTTCTCCCGTTGATCCCAATTGAGATCCGCGCGGAGTTGTTTGCATATATCGGCGGACTCGTCCGGGAGCTAAAAGGCAAAGCGATAATCGTCAACGGCGTAGTCGATCATGTGCATCTGCTGATCCTGTTGCCGCCAACCGTATCTATCTCCGACGCAATGCGGTTCGTTAAAGCCAATTCATCACGCTGGATGAAAGAGCGGTTCGGGATCAAGTTCGCGTGGCAAAAGGGCTTCGGCGCATTTAGCGTGTCGCGGTCGAACGTCGATGCCGTCGCCAAATACATCAAGGACCAGGAACGCCACCACCATGAATTTGACTTCAAAACCGAATTCGTCTCGCTCTTGGACAAACACTGCGTGGATTACGATGAACGATATTTATGGGATTGATATGCCGCCGTTTTCAACGGCTAACACCATTGGCTTGACCTTCTCCCACAGTTCGCACTGTGGGCTACAAATACATCGTCGGCTCCGCCGACTTTAAAAAAGATAACTTACCCGGCGCGTTTTGGTTGCTCCGCTTCGGCGGCCTCGGCAGCGTCGTCGTCCGCAGGTCAGCACGTTTCCCAGAGGCATGCTCAATAGCCGCCTGAAGACCAGCCTTAAGATCCTCGAAAAATTCGTTGTGTGATTCGTCGGTCACTTACCTACGACCTCAGCCGGTTCCGGTTTACCAGCCTTTGTGACCGGTTCGAGGCGGTCGGCGAATTTCTTTTGATATTCGATGTAATGGTCGATAAGCCGCTTTGTGTCGTGGTCAAATCGGGCAGAGATCTTGTGCCTCACCTCGCGGATCCAAGCAATGCCGGGGTCTTCTTTTTCACGTTTCATACCAGGTCACGCAGGCACAAGTTCGGTCGCCGCAGGCAGGCGGCCGAGGACTATTTCGTTCATGGCGAGCTTTGTGCTGGCGTGGTCGATGTCGATGCCGACCAGGTTGCCCGCTTCGTCATAATCGAGCACTACGCCGTCAGACACCTCGCGGCTCTCGGCACTCGGCCTGTGCGAAAGATCGATATAGAGCGAATCGGTTTCCGGATAATAATTGATCTTCATTCGCTAAAGCTCCTGTCAGGAAACGCATTGTGGATCGTTAGTCCGTCGTCAAGGGTCACAACCCTCAAAACCCGGCCGTCTAACTCGTCAATCCTCGCCCAATAGCGTATCCGTTCGTCATCCTGCCGTTCGACACGGATCGCGTTCTCAATAAAAAATATACACCATTCCTTTTTGAGATAGTCTCGCTTTCGCAGCACCTCATTCTCGAAATAGGCGGTGAATTTGTATTCCGGCACAGTAGATGTTTATCACATTCGCCGAGTTAGTCGAAAGCCCAAGCGACGCGCGGGCAGGGTGCCCGCGTTCCGACGGAGGTGGCGGATACGGCGGAGATGGTGCGGGACAATACTCAGGTCGGACGCGGCCGAGTCGAGGGAGAATGGGACGTGAAATCTTAACGACGATAATCGAAATTAACGGGACAAGCGGGTGGTCTTAATCACACTGAATTTGTTGATACAGTTGCTGGAAAGTGTCGATACAAATGCGGGTTCTGTCGATACAATTTTAGGTCTTAGGTCTTAGGCCTGCCTAGCGCTACTGCCAACTGGCTCTCGACTGTCTCGCGGATCTCATTCAATGCCTCGGGCGAGTCGGCTTCGAAGCGGAGGACGAGGATGGCTTGGGTGTTTGAGGCTCGGACGAGGCCCCAGCCGTGGTCGAAGAGTATGCGTGCGCCGTCGATGGTTATCACCTCGTGCGTGGCCGTAAAGTGTTTGGCTACGCGATTTACGACGTCGAATTTGGCTTCGTCGGGGCAATCGACGCGGAGCTCGGGCGTCGAGAATGTGGGCGGCAGATCGGCGAGGAGTTCTGATAGAGGTTTGTCGGTCTTTGAGAGGATCTCGAGCACGCGGCAGGCAGCGTAGGTAGCGTCGTCAAAGCCGTAAAACCTGTCAGCAAAGAAGATATGGCCGCTCATCTCGCCGGCGAGGGCGGCATTCGTCTCCTTCATCTTTGCCTTGATGAGCGAGTGGCCGGCCTTCCACATTATGGCGTTGCCACCGTGCGAAGCGATGTCATCAAACAGCCGCTGCGAGCATTTCACCTCGGCGATGATCGTCGCTCCGGGTGTGTTTTGTAGGATCGCCCGCGAGAAAAGCACCATCAGTTCGTCGCCCCAGATGATGCGGCCAGTCTCGTCAACGACGCCGATGCGGTCGCCGTCACCATCGAACGCAATGCCCAGATCGGCTTTTGTTTCCAATACTTTAGCGATCGTGTCGGCGAGGTTCTCTTCGACCGTCGGGTCGGGGTGATGGTTGGGAAATGTCGAGTCGGGCTCGGTGTAGAGCTTGACCATCTCGACGCCCAACGCCTCAAAAACCGGCACCGCCGTGACGCCCCCCATGCCGTTGCCGGCATCGACGACGGCCTTGATTCGCCGGTCGCCGAGCGTGATCCGCGAAACGATATCGCGGCAGTATTCGGCGAGGACGTCGATGGTTTCAGCCTTCCCGAGTTGTTGGGGATCGGGCACGCTCGCTACCGCTCGTGTTTCCGCCTGTGCTATCTCTTTTATTTGTTGTATTTGCGAGCCAAAGAGGGCGGCTTTGCCGAGGCAGATCTTGAAGCCGTTGTGGTCGGGCGGATTATGTGAGCCGGTGATCATCACGCCGCCGTCCACGTCGCGTGTGAAGACCGTGTGATACAGCACCGGCGTCGGCACCATCCCGATCAGCACCGCGTCGCAGCCGACAGCGTTAAAACCGGCCGTCAGCAGCTCACAAAACCGCGGGCTGCTCTCGCGTGCGTCGTATCCGATGGCGATGCGCGTTGCTCTATTCTGCCGAAAAAACGTGCCGATCGCGCGGCCCAGGACGGCAACCGTTTCGTCCGTCAGATGCCTCCCGACGATGCCGCGAATGTCGTATTCTCTGAATATATGCGGGTCCATTGGTCGAGCTATATTCTCACAGCAAAGCCCGCCGTGAGGCAAATGCCCGTTTTTGCTATACTTCTGTGTTTACAGTTGGCAACAGACGGTGCCTCGCGCGCATCGAATTTTGTGCCTTTCAGTTCCCGGCTAGTATGAAGCGTTCTATCGGTTTATTCGCCATTTTGCTCTCGCTCGCGGTAGCTGCGGCCGCCCAGCAACCGTCGCCGACGCCGCCGGGTGACGATACAGGAGCGACCAAGGTCTTTGAGGTCCGTCTGCCTGTGACCGTAACGGACAAGAAACAGTTGATAACGGGCCTGGGTCGTAGCGACTTTCTTGTTTTTGAGGACGGCCAGCCTCAGGAGGTCACATTCTTCTCGGACGAAAAGACCAATCCACCCGTTTACGTCGGCGTCCTGATGGACACCTCTCCATCGACCGCCGGCAAGCTTGGATTCTCAAAGGAAGCCGCGGCAAACTTTCTATACTCGGTCGTCCGCCTTCGCAAAGACAAGGCCGCGTTCATGACCTTTGACCACGAGATCAACCTCGTCCAGGACTTTACCGATAAGCTTGATCTGCTGCAGCGGGCTGTCGACAAGGTCAAGAAGACCGGCTCGCAAACGGCCCTCTACGATGCTGTTTGGCAGTTTGCTGATGAGAAGCTCCGGAATGTTCCGGGCCGACGCGTGATCGTCGTGATCACTGACGGAGATGACACATTCAGCCGAGCCGACCTGAAGGATGCGATCGACCTTGCCCAACGGACTGAAACGACGATCTTTGGCATCTCCACCAAGGCCGGTTTTCTCGGCACTGTTCCCGGCGTTGATGCCGGCACGGTAAAGGACCGCGGCGACCGAACGCTCACGGAACTTTGCGAGCAGACAGGCGGAGAAGCCTTTTTTACCGGTGACATGCTCGCCCTCGAAAAAGCATTCAAGAAGATCTCTGACGAGCTTCGGACACAGTATCTGATCACGTACAAACCGGGTGACCAGAGCTATGACGGACGCACAAGAAAAATTGAGGTCCGTCTCGCCGACAAAGACAAGGCCGGCAAGTATAAGTTACGAACCAAAACGAGTTACCGGGCCATTCGCGACAGTCTGAAGTAGATTTTGCCATGCGTTTTTGGATTCAAGCCGCAATTTTTGGTCTTGTCGTGATAATAACGGCCGTCGGCTTTTTGCCGGTAGCCGATGCAAGACGCTCACAGCTAGACGTGCCGATAAACTGGGCAACTTCGCCCTCGCCGACGCCGCCTCCGATCGACGATGACGAGGTCATTAAGATCGATGCCGAGGTTGTGAATGTACTGTTCACCGCACAGGACAATAATAGGCGATTATTGACAACACTCAGGCAGGAAGATGTCAGGTTGCTAGAGAATGACCAACCTCAGGAGATCACCACGTTCTCGCGTCAGGTTGACTTGCCGTTAAGCCTCGCGATCCTGATCGACGTTAGCGCATCGCAGGAGCGCACGCTGCCGGAGGAAAAGGCTGCCGCGATCTCGTTTCTCGAGACCGTGATCCGGCCGTCGAAGGATGAGGTCTGCGTGATCTCATTTACCGGCGACGCAACGCTCGAGCAGGGCATGACGAATAACCTCGCCCGACTTCGCCGATCGATCGACAGTGTCCGGTTTGTTCCGCCATCAGGATATATTGGCGGCGGCGTCCTGGCTGGCGGCACGCCACCTATCTCGGGTGATAATCAAATGGCGCAGGGGTCTACGGCGATCTGGGATGCGATCTGGGTAACTTCTGATGAGATACTGGGGCCCGCACCGGAACGCACGCGGCGCGCGATCATTCTTCTCTCTGACGGAGTCAATACTTACGGAAAGAAGAAACTGGACGATGCGGTGCAGGCCGCCCTTCGATCCGAGGCGACGATATATTCAGTCGGTATCGGTGATGATTTCTATAGCGGCGTAGATAAGGGCACTCTGCGGAAGATCTCAGAGCGAACCGGCGGCCGAGCCTACTTTCCCCGTGATGAGCGTGAGCTCAGGGATGCCTTCCGGCAGATCCAGGATGAAATGCGGTCGCAGTATCTCATAGCCTACGAACCCTCAAATCAGCAGCGTGACGGTTCATATCGCCGTATTCAGGTTCAGATCGCGAATCCTCAGCTGGTGAAGGAGAAGGTAAAGCTCACCCATCGACAAGGCTATTTTGCGCAAACGGCAACAAAGAAATAGACGCTTAGTACCCATAGACCTCGAGCTTTCGGAACACACCGTTCTTTAGCTTCACGACATAGATTACGCCGTATTCAGCGTCAGGCAACTGGCGGAAGATCTCCTTTTGGGCGAATAAATTAGCAAGGAATGGAATCGTATTGCTGTGTCCGGCAATAAGGAAATGGCGGCGTTTGCTGGCGATGATATTCGTTACAAGTTCTACATGTTGGGCGGGGTCGTAGGTTTGTATCACCTTTTTTCGACGAGCGGCAACCTCCTCGATCGTCCGCCGGGCCCTCGCCGTCGACGTTGCAAACAGCACATATGGCCTATACCTTCTCACGGCCGCCTCAAGCCGCACGGCCCTGTCACGTCCCGCCGGTGAAAGGTCAGGATCGGGGTCGTCTGCGATCGTTGTGTCCTTCTCCGCGTGCCGGACGAGCACGATCGTCTTTGTTTGGCCATGGGCCAACCCGGCCAACAATAGCAGGAGAAGCGAGAAGGCCAGAAAGGCAAATATTTGAGCTTTCATAAGGCTTTTTGTTGTTGCGAAGCTGGAAGCAAATTTATCAAATTGGCCCGGCTTCTGCTAAACTCGCACAAACCACAAATCGGGACACGGGAGCGATCAAGATGAGCGAACAGGAAACAGGAAAACTGTCGGGTGACGACTACGAACGCGATATGGCGACTGACCTCGACGACAAGACGCCGGACAAACCACGCGGCATGGCCCTCCACACTAAGATCCTTCTTGGCCTCTTGGTGGGCGTCATTGCAGGAGTCTTAGCCAATCAGATATGGGGTGGTTCTCACCCAAACGTGATGTGGACAATAGCGAATATCACGCAGCCCATCGGCACGCTCTTTCTTAATCTCCTTTTGATGATCGTTGTTCCGCTGGTGTTCTCGTCGCTTATCGTCGGGATCGCTGGTATAGGCGACATTCGAAAACTCGGCCGCATTGGCATCAAATCGTTTGCATACTGCCTCATCATTTCTGCGATCTCGGTCGTGATCGGCCTCGGGTTGGCAAATACTATCCGGCCCGGCGAACGTCTCGCACCCGAAGTCAAGGCACAACTCGAACAGAGATACTCCAGCGACGCGGCGTCGCGTACCGAGGCACAGAAGAAAGCCGATGAGGCTGCAAAAAGTGATTCGCCGCTGATGCAAGCAGTAAAGACGATCGTACCCAAGAGTGTATTCAACTCGATCGCAGGTGAGAATCCGAACATGCTGCATATTATGTTCTTTGCACTTATGATCGGAGTGGCGATCACGCTGCTGCCGGCACCGGTATCCTCGCCGTTCGTCGCGGTGATGGATTCAGTCTTTGCAATAACATCAAAGATCATCGACATCATCATGAAGTTCGCTCCATACGCGGTAGCGTGCTTGATCTTCAGTAATATCGCGGTATTCGGACTTGAGTTGCTGCGATCGCTCGGGTGGTTCGTAGCGACGGTCCTGCTCGGCCTGGGACTGCACTTTTTTGGTGTCTATTCTCTTTCTGTCTGGTTCCTGTCGCGGATCAGTCCGATCGAATTCTTCAAGCGCGTCCGCACGGTGATCGTAACTGCGTTCTCAACCTCGTCTTCTAATGCGACACTGCCGACGGCACTGCGAGTGTCAAACGAGAACCTCGGTGTTCCCAAGGAGATAAATAGCTTTGTTCTCACTGTTGGGGCGACCGCAAACCAGAACGGCACGGCACTCTACGAGGGCGTGACAGTGCTCTTCATCGCACAGTTGGCCGGCGTTCCGCTGACGCTCAGCGTGCAACTCATGGTCGTTTATATGGCAATTCTCGGTGGTATCGGAACGGCGGGCGTTCCGTCGGGCTCGATCCCATTCATCATCGGCATTCTCGCCATGATAGGTATCGACCCGGCCCTGATCGCAATTATCCTCGGCGTGGACAGGATCCTCGATATGTGCCGCACGACGTTGAACGTAGTTGGCGACATTACGGCCGCAACGTTTGTCGCCAGGAGCGAAGGCCACGAATTACTTCGAACGTCTGAGAGTGCAGGGATCGGTTAAGGTATGTTTCCAATTGGTGATGACAATTCTGACCGGAGGATCACGCCAGTCGTCAATTGGGCGATAATTGCGGTCAATGTTCTGGTCTTTCTTTTGCTGCAGCAACTCGGGAGCAACGACGGATTCTCATACGCGTTCTCGCTTGTTCCGAGGGAGATCACTACCGGTACTGATCTGACGGGTGTCCAAGTCATTCGTGACTCATTCGGCAACATCGGCCAGGTGACGCATTATGCCACGCCGCTGCCCGTATACTTCAATTTCCTAAGCTCGATGTTCATGCATGGCGACATCATGCACATTTTCGGGAACATGATGTTTCTGTTCGTGTTCGGCGACAATCTTGAGGATGTGCTCGGGCACATTCGCTATTTGCTGTTCTATCTCGTGTGCGGTGTTGGTGCAGCCATTGCGCAGATCGCAATGGACACGAGTTCGATAATACCGATGCTCGGCGCATCAGGGGCTATATCAGGAGTTCTTGGCGGCTATCTCTTGCTGTTTCCGCGAAACGAGGTTCGAGCGATCGTCTTTAATTTCCTAACAACAATACCAGCCTATGTGGCCCTCGGCGTGTGGATCGTTTATCAACTTGTCGTCGGATATCTCACACCCGCAGGAACCGGCGGCGTCGCATATGCCGCCCATATCGGCGGATTTGTCGCAGGATTAGCTCTGATCAAGATTTTTGCGATCGGCCGGCGGCGAGCATCACTTCCCGGCCAGCAGCCTTGAGATGAATTCGCGGTCGTCGAACCCGCCAAATATACCGAATCTGACAACAACCAAATCATGTGACGGAATGATGTAAAGCCGTTGGTTCCCTGCTCCGGCAGCCATATAGACGTCGGGAATCTCGCTTACCTTCTTCATGCCGATATCACCCGAGATGCCCGGGCGAGAACCGCCCGACGGCCCGATCCCGTCAGCGTTCAGCCAAAAGGTCAACCCGTAGGCGGGATTCGCATTGGAGCCGATCAGGAGTTCATCGAGTAATTTTGCACTGACGATCTGCTTTCCTTTCCATTTGCCGCGATCCCGAAGCAGCACGCCGAACTTTGCCCATTCGCTCGCCCGCAAGACCAGGCCCTGCGGCAGCAGCGGTTGATCATCGAACGATCTCCAGTGCGAAACATTCATGCCTATCGGGTCAAGGATACGGCGTTTGAGATATGTCATAACCGTCTCCTTTCGCGACAGCAGCTTCCGAGTCATCACCTCCCCAAAGATCTGAAATGGCACAGGGCCATACTCAAAATGTGTGCCTGGTTCGTATGTCGCCGGTGACGCGATCGAATCGGCGTAAGTGGGAACAACCATGATCTGCCCTGCATCAATGCCGCTTGTCAGTGATAGAAGTTGGCGGATCGTTACCTTTGATCTACGGGCATCGTTCTTCCATTCGGTGATCGTATCCGCAACTTTCTCGTCATAACCCGAGATCAGCTTGTCGTCGATCGCGGCTGCACACATCACCCCTGAGAACGATTTCGTCCCACTCGCCAGCATCCATGGAATATCCTTGACAAGATCGAGAGCCGCATCCTCAAATACGACCTTCTCGCCCTTGATCACGAGCATCGATACGCCTTGGTTCTCGCGTGAATATTCTGCCGCGAGCCGAAATCTCTCGGCGTCGGGCACCATCGCCTGCCCGGCGACACCGCGAACGAGCAACAACGCAGAGAGCAATAAAAACACGGCCTTCTGACGGCTTTTCATCATTTACTGTCGCTGAAACTCGGGCGTGCCGAGCACCAGGCTCACAACCTTAAATACTTCTGGATCACCGCTCGGTTCGAGTAGCCGAACCTGTCGATTTCGACCGCCCTGCTGTCCACCCCGCATATTATCTACGGTCAACCCATCGTCCAACTCGGCCGGTGCTTTGACCTCCGGTAATGGTTGTGCGACCTGTTTGAGCAACGTTGCCCGCGTTGTCTGCGAGATGTCCCCATCAAGCAATTGTTCGATAGCTACGTCAAGCATCCGTCGCTTGTCTTTCGGATCGAACCCCCTGAGATCGACGCGAGTTCCGGGAATTCGGTTGCTTGCGATCGCAACGGCGAAATTTAACCTCTCGAGCAAAGCACCCGTATTCACCCAATCCTCAGCAGTGTCCGGATACCCGGTCGGGGCCTGATAGCCGTACGGCACCTCGCCTAGCTTCGTAAGCATTCCCAGCATTGCAGGGCCGCCGACAGTCTCAGCACCGAGCGCCCGGATCGAACTCACAGCAAGCTCAAACGGTGACTTGATCTTCGCTCTGTAGTTTTCAGGGGCAAAAAAATCCTTGTCCGTAAACAACGCCCTCAACGTTACCTTGATATCGCCCTTCGACTTGCTGAAGGCCTCCGCCACCCGGCCGACGAGTGCCTCGCTCGGGGTGTCGCTCACAAACTTCACTGCCAGTTTTCGCGCGATGAACTTCGCCGTTGATGGATGGGCAACTAGGATATCGATGACCTTCAGGCCATCTCCGACACCGCCTTCGTCCACTCTCTCGCCAAGGACAGTCTTTGCCCCGCCCTCGTGCCAGTTGCGGTTGAAATAGAATTCACCGCTCTCGATATCGTCAGGCACGCCCGCCATTCGCTGTAGGCGTGCGATCCGGCGGTTCTCCGTTCCGTTGATCTCGTTTGCAGCCGCGCTCCGATAACCGCGCGGGTCAGCGATCGTCCAGCCGGTAAAGCATTTGGCAACTTCGACGATGTCCTTCTGCGTATAGCCGCCGTCAACGCCAAGTGTATGGAGTTCCATCAGCTCGCGGGCATAATTCTCATTAATTCCGCGACGCTGTCGCGCCTGTCCGGGTTGTTGATCGCTCCGCATCTGCCGAATTCGTCCCTCGATCTCAGAATCAGTGGCACCGGTCTGTCGACGGATACGCTCTCGCATCTGCGGAGTCAACTGTCCGCCATTCCGCATAAACTGCTGTAACCGCTGTCCTTCGCGACCCTGACCACGAACTTGAGCGTTTGGCGACATCGATTCGAAATTATCGAGATAGAACAGCATCGCCGGGTGCTGTGCGGTACCGACGACAAGGTCTTTGAAATTGCCAAGGGCGTTCTTCCGAATGACGTCGCGTTCGTAGCTTGGAATATACCAACGGACAGCCGCCTTGCCGGCAAACACGTTAAAGTGGTTCTGCCAAAAATCGACCATCACCTCCTGAAGCTGCCGCTCGGAATACACGGCCCGCAGCACCCTGTTTGTCGAGATCTGTGGCAGCAGCGTATTCGCCGGTCTCAGATCGTATTTCTGGTAATACTCGCGAAGTTTTCGCTGGCGATCACGCCTCTCGGCCTCACCCATCTCGTCAACGTTCTGGGCGGGCTGTTGCCCGCGATTACCGCCTAATTGCCGCAACAGGGCGCCCGGATTCGGATATTTCGCAAAAAGTTCAGAGGTCGACAGGTTAAATGCCTCGAGATCTCTAACCTTGGCCTCCAAGACATCATCCTTGATCGACGCCGGATCGAGCTGTTGATCGATGAATTTCTGCAGGCCGATAGCCCTCACCTTATCAACCTCACCCGGTCGGGCACCGAAACCAAGCCGATTTAGCACATGAATGATCTTCTGTTCCTCCGTGAGCTTCGTATAGGCCCGTTTTTCGCCCTTTACCGAGATCACGGGAGCCAGTAAAACCGTCATGAGACCGGCGGCCGCAAGTTTGCGCGTCACCCTGTTATGCTTGTTCATAAAATCTGCCTCTCTAATAATAGCTATCAGATTAGATGCCGCGCATTATGTATTTGTCGAAGAAATCCGCACTCGTCGGATATGTTACTTGGGCAACAAGCCGACGATGTCTCTCATCGAATGTCTCGATATTTGGTTAACTTTACGCTAGAATTCGACAGAGGAACCACTCAATGCTGACAGATAGATCGCGATATTTGCTCCCGTTTTTCGTCCTCTTGGCAGTCGTCATGTCGGCGTATGGCCAGGATCAGGCATTCAGTGATCCGCTGGCCGACTACACGTTCCTCCTGCCGGATGAAAAATGGAAGATAACGGTCAAACCGTCCGCCACGGATGCCGGTGTAGAGTATGTGTTCGGAGACCGGCGCAACGGCCACCTCGAAGTTCGCAAACAGTCAATGGCTCGCGACGGCCTGCTCACTGATCTTGTTCGTGACGAGGAACAAAAGCTGATGTTCCGCCTCGGATTCGTCGCCGGAAAGGAAGAGAACTTCGCAGGTAAACTAAAAGGCACGATCTACAACTTCGAATATGTCGCGGCAGGCCGCACGATGGCCGGGAGATTCTATTTCCTGCGCTCGGGTAACGCATCCGTTTATTTGCTTCGCTTCACCGGATTGAAAGACTCAATGCGGTCCCTGCGAGGCCAGACGGACTCGATCGCCCGCACGTTTTCCGTTAAATAGCGGTTATTTCTTCAGCCAGCCAAACAGGGCGTCCACAGTGATATCACGGTTGGTCTCATAAATGACCTTGGGCAGTGGAATGTTCATCGGACAAACCTGCATGCAGTTCTGCGCGTTCCCGCAGTTTGTTATCCCATCATCGCCCATCAGGCCATTCAGGCGTTCGGTCTTCGTGATCTTGCCCGTGGGATGCATATTAAACAGCCTTGCCTGCGCAATTGCCTGCGGGCCAATGTATTGCTCACCGCTATATTGAGGACAGGCTTCAAGACAGCAGCCGCACGTCATGCATCGCGAATAGACATAACGTTCCTGGGCAGTCTCATTCGGGATATGCGGCCCCGGACCGAGATCATATGTGCCGTCCAATTCTATCCAAGCCTCGACCTGCTTGAGATGGTCAAACATTCTCGACCGGTCTACCTTAAGGTCTCGCACATTCGGAAACTTTGACATCGGCTGCAAGGTCACGGTGTCGCTATTCGATCGAAGCAGCAGATCGTCTATCAACGCAGAGCACGACTGGCGCACGCGGCCATCGATCACCATAGTGCAGATACCGCAGACCTGCTCGAGGCACGACATGTCCCAGACCGGCGGTGTTGTTTGTTTCCCGTCGGCGGTCACCGGATTCTTGCGAATGTCCATGAGTGCTGAAATGATGTTTAGGTTTCGCCTATACGGTATTTCGAAGGTTTCCCAGCGCGTCGGCCCGCCCTCGCGCTCCCGTCGTTGGATCTTGAATTTGATCTTCGCGGGAGGGTTGTCAAGCCGCGCCTTTTCGTGATGAACAGCTGTCATTTCTTACCCTTGGAATAATCGCGTTTTCGCGGCTCGATCAGCGAGATGTCGACCGGTTCATAGCTCAACACAGGAGCCTCGACTGCATACTCCGCGATCGTCGTCTTTAGGAAATTCTCGTCATCGCGATCCGGAAAATCAGGCTTGTAATGTGCGCCGCGCGATTCGTTGCGGTTCAGTGCTCCGAGTGCAATGACGCGCGCCAGTTCGAACATGTTCTTTAGCTGCCTCGCATGTGGCACCGCCTGTGTCGCCCAGAGATTAGAATCATTGATCGAGATCTTTTGAAAGCGCTCCTGCAGTTCACGGATCTTATCGTCTGTCGCCTGCAGCCGGTCGTTGTAGCGAACTACGGTTGCATTGTCGGTCATCACCTTGCCGAGTTCTTCGTGCAGCTTGTACTGATTCTCACCACCTTCGCTGCTGATGATGGCGTCGTTGATCTCTTGTTGGCGCTTTAGCTCCGAGTCATGAATGCCGTTGCTTTCCGTAGTCCCGCGTTCGACGTTTTTCGCATACTCAATGGCCGAAGGCGCCGAAACGAAGCCGCCGTAAACACAGGAAACAAGCGAGTTGGCCCCAAGCCGATTCGCGCCGTGTATCGAATAATCGCATTCACCCGCGGCGAAGAGTCCGGGGATATTTGTCCGCTGTTCAAAATCGACCCACAATCCGCCCATGGAATAATGCACGCCGGGAAAAATACGCATTGGCACAAATCGCGGGTCGTCACCGACGAACATCTCGTAGATCTCAAGAATTGCACCAAGCCGTTCGGTCAGCGTCTGGGCCGGAATATGTGTCAGATCCAGATAGACCTGATTTTCGCCCCCGACTCCATGGCCCTCGATACAGACCTGGAATATCTCGCGCGTCGCGATGTCACGCGGAACCAGATTGCCATACGCAGGATATTTTTCCTCCAGGAAATACCAACGCTCGCTCTCGGGAATATCACGCGGATTTCGCGCATCGCCGTCGGCCTTCGGTACCCAAACGCGGCCGCCCTCGCCGCGGGCCGATTCACTCATCAGCCTCAGCTTGTCCTCACCGGGAATCGACGTCGGGTGCACCTGAATGAACTCGCCATTTGCGTATCTTGCTCCCTGTTGATAACAGGCTGATGTTGCCGAGCCGGTACACGTCATCGAATTGGTCGATTTACCGAAGATCAGTCCGGGTCCGCCTGTCGCCATTATGACCGCATCAGCCGAGAATGACTTCAATTCCAGCGACTGCAAGTTCATCGCTACGAGGCCTCGACAGACCTGATTATCATCGAGCACTAGCGAGACCATCTCCCAGCCTTCGTATTTCGTGACCTTGCCGGCAACCTCCCATCGGCGAACCTGTTCGTCCAGCGCGTAGAGAAGCTGTTGTCCCGTCGACGCCCCCGAAAACGCCGTGCGATGATGCAGCGTCCCGCCAAAGCGGCGAAAATCCATCAAACCTTCTTTCGTCCGCGAAAATGGGACGCCCATTCGATCAAATAGGTAAATGATCTCGGGCGCCATGTCGCACATTCGCTTGACAGGTGGCTGGTTCGCGAGAAAATCGCCACCATATACGGTGTCGTCTAGATGCTTCGCCGGCGAATCACCCTCGCCCTTGGTATTTACCGCGCCGTTTATGCCGCCTTGAGCGCAGACCGAGTGCGACCGTTTTACAGGCACGACCGAGATCAGGTCAACGTCGTGGCCCGCCTCGGCGATCTTCATCGCCGCCGCCAGACCGGCGAGGCCGCCGCCGACGATAGCTATTTTTAGACCTCTTGCCATAACAAAAAAACTCTACCGCACTCCGGGCTGCGGCCGATCAAACGTCGGACGCGGCGTCTCACATAAAGCCTGCGGCAACAGGCCGCAGGGCCGGACAAATGCAAAAGCCGCATTCACGCCCGTAACGCCAAGGACCAAGGCCAATGTAAGAGATGCATACATTGTAAGCTTCTGCGCTTTTTCGCCTATCACCAACCCCCAATCGACGACGAAAAGGAACACACCATATGCCAGATGCCATGCTGTTGCAAGCACGCCCAAGATATACACCACCAACACCCATGTGATCTGGAATTCGTCCGAAACTATCCCAAACGCACGATGCGCATTGCCCGCCACCGGCGTCATGTTCAGCCCCGGTATCAGGCCAAACCGGAAGTTCAGAATGTGAAAGAAAAGAAAGAAGAATAAATATATCCCGGTCAGCCGCTGCAAAAGATAAAACCAGTTCCTCGCATAGCCATACGCGAGGACATTGGGCTTGGATTCCGACGAGATGAGAATGCCGTAAACCGAATGAAAGATCAAAGGCAGGAAGATGCCGCCGATCTCGATCAGGAGAAGATACGGCATCTCATGGATGTCGGCAACGTGCTCGTTAAAGACCTTGCCGCCATTCAATACAGTTGAATTCGTATAGAGGTGGACGAAGTAGAACAGTCCCAACGGCGCAATACCGCTGATCTGATGTAGCTTGCGCAACAGAAACGTTCTGGAGAATTCGATCGCCATCTACTTGATCCGAGTCTCTGAGGTCTTTTCTAAAGTCTAAAGGCAAACGGCAAAGTTCGCCAAGCTTACACCTGAAATTTTTATGATAAGTCTCGTTTCAGATAAGATAAAATGAAAAATAATGAAGCGACTTAACAGAAGAGCTTATTAGAAATGCACATCGAAACGCTAAAAGTTTTCTGCGACCTAGTGGACCTCGAGAGCTTCTCGCTCGCCGCAGAACGGAATTTCGTCACCCAATCGGCCGTCAGCCAGCAGATCCGTTCTCTCGAAGAGAGGTTCAAACGCCGCCTTCTGGAGCGTATACGAGGCCGTCGCGAGGTAAAACTCACGGCCGCAGGTGAGGTCTTTTATCGCGAATCGCGAAATGTGCTCGACGCCTATGACCAGATGCAGGAAAGCTTGAGAGGCGTCGTCGGCAAGGTCGGCGGGACCGTCAAGGTCGCGACCGTTTACAGTGTGGGCCTCCACGAACTGCCGGCCAAGGTCCGCGAATTCCTGCGACGGTTTCCGGCTGCAAAGATCGATCTTGAATATCTGCGCAGCACGCGCGTCGTTCGCGAGGTGCTAAGTGGCGGCGTCGAATTGGGTGTCCTGGCCCTGCCCGAGCCGCGCCGGGGCCTGACCGTCACGCCAATGCCGGATAATCTGCTCGTCCTGATCGCGCCGCCTGACCACAAGCTCGCCTCACGAAAAAAGGCCAAGGTAACGGAATTGAATGGTGAGAACTTTGTCCATTTTGAGCGGGACGTGCCGACGCGCAAGGCGATGGACAATATCTTCAAGGCCAACAACGTCGAGGTCAGAAAGGTTGCCGAATTCGATAACATCGAGACGATCAAGCGGGCCGTCGAAGTCGGCTTCGGCCTCGCGATCGTTCCCGAACCCGCCGTTATCGAAGCAAAAAAGGCGGGCACCCTCGCCGTCATCCCGCTCGCAGAAAAATACTGGGTCCGCTCCGTCGGCGTCATCCACCGCACCGACCGCGAACTCTCCCTCGCCGCCAAAAAATTCCTTCAGTTACTCGAAAACACGGATCGCTAGCTTCTCCTGGGCGTACACAGGACGCGGAAATTACGATAGCTACACGTGAAGCCCCTGGGCGAAACGCGCAGGCCGGAACGGCAAACGAATCGAGCGTAGCGACACAGGTATTTCTACGCCCGATCGTCATGCCCGTTACTGTGGTTCTAGTGGATTGGGCGATCACCGATGCCGGCGGCGGCGACGTAGGTCATGGGCGTGGTGGGCTTCATTTCGTTGAGTGTCGCGCGGATCTTGCCGGCGAGGCCTTCGGCCTCCATGTAATCGCGGCCGAGCAGGCGTCGGAAGCGGCGGTCGCGGGCTTCGCCCGTGAGTTCCCTCAGCAGGCCGCCGAGAAATGCCGTAACGATCTCGGGGGCAAACTGTTTGCCGGAATTCATCCTCATATCGTCGATGACCTCTTTCGCCGGACGGCGTGCTTTATACGGCCGGTCGGTCGTCATCGCGTCGAACGAATCGGCGAGCGTCACGATCTTGGCAACATACGGTATCTCGCGGTCATAGAGTCCGTCGGGATAACCGCGGCCATCGACGCGTTCGTGATGATATTTCGCCGCAAGCGGCACATCGGCATACGGGTGATGGATGGGCTGAAGTATCTCGTAGCCGACCACGGGATGTTTGTTGAGTTCGGCCGATTCCTTTGCGTTGATGCGATACGGAGCATTGATGATCCTTCGCTCTACGGTGAGCTTGCCGACGTCGTGAAGATAGCCGCCGACCGCCGCGCCCTCGGTCTCTTCCTTGCCCCAGCCAAGCTCGGAAGCGATGATCTCCGAAAAGCGGCCCACGCGGACCGAATGCCCTTCGGTGTATTTGTCCTTACAGTCGATCGCCGCGGCAAAGGCCTTCACCGTATCGTTGTAGGTCGAACGCATCTCGTCAAACAGCCGCCGGTTCTCGTCGGCCTGCCGCTCGATCTCGGCCATCAGGTTGCGCTGGGCTATCGCCACGCCGATGTGATGGCCCATGGCGCAGATGATGTCCTTCTCGTAGTTTGTGTAAGGCAGACCAGTCGCCTTTTCGCCAAGAAAGATAGCTCCGACGATCTCGTCGCGAACGACAAGCGGCACGAACAGTTCGAGCCGCCGTCCGCCAAAGCTCACGTCGTATATCTGAAAAAATGGCAGGACCTGCGCGTCGCGGATCTCGATCGGATGTAGACCGCAGGAGAGGAACTGCCGCTCATCCTCAGGCGTCAGCGTTAGGCTCAGCGGAAAATCATCGCCAAGACTACGAACGGCGAGCATGTTCAGTTCGTGGCCAAAACGCGAATATCGAGCTACCGCACCGCGCATGATCCCAAGAGCGCCCGACAGTAAATGCAGTGATGTGCGTATCGTTTCCTGAAAACTGTTCTTATTCGTGACCTCCTGGCCTAGTTCGGCCAATGCCCCGAACGCATGGATCAATTTGTGGTCATGCTCTGCCATAATTACGCCGCCTCACGCCAGTGTCACATGCCTTGTCACGCCCAGCATTTCAAACAGTTCGATGGTTTCTTCGCTTACATCGGAGCAAATTATCCTTGCCCCTCGCGCCGCCGCAACATCGGCGATTCCGAGAAGTATCGATATGCCGATGCTGTTCACCAATTCGGTCTCGCCAAAATCAAGAACGATCTCTCTTGCACCCGCGTCGAGCTTTCGTCGGCACTCGTATTCGATGTGCTCGCCGGTGAGCTTGTTAAGATAATCGCCCGCCTTAATGATCGGCCGTTCCACTGCGGCATTGACCGCGGCGCCGCTTAATGAATCAGAAAGCACGTAAATTCTTCCCTTTTTTGTTTTAACCTGAGCGCGCTGAAGAGCTACTTGAGGTATATGTTTAACATAATCAGATGTCAAACACAATAACTTAAGCGCTTTTGGCACGAACTAGTACTGATGTGGAACTCGGCCAAATTCATCGAGCAGCGGCTTGAGCCGTTCGATAGCTGCGTCGTGGGCAGTTCCATTAGTCGCGAGAATACCGTTACGATTTTGCAGGTCACGTCGGTCATATTTGAACGACTCGCCAAATAGATCCGTAAATCGCCCGCCGGCTTCCTCGAGGATGATCTGTGGAGCGCATGTATCCCAGAGCTTTGTCCGCGGGCTAGGGTGAATGTATATGTCGCAGGTCCGGTTCGCTATCAATCCGACCTTAAGCCCGACCGATCCGCGATTGTGGATCTTTTCAAAACCGAAGGCATCAATAATCTTGCCCATGCGGGAACTCGGATGATTGCGCGACATTGCCAAGGTAAGTCGCGCCAGATCGGCAGTCGACGATGCGGTCAAACGCTGTGGGGCCTCGTCACCTCTCACAAGGAATGCCCCTGTTCCCTTGGCAGCATACATGAGACTACGATGAAACGGCATGTAGACAACGCCGACCACCGGAACGCCAGTCTCCGCGAGGCCGATCTGCACTGAGAAATCTCCGTCTCGCTTGACAAAGCCCGCCGTTCCGTCGAGCGGGTCGATTATCCATACGCGCTTGCTGGCGAGCCGTCGTGCAGTGTCATCAGGTTCCTCTTCCGACAACACGGCATCGAGCGGAAAATCTTTCGCGAGAGCGTCGACGATGATCTTGCTCGCACGCCGGTCTGCCTCAGTGACAGGCTCCACTCGATCGTCAGCCCCGATCTTTTCTTCAGCGACAAACTCAGTCGCGTAATAGGCCATTATTTCGAGGCCGACCGTAAGAGCGAGTGACATCGCCCGCTCTAGCTCATCCTTTAACATCGATTTAACTCTATCACGCACAAACAACAATAAGAGGCTGCCAATCATGACAGCCTCTGTATCTCAGTCTCTTAACTGGAGTTAGAATGTTCGCCTTGTCGGCTGAGCGGCCCTGCCAGGGCTTCCGAGCAGTCGGACCGCGACCGTGGTGCTGCGACCGGCACGGAATACCTCAAAGTTGACCGTATCGCCGATCTGCTTTCGGTCAAGCAAGCGATAGAGATCATCAATATTGTTAAGCTTCTGTCCTTCGCCCGAAAGGATGATATCGCCGATCTGACCATCCGACGTTACGCTGCGTAACCCGGCACGATCCGCTGATCCGCCCGGCTGGATCTGCAGAACGAGGAGCCCCTGATCTACGGGCAGTCGATAACCGCGTTGCTTGAGGTCCTCGACACTTGGAAGGGTCGCTCCTAGTTTTGGGCGCCGGACCTCACCGAACTGGATAAGCTGCGGGATGATCCGTTTCGCGGTGGCCGCCGGAATTGCAAATCCGACACCGACCGAACCGCCCGCGGGAGATAGTATCTGCGAGTTGATACCGATCATCTTGCCAAATTTGTCGAGCAAAGGTCCACCCGAATTTCCCGGATTGATCGAGGCATCTGTCTGAATAGCAGCATCTATCGGCCGTCCGTTCCTGGCTCGTATCGGACGCTGAAGGCCGGAAATAACGCCCGTCGTAAGGGTTCGGTCGAGTCCAAACGGGTTGCCGATCGCCAAGACCTTTTGGCCAACGATAAGCTTATCCGAATCACCTATCGGCACGATCGTCATGCCGGCCGGCGGGTCGATCTTGATCACCGCAAGGTCCGTATCAGGATCGCCACCTACGACCGTTGCCGGATAGACCTTATCACCGCCAAAGCTTACCGTCAGCTTTTGGGCACCCTCGATAACGTGATAATTGGTCACGATATGGCCATTTGCATCAATCACGGAGCCCGACCCATTACCCTTGCCTTCCTGCTCATTGCCAAACCAGTCCTGCGAATAGGATGTTGTGTTGATAAATGCTACACCGGGCGAGATCGTCCGATAGACCTCGATGCTGTTCTGTTCGTCGCTCACGGTCGATGGGTCAGAGATCGACCGCTCAACGTCCTCGGCGAACGCGGGCGGGGCGGCCTGCTCACTGAACCAATACGTGCCGTAGCTATAGAGAAACGCCGAAATACCGACCGCCACAAGGGCGCTGGAAAGTGCGAGCAGCAGCAATTGCCGGCTCGATAGTTGATAAACCGATTGTCTGGACATAATGACCTACCTTCCGAAACTGTAAAATACCAGATTTTTGATGCTTCAAAAATCCGCGCGGGTTGCGTATTGAGTTACGAAGGTCGGTGGGCCGGTGTTTCGAGAAAACGTCAGATCATAAGGGCCCGGGCCGCATCGTGAAGAGCGGTATTTGAGACAACACCAAAGGCTGCAAGCCCCGTAAAGAGATGGATCGCCATAAGCCCAAGATACACAGCCAATGCGATCACGAGCCCGTATCTCGCCAACGGCCGGCTTCCCCAGCGGATGAGAACAACGCCGGCCACCAAGCCGATGGCTATCTTCACGATCAGAAAAGGCCCATTGCCGATGTCCAGCAAGCTCGCCATCAATTGATTGCCCTCAGTCGCGACGCCGCTCCGGACCCAGACGATCGTGAGCAAGGCATCCAGAAGGTTCAGGGCGAAGAGCAAAAACGTTGGGGCGATCAGCTGCATATTTTCTCCTGCAAAATCTTGTTTAACGTTGCTTCTAAACTGGTCGACCCCCGGTTTTTACGCCGGGGGCCGCCTCCAAAGGAGCTGTGAAATTATGTTGTCGCTCAAATATATGTCTAATCTCGACGGATTTCAATAAATTGACATAACATTCCTAGCAACCTATTCTTCTGTCTTCGTGTCAAAAGCGGCGCACGGCCATTCATCCTAGCCGTCCGCTCTTTGATCCCGTAACCTGAGGAGATAAAAACCAATGAAACAATGGTCATATTCTAAGAACATCGTCGCGATGCTTTCGCTGCTTTTGTTGTGCGGCGTCGGCATCGTTTCTGCCCAAAAACCTGTGATCAAGAGAAAGCCGGTCGTACGGAAATCAGTGGCAAAACCGGTCACACCCGTTTACTCGGTCGATACAGGCACAGTAATACGCGTACGCATCGAAAAAACGATCAGCTCAAAGACGGCGAAGGTCGGTAATACATTTTTTGTGACGGTTACGGAACCGGTCTATGCGAACAACGGAGTGGTCGTCATCCCGACCGGCAGCCGGATCACGGGCCGCGTCGACGCTGTCAAGCCCGCCGCGAAAGGCGGCAAACCGGGCGAGATCGATGCCAGCTTTATCTCCGTAAAGCTGCCAAACGGCCGTGTCCGCACCATCAATGGCTCACTGACCGAACTCACCGAAGGCAAGTCTTCGAGCGATGACGAGGGAACCGTGAGCGGCGACAAGATGAAGCACCGCAAGATCATCTTTATCGGCAGCGGTGCGGCCGGTGGTGCTGTGCTCGGTGCAATGGTCGGCGGCGGGAAAGCTACTGCGATCGGAGCAGCGATCGGCGCCGGCGCCGGATTTCTCGGCGAAAGACTCTTAAAGGGCCCCGAAGCCGAGGTCAAATCAGGCACCGAATTCGGCGTCTACCTCAATCAACCGGTCTCGCTTCCCAGATTCGTTGAGGTTATGCCATAGTAAGTAACCTTGGTTCAAACAAAAGGGCGGGGACATCGATCCCCGCCCTTTCTAATACTGGAGCCGGTGAAGGGACTTGAACCCCCGACCTGATGATTACAAATCAACTGCTCTACCAGCTGAGCTACACCGGCCTGATGTAAATGCGGACGGCGTTGGGGGCCGAAACCGCAAGCGTTGATACTAGCAAATAGGCGTTTCTACGTGCAAACTCCGCAGGTGAGAGGGTTAGGCCTTCAGCGAGTATGTGTAAAAACTTGTTGACCAAAGCTCGATGAACATTCTACAATGATCTTGGCCCATTGGGTTTTTGAACGACCTTAGTACCGCGGCCCGTTCGGGCGATCTAAGCGGTGAAACCAAACACCAGGGAGATGACCGTGAACCTTCAAAAAACCGTGACCTTCCGTTTCGTATTGATCTGCCTTTCGCTGCTTTGTTTTCCCGCCATATTGGCGGCACAGAATCCGAAGGGCAACCCGACACTTATTATCGACAAGGCAAAGCCCCGCATGGCGACCGCCGACGGCAATAATCTCTATTGCGCCGGCTATATCCAGACGAGCGCCATCAGTACTGTGAACAGTATTGTCGGCGGCCAACATGAGGCCGATGGATACTTCTATGCCGAGAATGATTTTGTCTATATAAATATGGGCCGAGACAAGGGTGTCAGCGTTGGCGATATGTTCGCCGTCGTCCGCCCGCGCGGTTCTGTCAAGAGCGCGTGGACCGATAAAGGGAACATCGGCTATTGGGTCCAGGAACTCGGGGCTCTCGAGGTAGTGAATGTCAAAGACACCGTATCGGTCGCCCGCGTCGCCTCGTCATGCGATAATTTCCTACTTGGCGATCTCGTCCAGCTTATCGAGAAGCGAGCCAGTCCGAAGCACGATCCTCAACCAGTATTGAATCTCTGGGCCGATCCGTCGGGTAAGGCAACCGGTCGCATCCTGATGTCTCGCGACGGTGCCGAGATGCTCTCGCGCGACTTTATCGCCTACGTCGATCTCGGGGCCGAAGACAGCGTCGAGGTCGGCAACAAGCTCACGATCTTTCGCCCGCTCGACGACGGTAACCTGATGAAACGGACGCAGAAGGAATATCCGACCGGCCGCGATTACGGCTTCCAAAGCGACGAATACAAGGGCGGCAAGTTCTCAAATCAGTCGTCACGAAAGACCGGCGAACTGGCCCAAGGGAGCCACATTACCACCCGCGAAGCCAAGCAGGGCCGCCCGCCGCTCCGAAAGATCGTTGGCGAGGCTGTGGTGCTGAATGTTAAAGAACGAACAGCGACCGTCGTCATCACGCGCACGGGACAGGAGATCCACACCGGCGATTGGGTCGAGCTGCAGTAGAAAAGGACGCTAGAGTTCAGCAAAGGAAATGTCACTGGGGCGACGGTGACATTTCTTTTTTTATCTGGACAATGAACGAACGGACCGCTGTTGCCTCAGCCGAATCGGGGAAGATGCGGAGGAACTCCTCATAGTTTGCGATGGCTTCCTTCCAACGCTCTTGCCGCTCGTATATCAGGCCCAGCAGTTGGTAAATAACGATCGTATCCGGCGCTCCGGAGAGCTGTTTGAGTGACTGCTTGAGGTTCTTCGCGGAATCCGTGTAAGCTGCATCCTCAAGCTCAAAATCACCGCCGCCGCCGTAGCCCTCGGCCTTTTCCTTGTAGAGCAGCCCAAGCCCGGCGTATGCCTCCGGCTGAAATCCCCGGCCCTCGGTGATCGCACGTTTGAACGACGCGATGGCCTTTTCCTCTTCGCCGCCTTCCTTGTAGATGCGGCCAAGAACTGCCGAGGCCTCGGCATATCCGGGACGGTACTTGCGGGCCTGAGCAATTGCCTTTTGGGCCTCATCGAGGTCGCCCATATCGGCAAGGGTGCGGGCAAGGGCAAGGTATGCCTCGGGATAAGCGGGCCTCAGGCGGATCGCTTTGCGATAGGCGTCCTCGGCCTTTTCGCGATCGACGAGGGTCAGCCGTTCTGCCTCCTGGAAAGCCAATTCGGCGTCGTCGGTCGTCTTTACAAGCCCAATCGGCAGATCACCCCGCCTCGCCGCCGTTATCGGCTGTGTTCTCTCCTTAAAGCCGTCAGCCCGCACACGCAAGCTGTGAGCCCCCGTTGCGATCGTTTTGATATCGAGCCGGCCCGATGCGTCTGTCTTTCCAAATCGAACGCCGTCAACCCAAACAACCGCATTCGGCTCGGTAATGACCCTGATCGAGCGGAATTGTACCGACTGGCCGTGCGCATACGAACAAGCCGCAGCGATGAGACCGATCATCAATAAGTTGCGTAGCATATTCCGTTTTGACGGCCGCCGGGATCTATTAGTTGTGCGCATTACCCTATACGAGAAAACTCGTCCACCTCATTGCCTGCCTTCCTCGCCGTAAATAGCACCTTGATCAATGGCGGTGCGATCAGAGTCGTGGCTACCGCCATAAAGAGGACTGATGCAAAAAATGTCTGGCCGATAACGCCAAGGCCGAGTCCGATCTGCGCGACGACGATGCCTACCTCGCCTCTTGGGACCATTCCGATACCGATCTGTGCCATCTCGCGGCGGCTCAGGCCCCAGCCGCCGAGCCCGCAGCCGACAAATTTCGTCGCCACAGCTACCAATGTCAGCACGGCCGCAAAGGCAACGACGGACGCATCTCGAAACACCGTCAGGCTCAACTGCATTCCGATATTTACTAGAAAGAACGGGATGAGAAACTCAGATACGCCGCTGGTCAGCCGGTGCATCTTTTCATTCTCCTCAGTGGCCTCGGCGAGGGCCATGCCCGCGAGAAAAGCGCCGATGATAGCCGCGATGCCGACGTAGATCGACGCTACAGATAGGCCGAGGCACAGGATCAGTCCGAGGGTAAAGAACGGCTTGCCAAGCCGGAGCCGTTCGATGAATGGGGCCAACCTGTTAATTACACGTGAACCGACCAACGCAACAAATCCCGTGAATAGCACGGCCGCGGCCGCCGTCTTGGCGAGCCCCGCGTAGCTCACGCTTCCCTGGCTGACCGTCGAGACGAGTGAAAGAATGATAAGGCCGAGAATGTCATCGATCACGGCCGCACCGAGTATTACCCTCGCCGTCGGTTCGTCGAGCAGGCCCATCGACCCGAGCACACGTGCCGTGATGCCGACCGATGTCGCGACTAGGGCAGCCCCGATGAACATTGATTCGGCAAATGAGCCACCCCATGCTACGGCGAGAAAATAGCCGGCAACGAACGGGAGGACCACGCCCAACACGCCGACCATCGCCGCTCGCATACCGACGCTGAAGATCGCCTGCGGTTTTGTTTCGAGGCCAACGTTAAAGAGAAGGAAGATGACGCCGATCTCGGCGAGGACACCGATGACCTCACCTGGAGCGACCCATCCCAGCAGCGACGGGCCGATAATGACGCCCGCAATTATCTCGCCTACCACTGCCGGCTGCCTGATCCGCTCAAAGATCTCGGCCATCACCTTCGCCGAGGCAAGGATAATGAAAAGATCGAGCAGCACGGCTGCGTTCTCAATGCTGGCGGCCAGAAATATCGGCATAATGTAAAGCTGATCCGTTAATTTTATCAGAAATCAACGACCTTGATTTTTCCCGGCACCCGACTATAATCAATAATTCGTGGCTGGGTAGCTCAGCTGGTTAGAGCGCGGGATTCATAACCCCGAGGTCGGGAGTTCAAGTCTCCCCCCCGCCACCACCGTTCACTTAATCCGTAGCTTCTAGTTCTTCCTCAAGCCGTTGCCGTTCGTAGAGATCGGCGTATTCGCCGTCTGCGGCAAGCAACTCGTCGTGGGTGCCGCGTTCGATGATGCGGCCATCGGCGAGGACGCAGATCAGGTCGGCGTCCTTGATGGTCGAGACGCGATGCGAGACGATGAGCGTCGTGCGGCCCGATCGAACGTCGCGCAGATTGTGAAGGATCTTTTCCTCGGTGTAGGTGTCGACGGCGCTTAGCGAATCGTCAAGGATCAATATCCGCGGATCGCGCATCACCGCACGAGCGATGGCCGTTCGCTGTTTCTGCCCGCCGGACAATGTAATGCCGCGCTCGCCTACGAGTTGTTCATAACCGTCGGGGAAGGTCTCGATATCGTCCGCGAGGCCGGCGATCGCCGCGGCGAACGCGACCGTCATGTCAGTGCCACCTGCGGTAGCGGGTGGTTGAGTATCCGTTTTGCTCACCATCATGTTACTTCCACTCTGCGTTAAACCACCCGCTACCGCGGGTGGTACTGACACGCCGAACGCTATATTGTTCGCCAGTGTATCGCTAAACAAGAAAGTCTCCTGTGGGACAAAGCCGATCGCGCGTCTCAATTGTGCCAGCGGATATTCGCGCACGCTCCGGCCGTCGATCAATACGCTGCCATCAGGAGCGTCCATCATCCGCGGGATGAGTGACACAAGCGTCGATTTGCCGCTTCCGGTCTTGCCGACGAACGCCACGGTCCGGCCGGCCGGAATGACGAGGTCGATATCCTTTAGAACATCTCTTGAGCCAATTGCAGTTCGGAAGGGTGGCTTGCCCCCGCCGCCTTGTTGTTCCGAAAGGGCGGGGGCAAGCCCGCCTTCCTGACCACCATTCGACGACGCACCGTGGTTTCCATTCGCAGCATATGAAAATGTCAGATCGCGAAACTCGACCGAGCCGCTGATCGGCCGCTGTTCGATCACGCCTTCGTCGTCGCGGATCGCCGGTACGGCCTCGAGTATCGCATTGAATCGCTTAAGCGACGCCGTTCCGCGCTGATAAAGGTTGACGACATAGCCGAGCGCGATCAGATACCAGATCATTCGCTGCAGATAAAGGATGAACGCCGTAAAGTCGCCCGCCGTGATCTCGGCGCGAACCGCCATCGGCACACCGACGGCAACGATGATGACAAAGCCGAGTCCGATGAAGAAGAACAGCATCGGCCGCATAGCGGCGGCATATTTTACGAGCCGCAGGTTTTGCGTTGCATATTCGCGGTTCAGCACCTGAAAACGCTCGATCTCGGCATCTTCCTGAGCGTAGGCACGCACGACGCGCACGCCGGTCAGATTCTCTTGCGCACGGGCGGTGATATCGGAGAAAAATTCCTGTATCTTCTCAAAGCGGGTGTGTATCTGGCCGCCGAGATACTTGACCGTAAGCGAGACCAGCGGCGCGGGATCAGCATCAGCAGCGTGAGCTTTGTTGAGATGCTGAGCAATATCGGCAGCGAGATGCACAGGGCGAAGATCGCCTGAAAGCTGTAAAGGATCATCGGGCCGACGATCTGGCGAACGGCGGCCAGGTCATTTGTTGCCCGTGCCATCAGGTCGCCGACGCGGTTCTGGCGGAAATATTCGAGTGGTTGATCGACAAGCGCCGCGTAAAAATCCTGCCGCATGTCGAATTCGATATGCCGCGACGTGTTGATCAGCAGCCGACGCTGCAGGAACAGAAAGACGCCGCTTCCAAGATTGATCGCCAGGATCACCAGCGGATAGTAAACGACCTTGTCCCAAGTCACGCCTGCGTGCAGATCGTCCACCGCCCGCCCGACCATGTAGGGCACGAACAGCCCGAACGACATCGACGCCAGAATGCAGCCGATGCCGACAAGGACGGTACCCTTGTAGGGTTTGAAATAACGGGCAAATTTGCGTAGCTGCTCCATTAAAAGGTCAACCACATAGAGACATAGAACACATCGGAAATGCTTTTATGTTCTATGTGCTCTATGTTCCTATGTGGTTCAGATCCTCGTGTAGGTAGAGATCGCAGTCGCGATCAGCTTGCCTTCCTCGTTATGCACCTCGGCCGAGACGGTAAAGATGCGTTTTCCGGCGCGGACGACGCGAGCCGTGCAGGCAATGGTCCCGCTCACGTGCGGCCGCACATAATGGACGGTAAGGTCGATCGTCGTCGTGGCCTCATCAATGCCGAGCCGCGTGCGCACGGCGAATGCCATTGCCGTATCGATCAGCGTCGCCGTCACGCCGCCGTGCAGCACGCCGTTCGCCTGTTTGAGGTCGTCGCGCATGTCGATGGCGACGGTGGCCTCGTCGGGCCGAAGCTCCAACAGCCGCATCCCTATCATCTGCGAGAGCGGCATGCTGCTGAGGGCCTTTTCCGCCAGCGAGCGCAGTTCGGGGCTTATCTCTTTCATGATCGTCATTTGGTTACACGCCGGTAGCCGGCCGGGACTTGGAATACTGCATCGTCAACGTCAAGTTTTACATTTCGCAGCTCATAAACGAACAGCGTCTCGCCGTCCTCGCTAAATTCCTGCCGCACCATCAGGCCCGACGTTTCGTCGATTGACACGACAATGCCGGCGTCGCGGGCCTTGTATCGGATGACGCCGTCCTTGCGGTCAAGTTCGTCATAGCGAAAGGGCATGCCGCGCTGAAAAAAGTCTCTCGCGACGTCGTTTGCCACAGGCGGGCGGCCCGAGCCGGACGGTGTCATCTTATACGTCCGGGCGGTGTGATCGATGGTGTAGATCGCGTCGGTGCCGAGACTCGTGGTCGCGAGCTTGCCGCCGCGATAGAGGTCGAGGCGCGAATACTCGCCCTTGCGAGCTACAAAGTAGTGCGTCTGTGTGCCGAGCGTGGTCACCACGACGTCGGCCTGATAGACGTCGGGCTCGCTCGTCGGGAATGGAAACCTCTTTGACTCCTCGGCCGGTGTCGGCGCATTGACATTCTCGGCGGGCGGCGTCGCTGTGCAGCCTTGCAAAATGCCGGCACACAACAACGACAGGAGCAGGAGCACACGCGAATTTGACAAAGACATCCAGGTGAATCGATTCTAGCATAACGCCCGATATGGACAATTTGGCGAGATTACAGAGGCGTTTTGTGCTTGGCGGGCTGGCGATATTGCCGTTTGCGCCGATGCTCTATATTCAGGGCCGCGTCACGCGGTGGAAGGTCGGCCTGCTGCCTGATGCCGGCGGCCCGACGCACGGCACGACGGGCGAAGGCACAGACGCCGCACGCCTGCTCGTCATCGGCGAATCGACCGTTGCCGGATTAGGGGCACGCACACACGAAAAGGCGCTCGCCGGGCAGTTTGCCAAATGCCTCGCCGGGCATATCGGCCGCGCGGTCGAGTGGCATGTAGTGGGGCGCAATGGCGTGACGGCCCGCCGCGTGATCGACGAGCTGATGCCGCTGGTGCCTGACATCGATTTTGACCACATACTGATCGGCATCGGCGGCAACGACGTGATGCGGCTCACCAGCCCGCGCGTCTGGCGGCGTGATATGACCGAGCTGCTCGGCATGCTTCGCGTGCGATGCCCCGAGGCGGCGATCTTTATCTCAAACTGCCCGATGATCATAATGTCGCCCGCCATTCCCGAGCCCGCCAAGTCCGTGCTCTGGCGGCTCTCGCAGATGCACAACGAGAACATCATCGAATTCACACGCCCGATGCGCCGCGTAGTGTATTATCCTCAGCCGCCCGACATCACGCTCGAAGGCTTTTTTGCCGACGGCATTCACCCCTCAGAAAAAGGCTACGCCGACTGGGCCGCCGCCATGATGCGTTACTTCACGGAGAATCACAAATGGTGAACGCGGCCGAGCTGCGCGACCTCGTTGCTGAGCGGGCCGAATGGCTGCTGGTTCGCGAGACGGCGGGCACATTCCCGCTGCTAAGCGGTGAGATCGAAGTGGCCGAAGGGGACGGCAAGGCTCATTTTGGCTTTATTGACGAGGGCGGCTTTCACTCGTGGCGGCTGAATGGTTTCGAACTCGATGGCAACGAAGTCTTGGTCGATGTTGCCGGCTCATTCAATCGCAACCGCGAAACCATAAGGCTGATCCCACGCACGGCGGCGTCAGAGATCACAGCAGAGATCGAGATCGCGAGGCTGAAAAGGGCAAACGAGATCGCCGAACTGATCCGAACCAATTACGCAACGGCCAATCTGCGTCGCGTCTCGCTCAATGTCGAAAACGGGCGCCTCGCTCAGATCGAACTCGACCTCGACAACACACACATGGCGGCAGTCGCCGATGTAACCGCGACACTGACGCCTGAGAGCATGCTGACTGCTGCCATTACATGGGCGGACAAGCTCTCGCTTCGTAAAAAAAGGCCGATCAACGACCTCTGGATCATCTGCGAGAAACGCCGCTCGCGGCTCGCACAAAAACTGCATGCACTTTTGACCGAACGATGGCGGGCAAAGCTCACGATCTTCGAGATCGATCGCCGAACCGAACCCGCACGGATAAAGGAATTACCAAAACGCCGCATTCGCGACCTTTGGCGTGAAAAGCCGCAGAAACTCATCTTGCCCGCCCGCTTCGAGCCGAGCAAGACTTCGCAAAGGATCATCAACCTCGTCCCCGACTCCATCGACATCGTTTACGCCCGTAACGGCGAGACGCTCAGGTTCAAAGGGCTGCCGTTCGCTCGTGTCCGGACGATCATGGGCGTCGAAAAAGCTTGGTTCGGCGTTGGCCGGGCGATGCGGGCCTTGAACAATGAAGACTGGGACGATCTTGTTACCTTTGTCGACGGGTTGCGTTTGATCCGCTCATTCGACAGCCCAAACAAGCGCCACGAATTATATCGCACGGCCGCCGAGGCATGGCTGGAATCGATCCTTCGCTACAACATCAGATTGCTTGACGCAAACCTGATCCTGTCACCGATCTACAACCAATTCCGCTTCTCAAACGACAAGATCGACCTGCTCGCGATGCGTCGTGACGGCCGGCTAGTGATCATCGAGCTAAAAACACAGCCCGACCGCGAGATGGTCTTCCAATCGATCGATTACTGGCGAAAGATCGAATTGCAGCGCCGCCGCGGCATCCTTGCAGCCGCCGACCTATTTGACGGGCGCGAGATCGCCGACCGGCCGACGATCGTCTATCTGGCGGCACCTGCGTGGAGTTTTCACCGCGATTTTGAGTATTTCGCTCGATGCGTCTCGCCCGACATCGAACTGTGGCGCTTCGACCTGCACCAGGATTGGCGAAACGATATTCGCGTCGTCGCCCGGCACAGCGTTGCCGATGGTTGAACGGGTGCCCTTACCCCGTACAGGCTTCCGCAACAAACCGGTAGCCGACGCCGCGGACGGTTTGGAGTATCTGCGGATCGGCGGGGTCATCTTCGATATGGCGGCGCAGCCGGACGATAAAATTGTCGATGGCACGCGTGTCGGTGTCCACGTTTAGCTGCCAGACGTCGGTGAGTATCTGTGCACGCGATACGGCGCGGCCCTCCTGCGAGATAAGGTAACCGAGCAGGCGCGATTCCATCAGCGTGAGCCGGATCACGGCGTCGCCGTGGCGGAGTTCGAGATTGTCGAGATCGATGGTGCGGCCGTTTACGGTGTAAATGGCGTCAGCCGGCGGCGTGCCGGCCTCGGTGGCGGCCCATTGGCGGCGGCGCACGAGCGCCCTCACGCGGGCGATAAAGATAGCGAGGTCAAAGGGCTTTGCAAGATAATCGTCCGTCCCGGCCTCAAAGCCTTTGAGCACGTCTTCGGGCCGTCCTAACGCGGTGAGCATCAGCACGGGCGTGTGATCGCCCCGGCTGCGCATCTCGGCGGCCACCTCAAAGCCGTCCTTGTGCGGAAGCATCACGTCGAGCACGACGGCGTCGTATCTATTCGCCCGGAGCACGTCGAGGGCCGACTGCCCGTCCTCGGCAACCTCGGCCTCAAAGCCCTCGGCCTCGAGATTGAATCGCAATCCCTCGGCCAGATGCTGCTCGTCCTCTACGATGAGTATCTTCATACCTTTGGCAGCGTGACGATGAACGTGCTGCCTTTGCCCACTCCTTTGCTCTGGGTCGAAACGCGGCCGCCGTGCTTCTCTACGATCGAACGCACGATAGCCAGGCCGAGGCCAGTTCCCTTTACGCCGACGCCATCAGCGTGCGGCACGCGATAAAATCGCTTGAATACGCGCTTCAGATCGCCCCGAGCCAGCCCCACGCCGTTATCGCGAATGTAGATCTCAAAATTCGTCGGCGTAAACCGCAGCTTTACCGAGATGCGCGGGGCATCGGGCGAGTACTTGACGGCATTTTCGAGCAGGTTAGCAAACGCCGTCTGCAGCTCCGCGCGGTCGCCCGCCAACGTGCCGTCACGCAGCGGCAGCGCGAACTTTATCGCCGTCTCATCCAGATGATGGCGGCTCCGCACGATGCCGATCGTCTCGCCCAATAGCTCACCTATCGCGATCTCAGACAGATGCAGCTCGCGCCCTTTTTCACGCGCCCGGCTCGCCTGCAGCACCTGCTCGACCGTGCCCAGCAGACGGTCGCTGTCGGTGAGCATCACGTCGTAGAATTCGCGCTGCTTTTCGGGCCCCACGTCGCGCGTCTTGAGCGTTTCGAGATAAAGCCGGATCGACGCGATCGGAGTCTTGAGCTCGTGGGTCACGGCGTTGAGAAATGCGTCGTGCTGCTCATTGCGGCGTATCTCACGCACGAGAAAGATCGTATTCAGAATGAGCCCCGTGATAATGATCGCAAACAAGATCACGCCAAAAACAAGCAGCGCGACCTCACGAAGATTCAGCAGTATCCAGCCGATATTGAGCGCGATGGCAATAGCGGACAGGCAAATGCCCAGGACGAGGAAAAAGATCGCTGTCTTGCGCCGACGCACAAGGTCAATTAGAAGTGAAAAAGCAAAAAAGTGAAAAGGTGAAAAAGCAAAACCCGCAGGTCCGGACTTTTCACCCTTTCACTCTTTCACTCGTCGCTTTTTCTAAGCCGCTTTTTTCAGTTCTCGCTCGCCGCCGTCAGCCTTCAGGTCATAGGCGTAAACGTCGCTGATAAGGCCGACCTTTTCGAGCAGGCGAAGCTGCACCCAGTTGATGTCGAATTCACTAGGCGCCAGCCCGTGGCGCGCCGAACGCGGGAAGGCGTGATGATTGTTGTGCCAGCCCTCGCCAAATGTCAGAGCGGCGATGAGGCCGTTGTTTCGCGAGTCGTCGCGGGTCTCAAACCGCCGGCTGCCCCACAGATGCGTCGCCGAATTCACCAGCCACGTAAAATGCCAGCCGACGACCGTCCGCAGAATGACCGCCCACAGCACCATTGTCACGCCGCCGATGGCAAAGAGGACCGCTCCGGCGATGATCGGCGTGACCCAATAGAACTTGTCGATAAATACGATGTATCGATCGCGGATAAGATCGGGCGAGTATTTCTCAATCGCCGACCTCGGCTGCACCTGCGCCGTGCCCTTGAATATCCAGCCGATGTGTGACCAGTAGGTACCGTGCCGCGGGCTGTGTGGGTCGCGCGCCTGATCGGTGAACGCATGATGTATGCGGTGCGTCGTCACCCACGAGATCGGGCCCGACTGCACGGCAAGTGTTCCGCACGTCGCAAGAAAGCGTTCCATCCACCTCGACGTCTTAAACCCGCGGTGCGTCATCAGCCGATGATAGCCGATCCCTATTCCCCAGCTGCCCGCTATCCACCACGTGATGACCGCTGCCGCCAGGTTCTGCCAACTGAAGAAGAAAAGCGCGACCACCGCGAGGGCGTGAAACAACGCCACAAAAATGATCGTGTTCCAATGCAGTCTTCCGGCTGCGTGAGGTTCAAAGGTAACGACGTTTTGCATACAATTATTCGGTAGAATTTGAGAGTATGGCCAACAGAAGCGGCCGTATCTCATTACCGTAACAGCTTTTAGCGTCGTCGAATGTAAGAGTTTTGTAAGAGTATTTGTCGCCGCGCAGCTAACCGGAGCATCTCGCCTGCGACTGCACGGCCGTGATCGCGACGGCATCGACGATGTCCTCGGCCTTGCAGCCGCGTGAGAGGTCGTTGCAGGGTTTGTCGAGTCCTTGCAGGATAGGGCCGATGGCCGTGCCGCCGGTGAGGCGTTCGGTGAGTTTGTAGGCGATGTTGCCGGCATTGAGATCGGGAAAGATCATCACATTCGCCTTGCCGGCAACAGGCGAGCCGGGAGCTTTTGAATCGCCGACAGACTTGACCAAAGCAGCATCGGCTTGAAGTTCGCCGTCGATGGCAAGTTCGGGCATCCTAGCGCGAACGGTCTTCGTCGCCTCGACAACTTTATCTATCAATTGATGCTTGGCGCTTCCTTTCGTCGAAAATGACAGCATCGCGACACGCGGCTCGGCCTCTAGTAGAGCCTTGCACGAGTCCGCCGACGCGATCGCGATCTCGGCAAGCTGCCCGGCATCGGGATCGACGACGACGCCGCAGTCGGCGTAGATCATCGCGCCTTTCTCGCCAAAAGCCTTGTCCGGCACGACCATCAGAAAGAACGACGAGACAGTCTTCATGCCCGCACGCGGCCCGACACAACGCAGTGCCGCCGCCACCGTTTGAGCGGTCGTATTCGTCGCACCAGCCACCGAACCGTCGGCTTTTCCCTCGCGAACGAGCAGATTGGCGTAATAAAGCGGATCTTTCACGGCCTGTTCGGCCTCCTCAAGTGTCACGCCTTTTGCTCGGCGAAGCTGATGATACAGCTCGGCCATCTTGCCCAGATCATGATGCGACGCACGGGTGTCGAGCACGTCAACGCCGTTCAGATTCGCTCCGGCTTGGGCCGCCAGCTCACGCACCTTTTCTTCGTTACCAATGACGGTGATCTTTGCGATCCGGTCGCGAGCACAGACAGCGGCAGCCTCGATGGTTCGGATATCGTCGCCCTCGGGCAGAATAATGTGCTGCGGGTTGGCCGCGGCTCGCTGACGGATGTTTTCGAGGATCATGAACGAATCGAATTTAGCATACAACGCACCCTAGCGAAACTTGCACAAAGCACGGGTTTGTCCTTAGACTGAGGAGAAATCAACACGATGGGTAAGAAACGCGAACTAAAACGGATCGAACGCCGCGAGCGATCGGAACTAAAAGGCCGCCTCCGCAGCTTTCTGATGTTCCTTCCGAACATGGTCACGCTGCTCGCACGTCTCTTAAAGGACGGCCGCGTCCCGACGGCCGAAAAAGCGCTTTTTGTCGCCGCCATCGTTTATGTCATCTCACCGCTCGATTTTATTCCTGATGTTTTCCCATTTATCGGCCAGGTCGATGACATTTATGTTGTTGCGTTAACACTTCTTAGGCTGATAAACCGCTCGGACGAGACGGTAGTTCGCCAACTGTGGCCGGGCGGCGGCGATATCGTCGCGTTGGCCGATTCTATTGCCAATATCGCCCCAAAATTCCTGCCGCGACGCATTTCTCGCGTCATTACATCGCGTGTCGAGCTCGCCCCGGCGGGCAACATCCTCCGCGGCGTAACAAAACGCGACGAAGCGGTCGTTCGCGAGATCGTCGGCGAAGACGACTTGAACGTCGCTTCACGCTCCGCGATGACCAACTAGTTTTTACACAAATACCAGCAAAAACGGCACTTTTTTGTGGATTCCGGGCGCTTTTCTAACTTTATCCATTCAAGCTCGTAGTACTCAGAAAATTGAAATTCGGCGCAAGCCATGGGCTTTTCTGGTTATAATATCGTCAACCAGAGAGGCCGGATTCGGATTTTTATGTTTGAACGCTATACGGAGAGATCACGTCGGGTGATCTTTTTCGCACGTTACGAGGCTCTCCAGTACGGTTCACAGGTAATTGCGCCCGAGCACATTTTGCTTGGCTTGATGCGCGAGGATAAGACGCTGTCCGCGCGTTTTTTCCCGTTTCGTCACGTCCTCACCGTCGATACCATCCGCCGCGATATCGAGGAACGCATCACACGCCGCGACCGTATCCCGCAATCCTCCGAGCTTCACCTGTCGGCAGCGACCAAGCAGATACTCTTCTACGCGAATGACGAGAGCCGTCAGCTTCGCAATCGTCACATCGGCCCCGAGCACCTTCTGCTCGGCATCGTCCGCGAAGAAAAGTCCATCGCCGCCGAGATACTCTTTGGCTACGGCCTCAGGCTGCAGGACGTCCGCGACGAAATGACGCGCCAGAGCGGCATTCCCGGCGTGCTGGCGGCAACCAAGGAGAACTCAAAGACGCCGAGCCTTGCGGAGTTCACTCGCGACCTCACGGTTGAGGCCGCCGAGGGCCGGCTCGATCCGCTGATCGGCCGAGAGGCCGAGTTGGCTCGTATCACAGAGATCCTCTGCCGCCGGACAAAGAACAATCCCGTCCTCATCGGCGAATCCGGCGTCGGCAAGACCGCCCTCGTGGAGGGTCTCGCCCAACGCATCGTCGATCGTCGCGTGCCAACCTTTCTCGACAACAAACGCATCCTGATGCTTGACCTCTCGCTGGTCGTTGCGGGCACAAAGTACCGCGGGCAGTTTGAGGAGCGGCTCAAAAAAATAATGACCGAGCTCAAGGAGGCCCGCGAGGCGATCGTCTTCATCGACGAGCTTCATACACTGGTCGGCGCCGGCTCGGCCGAGGGCACGCTCGACGCGGCAAATATCCTCAAGCCGGCTCTCTCTCGCGGTGACATCCAGGTAATCGGTGCGACGACGCCGGGCGAATACCGCAAATCCATAGAAAAGGACCGCGCGCTCGAACGCCGCTTTCAAAGCGTCAAGATCGAGCCGGCGACTGAGGACGAGGCGATCCAGATCATCACCGGTGTCGTCGAGCGGTATGAGGCATTCCATCAGTTGCGATACACAAAAGATGCTCTGCATGCCGCAGTCACGCAATCGAACCGCTACATCGCCGACCGCTTCCTGCCGGACAAAGCCATCGACGTGCTCGATGAGGCCGGCGCGCGAGCAAAATTGAGATTCCAACAAGAGCAGCAAGGCGAGCCGTCGTGGAAAGAGACCGTCGAGAATTGGAAACGCGCATCGGCCAACGAGGATCAGCTGATCTCCTACGAGCTACGCAGCCTCGAAGACAGCTTCTTCGCCGTCGAGGTAACGAAGGACGACGTCGACGAGGTGATCGCACGCTGGACAGGCGTTCCCGTCGCGTCGGTCAAACAGCAAGAGGCCGAGAAACTGCTCCAGATCGAAAACGCGCTTCAGACGCGTATCATCTCGCAGCGGCCGGCGATCTCTGCCCTCGCGCGGGCGATCCGCCGCTCGCGTGCGGGCCTCAAGAATCCGCAGCGGCCTGTCGGCTCATTTCTCTTCCTCGGCCCGACCGGCGTCGGCAAGACCGAGGTCGCACGCTCGATATCCGAATATTTATTTGGCTCGGAACGCGCGCTTATTCGCTTTGACATGAGCGAGTTTATGGAGAAGCATTCGGTGTCAAAATTCATCGGCTCGCCGCCGGGCTACGTCGGCCACGAAGAGGGCGGCCAGCTCACCGAAAAGCTCCGCCGCACACCGTATTCCGTCGTGCTGTTTGACGAAGTCGAAAAGGCTCACCCTGACCTGTTCAATATTCTCCTTCAGGTTTTCGAGGACGGCATCCTGACCGACGCAATGGGCCAGACCGTGGATTGCAAGCACGCGATCTTTATAATGACGTCGAATCTCGGCGCACGCGTCATCCAAAAACGCGCCAGCCTCGGCTTTCAGGCCACCGCCGACGCCTCACGCACGGCGCTCGAGGAGCAGGTGATGCAAAAGGTCCGCGAGACCTTCCAGCCCGAATTCATCAATCGCCTCGACGAGATCATCATCTTTGACGAGCTTACAAACGAAGACCTCCACAAGATCCTCGACCTCCAGATCACACGCCTGAATACGGTCGTCGCGTCGCGCGGCCTAAATGTCGTCCTAACCGAAAAGGCCCAGAAATGGCTCATCGACAAGGCATGCCATGACCGCAAATATGGCGCCCGTCCCCTAAAGCGAGCTCTCCAAAAACACCTCGAAGACGAGCTCTCCGAAGCCCTCATCCAGGGCCACATCGCCGACGACACCACCGTCGAAGTCGATGCCGCCACCGATCGCCTCAGCTTACGCGAACTCCGCCCCGCAGTAGCAGTAGGCACAACACAATAGCCAAATCACCAGGCAAATTAGCCGCGGATTACGCGGATAAAACGGATCAGGACAAATAAGAGAAATGCCTTGCTAATATCATTTAATATCCGCGTTCATCCTTTTGATCCGCGGCTAAATTTTTCTTCTCCTCACCTCGTGCCGCGTGTAACCCTCACCGAGTTTGCAATATCAAAAGCAATAGCTCCGTCGCGAGTCAACTCCACCTCATTGAACAACACCGTCCCGTCGGCCTTGAGCCCGTAGTGCACGCAGAATGGCGCGGCGCGCAGCGTCCAGTGTGCCATTCCCTTTTTCTTGACCAGTGGAAATGCATTCTGCTGCGTAGCCTCGACCGCGCGAAACCCGACCATCCCGCGCCCCTTGTCAAACATCAGTTCCACCGCCTCAGGCGACCCCAAAGCCTCCACCGCCGGCCCATTCAACAAAAATATCCCCTTCCGCCCCAAAGTCACCCTCGGCCTCGACCGGTCAACCCCATTCGGCCTCCCCTGAAAAACCTCCCAACGCTCGATCATGTGTATTTAGCTTCTCCTTATGTGTGATTCTTATCTGACTTCTGAATTCTGACTTCTCACTTCTCATAGCTTATATCATAGATGCAACGTGCTGTCAACTATCACCGGATTGTTGCTGTCCCTGAAAGGGACAAAGACAATAGCCCGGGGTGTAGGCCGCGTCGGCCGGAACCCTGGGTTACCGTTCCCTCAGCGATCCCGACCCTGAAGGGGTCGAACCTCTGACTCCCCTTCAGGGAGCGAATGACGTGGCTCACTGTTCCCGGGGGTTTCCCAAAACCTGCACCCCAGGCTATTATCTTTGTCACCTTCAGCGACCCACAGGCGCAGCAGCCTCTGCCCGCACGCCATTCAACCCCGGAGCCCGGCTCCCGTCGCGTCTCTTCAGCGACGGGAGCAACGGGCGACAAGTCGGTTCGCAGGCCGCAAGCCGCGTGATCTTCTACTGCCTACTGACTTCTGAGTTCTGAATTCTGACTTCTTTTCGCCACCGCCACCCCAAAACCCTCCAACCGCTTCCGCGTCCTGAGCCGACTGGTCGTGCTCAGGACGCGGAAGCGGTTGGAGAAAGAACCGTGCCGGCTCCTAAAGGTCTATGATCGTCTCGTCACCCGCAATGCTGCGGACCTTTAGTCGCAGAGGTTTCTTCTTGGAGGCGATCTTGCCGTCCCAGAAGTCTTTTGTTTTTTTGCCGTCGAGGATAACGAAGCTGTTCTTATCTATCTTTATCTCTGAGTCGGACTTCCACGAGGCTTCTTTGTTGGTGCAGTCGAGCGATACCATCTCGATAAGTTCGAGGCCGTTGTCGCTGATCTCGATCTTTGTAAAACCGCCTTCTGGCTCTTCTTCGACTTCTCCGACCTCGGCAACTTCAACCAGCAGATGGCGTTTCTTTTGCATCTGAAGCTCGCGTTTCTGGTTGTATTCGTCGATCTTTTGCATCAGGCGGTCTGAGACAAAGCTCGTGAACTCAACCTCATAGCCGTCTTTAGTCTTTCGCAGTTCATATTCCGCTATGTCGTTGAGAACAATGTTGTCGAGGACCTCTTTCAGGTCGCGAAGTTCGATCGTGATATCGAGATCATTCTGCTTTGCGATGAACTCTTCGAGGGCAGACCGGTCATCGATATCGATATAATAGACGACCACCTTTCGGACGCCGTCGGGCAGGTCGGGCATAGCTTCGACAATGATGCGGTTCATCGTCACGTTATCGAGAACCTTTGTCGAATGGTCAAGCAGGTTCGGCACATATACCGGTATCATGCCCAGCTTGCTGTCTTCGATCGCCCCTTCCCAAAAACTGTCGAGCTTGTCTTCATTACGCAAACCGTGGATAAGTTCCTTTAGCTTATCCATAGTCTGCGCCGGATTGCGGAATAACGAAACGCCGTCTTGGATGTCAAGGACAGTGAAATCGGCGTTTCGTTCCAGTAGCCCGTCGCGCGCGGTTTGAATTGAATTTGTGCCGGTATCCACATGAATAAACGACCGACCAAGATCATCGGCGACTTTTGAAGCAACGCCGCTTCCCCCAAAAAAGTCAGCAACGACCGTCTTGCGCCCATCCTCGCGTATTTCATTGGACGATGCTTTTACAATGCGTTCGACTAATTCCGGAGGTTTCTGTGTGGCGTAGCCGGTTCTTTCTGGATGGTTACCGCGAAGAAATGGGATATCGCTCCAAACGTCGCTCAATGCTTGCCCGTCCTCAATTATCTCGTCGAGATAACGCTTGTACGGCTCTTGGCCAGTGGCTTGTCCGCGCGTTTCCCAAACCCATTCTTTACCATCCTCATCTTTATGAATCTTCCGCCGGAGAGATTTGATTCGAGCGTCTCGGTCATGTTCGATCGCAACCGCCGACATATCAATCCGCTTATCGACGGCCAAGCCATATAGGAACAATGTGTCATGTTTCGCATTAAACTTATTGGAAATGTGCATCTCTCGTCCGGGATAATGCCATACGATCTCATTCATAAAGTTATCTTCACCAAAAACCTCATCCATCAATATCTTCACATAATGTCCAATATGCCAATCTAAATGAACGTAGATACTCGCCGTTTCGCTCATTACGGAGCGGATCGCGACGAGGTTTTCGTACATCCAGTTTAGGTATTGTTCCTTATGCCAGATGTCACCATACATCTTTTCTTCAAACGCCTTTAGTTCGTCGTCCTCAAGTTCCTCGCCTGCGGCCAACGCCTCGGCAATCTTTGGGTTTTTCCGCAGGTATATCTTTTTTGCGTAATCGGCTCCGCTCGCAAACGGCGGATCGATATAAACGAGATCGACCTTTATCCCCTGATCCTTGAGATATGCACAAGCCGAGACGCATTCGCCGCGAATGACCAGATTATCGCCGCCGCCGTTTACCTTTTCGATCTCTTCGACTTCATACAGCGGCATCCCGCGACGGATTCGCTCCTCGACCTTATCGGCATCGCGATAGGCAAGCATGCGCCTCGTGCGGACAAAGTTATTCAGTATCGCCTGTCCGTCGATGGTATTAGGAAAATAGGGAACGTACTTTATGGGCATATTGTCATGAATTGCCTCCAGCTTTAGCTGGAGGTCAGCGGGCAGAATGGTTCGGGCTTTAGCCCAACGTTTTTGGCTAAAGCCCAGAAACTTCTTTTCAAACAATCCACGCTCTAAAGTGCGTGGCAACTCATTAGACCGAGGCCGCTACGCGGCGAAAAACTGGTCGATCTTGTTGCTCAACTTCACCAGATTTTCATTCGCATCATCAGCATCGGTCAAATAAAGATAATCAAATTTCTTATAATCGAACTTCTCGTTGTTCAGTTTCAAAAACTCTGTCTCGACAAATTTTCGTCTCAAAATAAAAGCCTTTTGATCCGCGAAACCCGAGCCCTTTGTTTCGAGTATCAACACTCGAAATATCTTGTCGTCCTGTCGCTCAATGATAAGGAAGTCGGGTGTGTAAAGGCCGATCCGCTTTCTATCCTTGGCCTCTCCCGAATAACAAACGATACGGAAATCCGTAACGTCTCTATCGCCATTAAAGTAAACTTCCAGGTTCCTATCGCGCACCGACTGAAGGCCGAGGATAGTTTCAAGAAAGTCTTTCTCAAAGCCGCTGTCGAACTTGTACGGAAGATAATGGAATGTTCGGTCCTTGTTCGTGACCGGCATCGAATAACCATTAGGAACGTTTGGCAGCATATTTTCGAGCCCTTGCGAACGCAGCAACTCGACAGCTTTGTCATAATCCGACCGACGTTTAGCTATTTCTTCCTCAACGCTCACGCCCTTTGCATCAAGGGCCAGGATCTCATCAACATCCTTTTCGATAGGCAGATAGTTTCTTGGTTTGGCGATCTCCGACAACTTTTCAACGAGTAACATCTGGGCGCTTGCCGGGATGATCTCTTCGCGAGTCAAAAGATCGCGGTGGCTATGAAACGCGAGCCTGATATGCGAATTTATTGCCGCTATATCGTGAAGGTCATTGAAAAACCGCTGTCCGTCCGTTTCGACGGTGACGCTCTCGAATATTTCCCGAAGCTGGTCGGTAAAGGGCCGCAACTCATCCAATGAGACGGCTTGGAAACCGTCCCGAAAGATCGAAAATCGCCAGCGATCAAAATTTGCGGCCGCGCCTTTCCATTGTGAAACAACCGATGTTGTCACACCTTCGCCGTCAGCAAGGTTTCGAGTGGCGATGATCGCGGCGTTATGAAAATCCTTGGCGTCTATCGCCGCTATCTTAGCGGCAGGGTCGGCATCAGACTCCGTAACCACGGTCTCGTATTCGACATTGAGTTGATAAAACTCGACCTTTGGTAGTTTCAAATGGTCTATCCGTGAATAACGCTCAAGCGAATCTCCAACTTTTACCTTTCCGGCGGAATTGAGTTCGGCAATTGAGGTCTTTTGCTTCTTGCCAAGCTCGTCGTTTAGGGTCTTTGCATTGTCATGGCTAAGCCATACGAGCGCCGTCTGCTCGGTGTCGTTCCCGACTTGCCGCAAACAGCGACAACTCGTCTGCAAGACCATGTTCTTTGGGCAATCGCCGGACTGAGAGAGAATAACGCCCGTCAAGCTGCGGCAATCCCAGCCCTCTTTACCGATCTGGGCGAGTAGGACTATCTGCTTTTTCGACGACGGATCGTCGAGCATCTTGAATTCCAGTGCGGCGTCGGGCGGCGTCGGATGTTTCTTGTTCCCGATATGGAATCTAAGGATCGATTCCGGATCGATGCCCATCTCGCCGGTCAGAAAAGGAAAGACCTCATCTTCAAGCCGGTCGATCAGTCCACAATAGATCGCAAGCTTTGCCATGGTTCCGTCCTCATATCTCGTTTTGCCGTATTTCTCACAAAACTCTTTGACACCCTTTTCAACTATCTGTAGCGAGTTTAGCCCCTGCTCCTCAAATTTGATCTGCGGCGTTTTCAGGAAGGTTCGAACCGCGTCAATGAGCGGATAGTAATAGATCGTGTTGGTTATCTGTTCGGACTGTAGGGTTATCTTGTCGTCAAGGACGATCTTTTCGCGTTTTTCCAAATATGGCGTGCCGGAATAACCAAGGACGCTGTTGGTATTCCCTGTTTCATTCCATCCGTTTACCACCTGACGAAGCTTGATGTCTGAGTCAGTTGCGTGGTGGACCTCATCAATGTGTATCTGTAGGTTTGGGATTTTTCCGATGAAAGAACGCAACTCATTGGCAAGTTCATCCTTCTCCGTTTCACCCTCGAGGAAGAGATGGCCTTGCTTGTCGATCTTGAGCCGGTCAAGGATTACTTTTTCCGCATTGACGACCATGACTAAGCCCATCAAGTCGTCGAATGGTTGGTGTCTCGCTATCTTCTGAACATTTGGGTTCTTCGCCTTATTGCTCTTGGTCGCAGATTTGGCCTCGTCAAGGACTTCGAACTTTATTTGGCGTTTCAAATTGGACGCCGCCGGTTCTGGGATCACCCAGGACGGGTCGAAACGCTCTATGGTTTTCAGACTCGGCACGATCGAGGATTTCAGCCCCGAAGGCACCAGGACAAGAAAGTTGTGAGCAAACAGCCTGTTCTCGGGTTCGGTCTGAGCAAAATAAAGGTCGAGATACATGATCGCGGCCATCAAGAACGTTTTCCCGGCTCCCATCGGCAACGAAAGCAAATAATCGGCGTATTCGACACCGTAGAAAACCTCTTTTGCAGCTCCCGCAAAATCAAACGTATCGATGCTGTTCGCGACAAGGTTCTCTTCCTTTGACGGCGTCCGCGTCGTATTGCCGGCCTGTTTTCGGACAAACTCATAGATAGAGCGAGCGGCAACAGAATCCGAGAGTTTCTGACGAGCATCCTCCGTTAATTGCAGGTTAGCGAGGTCCAACCCGTGCGAAAAGAATCCTTCGACCAGTAGTTGCCACAGAGGTTTGTTTTCGCCCTTGAGTTTCAGGAAGAGATACACTTCAATCGCTTCGACCTGCGGTTCCCGAAGAAAGCCACGGGCTCGAATGTATGAAATGACCTCTTTGACCTTGCAATCGGGACTATCGATCCACGATTTGGCCTTTTGGAAAATGATCTCGTTGAGCATTAGGGAATTTAACTAGGGCATTATACAACCGAACGCCCTTTAACGAACAACGAACAATGAACAGTGAACCCTGAATGGAAGTGGAGAACGGGGAAATGGGTTGTGGGGAATCGAGAATTGGGAATGAGGACAAGGGTGACATCAACGGATAACGGATAGTGAATAACGGACAGTTGCGGAGAGGGACAAGGGAGAGACGCGGAGAGGTGGGGCCGGGAAATGAGAAGTGAGAAATGAGAATTGAAAAAGACGTGGGGCAGATTTTGTCGATACAGTGCGGTGTTTTTGTCGATACAAAACGATAAAAGCGGGCCTTTTGTCGATACAGAAAATGGCAAAATGGACCTTCAGCCGATCGGGCATTTACTTTCGACCGACCAGGGGTGTTTGGCGTGGACAGAGGGCAAAAACGGCGGACAGTGACCGGCGAATTTGCTCCGTGTCGTTTTTTCTATGTTAACCGTTCACCATTCACCGTTCACCACTGACAAAGCAACCTCGCAAAACGGCGCAGAATCATAGAGGCAAGTCATTATTCGGCTTTGAAATGCACCCTCTGTTGGGTATCCTAATAGTTCGCTTTTTGGGGCGGCGGCAGATGTGGCTTTTCGAGGCCTTTTGCGTGCCCTGCGGGCGGGCGGTCCAAGCGGTTTTGTATGGTAAAGTTCAGCGTTCCGGCCCTGTGTCTATTGCTCTTATCGGTGTTTGCGGCCGCGCCCGTCTCGGCCGCCTCTGACGAGCGGCCGCCGGCCCGCGCCGCAGCCGCACAGCAGGTCGTCGAGAGCGTCGATATCCAGGGAAACCGACGCCTCCGCGACGAAGACCTCTTGTATTACGTCAAGACCCGCGCGGGCGACGTCTTCGATCCTGCAGCCCTCGAACGCGACCTTAAGGAGCTGCTCTCGCTAAACTTTTTTGATAAGACCGCCACGCGCGTCCTCGTCGAGGACGGCATCCGCGGCGGCGTCAACGTCATCTTCTCGGTCCGCGAACTGCCCATCATACGCGATCTGCAATTCAAGGGATCAAAGGCCATCAGCGAATCGGACATCCTCAAGAACTTTCGCGAAAAACGCGTCGGCATCTCAAAGGAATCCGTTTATGACCCTGTAAAAGCCCGCGGCGCAACGCGCGTCCTGCGCGAGCTGCTGGCCGCAAAAGGCTATCCGAACGCCACGATCACCGTCCAGGAAGAAGAGGTCTCGGCCACCTCGATCGCCCTGATATTCAATATCGATCAGGGCAATCGCTCGCGTATCGTCAAGATCGAGTTTGAGGGCAATGACCACTTCAGCGACGGCGAACTGCGTGGCTCGATGCAATACGTCAAGCCGACCGGCCTCATCTCGCGTGTCAAAGGGATGGACATCCTTCATCTCGAAAAGCTCCAGGCCGACCTCCAGCGCAACGTCCGCGCCCATATGTGGTCAAAGGGCTATTTTCAGGCCCGCATCGGCGAACCGCGCGTCGAGGGCCTAGGCTATAAACGCACGGGATTCCCCATTCTAAAAGCGTTTCCCTTGCCGCTCGTCACGTCAAAGGACGACACGCTGCGTATCATCGTCCCCGTCACCGAGGGTAAGGTCTTTCGCGTCGGCGAGCTAAAGGTCGAGGGCAATTCTATCTTTTCCGAGCAGCAGATCCTCGGCTACGTCGGCCTCAAACAAGGCGAGATCGCCGACGGCAAACGCCTGCAGGACGCAGTCTTTGAAGACCTAAAGAAAGTTTACGGCTCGCAGGGATTCGTGCAGTACACGGCCGAGTTTGACCCGCAGTTCAAGGACAATCCCGCAAAACCCGACGAAGGCATCGTTGACATCACTATCACCATCGAGGAGGGCAAACAGTTCCAACTGCGGCGACTCGAGTTTACGGGAAATACGTTCACGCGCGACAAGGTGCTGCGGCGCGAATTCTTACTAAACGAAGGTGATACATATAACCAGAACTTCCTCGAGATATCGCTGGCTAGACTGAATCAGACGCAGTATTTTGACCCGATCGACAAGGACCAGGACGTTGAGATCCGGACCGATGAAGAAAAAGGTGATGTTGACCTCGTCGTTAAGGTTAAAGAAAAAGGCCGACAGCAAATCTCATTCAACGGTGGCCTCGCCGGTATCGGCGGATCGTTCTTTGGGCTGGAATACTCGACAAACAACCTCGCCGGCCGCGGTGAGGTGCTCTCATTCAGCCTCGGCTATGGCAATCGGCAGCGGAGCATTCAATTCAGTTATCAAGAACCGTATTTTCGTGACCGCCCGATAGCTGTTGGACTTTCGGTATTTGCCAGCAGATATAAGTTCTTTGGCGAGGGCACATTCCTGACTCAGAATCCGGACGTGCTCAACGACCTATTCAATCCCTTAGGCTCGGTCGTGACGGATGAGGCCAACCTGTTTACGCAGAGCACCTATGGTGCGAATGTTTTCGCAACAGCACCGTTGTCTGAGTTCTTTTTTAAGAAACGTCGCTTCACACAATTCTCTCGTATCGGCCTGACGTACCAGTTCACGGCCACGAGCATCGAAGATCCCGAAGTAAATTCGCTCGGCGACCCCGCTGCGACGATACCGGTCATTTACCGTCAGCCAAACATTCTTACAAGCCGCATCGTTGGGACCTTTGCTTACGACACTCGGCAGCCAGCAGCAAACGGTATCGATACGGTCGGCGGAAGACAACTGTCGCTCTCGTTCGGTTTTGCAGGCCTTGGCGGAGACGTACGGACCTACCAGCCGAATGTTCAATATTCGCAGTTCATTCCGGTAAGGAACAAGAAGTCGAAAACTCCGGACGTGTTAGCTTTTCGCGTTCTGGCGGGAACGATCGGCACATGGTCAGTCAAGGACAAGATCCGTAACGCTAACTCGCTCTCGTTCGTGGGCGGTGTCCCGATCTATGAACGCTATTTCCTGGGCAGCGAGAATGATATTCGCGGATATGATTCCCGGTCGATCGGTCCGATCTCACCGTTCGACACCTATGTGACGAGCCGTAACGTGGTCGTAAGCGCGAACGCAGCCGGAACCGCAAACACTCAGACCGGCCTCGACGACCGCACGCGAGACGAGATCATAGCGATAGGTATGCTGACCGGTGCAGGCGGCACCAATCCCGCTCTCTACACACGCAACTTCCGATTCATCGGCGGTGACACCGAGTTCCTTGCGAATGTCGAATACCGTCGGCCGCTGTTCGGGCCCGCAACGATGGCGATCTTCGCGGACGTCGGCTCTGTATTCAACCTACGAAAGTCGGGAACGCAGATGATCAACAGCGAGTTCCTACCTGACGAGCAGTTGATCGGTGCCGGCCGCTTGACCGCGTTGGCATTGATCAATACGCCGGTTCTCGAGAGCAGCTTTGGCAGTCTTTTGTATTACCGCGACCGCGTGATGACAAAGACGGATTTCATCAATGAGTTTTGTCGAGGAAACCGCTTCGGCTGTCCGACAGCCCTTTCGCCGCAGGTTCAGCAACTGTTTCTTCGCGGCGAAGTTCAGCAGAACTCATTGTTGAGGGTAGACGACGCAAAGTTTGGCAAGCTCAATGATTTCAAGTCTAGTGTCGGTGTAGAGCTCCGCGTGCAAGTCCCAATTGTCAATGTGCCGTTTCGCCTGATCTACTATTTCAACCCTAATGGCAAGTTCGGCCTTACAGAAGAATTGCCCGGAATTTATCTCCCCGGAAAACGCAATGGATTCCGTTTCACGGTGGGAAGGACATTTTAGTATGAAGATTGACAATGAATACCCATTTAATTACCATTGCGTTTCTTTTTTCGAGACCGAAAGCAACATTAGCCAGTAAATAGGTTTCAAAGATTCAGACAGCACTGATTAAAGTGTTTCGTTTACGGAGTAAGGAGTTTTAAGAGAAGAATGAACAGGATAAAATATTTTGCTGCCGGCGGTGTCTTTACGGCCCTCTTCGCTGTTTCGGCGTTCGCTCAGGGTGGAAATACTACGACGACCAAGATCGGCTGGATAATCACGGCTGCGTTTGGCGATGATAAAGAAGGGATAACTAAGTATGTGAATGCGGAAAAGGCCCTTGACGCCGAGATGAAGCCTCGTTTGACGGAACTGCAGACCCTGCAGACGAGGATGCAGTCGCTGTCGGAGGAGATCAAGAAGATGAGCGGCAATCCTGCCGTTCCCGTTGACCAGAAGACGATCGCTGCTAAACAGGACGAGGGACAGCGGCTCCAGCGTGAGTATGAGTTCAAGCAAAAGGAAGCCCAAGCCGCCTACGGAAAGCGCAGGGAAGAGGTAATGGCCCCGATATCGACTAACATCTTTCAGGCACTCCAGGAGTATGCCAAAAAGAATGGCTACACGGCCGTTATCGATATCAGTACGCTTGGGGCGGCGGACCAGCCGAGCCCCTTATTGTTTCTTGAACCGGCGGCGGATATTACCAAGGCATTCATAGCCTATTACAACACGCGTCCCGCCACTACGGCATCGACGACGCCGGCCAGACAGCCATAAGGCACGATCAAGCTAGCTACGAACGAGCCGGTGAAATTGCCTTTTGCCGGCTTTTCGCATATATGTGGTTATTTATTCTGCCATGATCATTCTTGATTCGATCGCCATTCAGGAAATAATCCCGCATCGATACCCGTTTCTGCTGGTCGATCGCATCGTCGAGCTTGAAGCGCGCAAGCGCATAGTGGGAGTCAAGCAGGTCACGACGAACGAATATTTTTTCCAAGGCCACTTTCCGGGTGCTCCGGTCATGCCGGGGGTCCTGCAGATCGAGGCCCTTGCGCAGGTCGGAGCGATCCTGGTCCTGCGCGAGTTTGATGACCGTAACCAGAAGATACCGTTCTTCAGCGGCATTGAAAATGCCCGCTTTCGCCGTCCAGTAGTTCCCGGCGACACGCTGACGCTGACGGTAGAGGCCCTGAGAGTCGGAAGCAAGGTCCAGAAGATGCGAGGTGTAGCAAGCGTTGACGGCCAAGTGACCGCCGAGGCTGAGATAATGTGCATTGTGGCGAATCGAGGAGGCTAGGCCATGGATCCTGTACAAGCAAGAGAGTTCTTCGACAACTACTTCTATTACATCATTGCCGGGAGCCTAATCTTTGGGGCTTTGATTGGCTTGGTTCCGCTCCTGATCGGCCGTAGGCGAGGCCGTCGGAATCTGGGCATCCTCGGCTTTGTCGTAACGATTGTTGATTCCGGCATTTCACCGATACTCGGGTTCATAACCGCGGTTGTATTCACGTTGGTGCTAATTTTTGGCTCGAATACGAAAGGCGCCGACAATAAGGCCGGCCAGGAGTGATCTAACGGCCCCAATGGCTACTTTTATCCACGAGACCGCGATAGTTAGTGACACCGCGCAGGTCGGCCCGGACTGCGTTGTCGGTCCGTTTTGTACGGTTGGGCCTGAGGTGTCGCTCGGCAGAGGCGTACGGTTGGATTCGCACGTTGCGATTGACGGACAGACGGTCATTGGCGACGACACGCACATATATCCTTTTGTGTCGATAGGCTACGCTCCGCAGGACCTCAAATACTCGGGTGAACCGACCTCTACCAAGATCGGCAAGAGAAATCAGATACGCGAATTTGTGACTATCCATCGTGGGACCGCCGCGGGCGGTGGCGTTACCCGCATCGGCGACGACAACTTGCTAATGGCGCAGGCCCACGTCGCACACGATTGCCGGCTTGGCAACGAGATAATCATGGCGAACGCAGCTACGCTCGCCGGCCATGTCGACATCGCGGATCGGGCAAGCATCGGTGCCTATTCAGGCGTACATCAATTCTGCAGGATCGGGCTTGAAGCCTTTGTAGGAGGCTATTCCGTAGTTGTTAAAGACGCCATGCCGTATGCGATCATTCAAGGAAACCACGCCAAATGCTACGGCCTCAACCGACTGGGGATGAAGAGACGTTCCTATCCGCGTGAGACGATCGAGCATCTGAATCACGCTTTCCATCTCCTTCTTTCGTCAAAACTCAACACATCGCAGGCGCTCGAACAAATCCGCCGCGAGATCTCGAAATGCAACGAGGTCGACGTACTAACGAACTTTATTGAGACATCGAAGCGCGGGGTCGTTAAATAGTATGATTAGCGATCAATCGGTGATCATGCGTTTTGGTTCTCGTGTGCAGCGCTGCTACGGCTGCTTCGTTGCCTACCACCTTAAGGATATGTACTTGGGTGAGGACGTTACCTTCTTCTGCGAGCACTGTAGGGACGATTCAATGTTCCATTTTGACGATTTCTCTAAGCTAATTGATGTATCAAAGCTCGATGCTGCCGAGGATGAGCACCATCACTAGGCTTGCATTTTTCCATCCGACGGCTTTCTCGTAAAATTATCGCGTGGCCAAGAGACGAACTGGACCCAAACCGACGCTGACCGGCTTGGCTCGCAAGCTCGGCGAATTGACCGCAGAAAAAAAGCGGGTAGCGTTGGAGCAAAGTGCCTCCCTGGCGGCAGTGTCTTTAAAGGCGAGCCGTGCTTTTGTCGGGTCAGTACCAGAGGCCGCCGAGGTGATGTCGTCCGAGGATCTGCGCGGTTGGAGTGAATTCGGCCGCCGTGTGGCAATGGCTGATACGGGTTCGGCTATCCGTTTCTTCACGGAAAGCTATCAGAAGCTGCCGGAGATTCCTGACGAGTGCCGAAGCAAGGTATTCGCGATCTGTACTCGGCAGTTGGTGCTTTCGAGTTCGGCCGCGTTGGCATCGTACGACCGCATGCCCGAGATAGCAGGCTCATTTGCCGCTCCCGTCCTACTCGGCGATGTCCTTGACGTAGCCCTGGAAATTGCCGGTCGTTCAGCGCGGCACAGCGCCGAATTTCTCGAAAATGCACCGGCTGTTGGCCGTTCGCTCAGTGCGTTCAGAGATGAGAACGTGACCCAAGCGGTCCTGTCTCTTGCTGCTGACTTTGCCAAGCGAACCGGCGGCCTTACAGCCGAACTCTGGAAAGGCCTACCTGAGGCCCTGGACGGCCTTTCGGCGAACAATGCGGTTAGGCTGCTGCGAGCAACAAGAGCGTTCTTAGACCACGGCGGCAGCGTCACGCTTCACTTTCTGGCGTCAGGAAGTGTTGTGTTGAGGAGGTCTGAGCAGGCTTTTGATGAATGGGATGCTGCCGCCAAGGTGATGGCCCGAAATGGTAATGCGGTTGTGATTTCATTTCTTAGGGCAGCACCGCGATTTTTTTCGCATTTTACGTCCCCTGGCAGTAAGCTCACGATCCGGCGCGTGATGCATCTGACGTCCACAATTGCCGAAATTGACGCTGAGGGTGCTCTTGCCGCATTTAGGTCAAGTGGGTCGGCATTGCAGCGAGTGTCAATAGCGCAATTCGAAGACTGGGTCGCGAACGGCCTTTCCGCCCATGCAAAGGATTCAACAAAAGTACGCCGGAGCTACTTCGCCCTTGAAACGCGTGAGTCAAATGACCGGCTTCAGCGATCCCGTTCGGGCCTGCCTCTCGATAGGATCCAGCAGGTACTACGCCTGTATGTGGAAGGCCTTACGGGCAAGGAGATCGATATCCGGCCATCGAACGCAATGTCTCAGGAGGCACGTATCGGCGATGGTAAGACTATCTACCTGCCTTCGTCAGTTGCGGAATTCTCCGATGACGAGCAGGACTTTCGGCTTTACAAAGTGCTTGCAGCCCATGCCGCCGGACAGATCGAATTTGGCACGTTTGAGGTGGACACGAGAGAGCTACGGGCCGCCTATACGGACCTTTCAATACTCTATTCGATGACCGATGAAGATCGGGATGCTTTCTCTCTGGGTGGGTACCTGAATACGAGGAGATCTGAGATCGGGGATCTGAAGGAGGAAATTGGAGATCTGCCGACAGGTTCCGGTTATCGCGAAGTTCTGAAGGCATTTCCCGATCCGCACCTTGCTCGCAAGATCTTCACGACCATGGAGAATGCCCGTATCGACTACTGTCTGCGACGGACCTATCGCGGCCTCGTCAAAGATCTCGACTTGATGCGATCCCTACTTCGCTCCAACCGGCCATACATATTCGACCTTCCCATGTATCAGGTGCCATTCGAGTTGTTGTTCCAAATCACCCTATGTGGCGGGGCGACAGACGATGCGCGGAAGTTCTATGGCCAGATCGTGTCCGAGATCGAAGCGGTAATTGAGACATATTTAGCACCGCCGTCGGGAGCCCCAGCGTCAGCCCATAACCGTCTTGCCCGTAAGAACAGCACAACAGCAAGACGCGGAACGGCAGCTACCGACTTAGCCCCAACCTGTGCGGACGCTTCGGCCCTGCCTACCGTCGGCGATGCATTAATAGCGACGTCGCGTGTCTATACTCTGTTTCAAAACATCGCCCCCGAAAAGCAGCAGGAAGCTGAGTCGGACAACACGGAGGAAGAGGACCAGTTTGCCTATGAAGATAAACACTCTGTCGAATCTGTGGCCGAGGACCATGTGAAACGCGAATCGCAGGATCGGATGCAGGACGTTAGCGATCTGTTCAATGCCTGGAACAGCCTCGATAATGATGGGGAACCTGACGATCTGAGCGGCTCCGAGTCTTGGGGTCAAACCGAGTTGCCTGAACAACAGCTCGAGCCCGAGGAAATTGCCTTTGCCTATGATGAGTGGGACCGTGAACTCAACGACTACCGTGTTGGCTGGAGCCGCGTAATCGAGAAACGGGTAAAGCAAGGCGACCGCTCATTCGTCGAGATGACGCGAGCTCGATATCGCGGCGTGATCTCATCGATACGGCACCAGTTCCAGTTGATGAAGCCCGAGAACCTCACACGAGTCAACCGTGAGATCGATGGCGAGGATTATGATCTGAACGCGCTTGTGGATCTTGTGATAGATCGCAAGGCTGACGGCAGGCAGTCCGAGAATATCTACACCAAGCGACTGCGAAAGCAGCGCGATGTGGCCGTCTCGCTCCTGCTTGACCAATCGTCGTCAACGGCTCGCACCATTACGCGAAATCCGCTCCAGCCCTATACGCATCCCGGCCGGCGCATCATCGAGATAGAAAAAGAAGGCCTCGTCCTGATGAGTGAGGCTCTTGAGGCCGTTGGCGATGCATATTCGATCAGTGGGTTTACAAGCGAGGGGCGCAGGAATGTTAAGTTCTATGTTGTAAAAGATTTCGATGAGCAATATTCCGACGAGACAGAAAGACGCATTGGCGGGATAACATTCCAGAACAATACTCGCTTGGGCGCCGCCATCCGCCATGCGTCACACACGCTGCTCCGTCAGGACACCCGCACAAAGCTCCTCATCATCCTGACCGACGGCCGTCCATACGATCACGATTACGGCGACGCACGCTACGCCCGTGAAGATGTCCGCGAAGCTCTTATCGAAGCTAAAACTAATGGCGTCACGCCATTCTGTATCACCATCGACCGCGAATCCGAGGCCGAACTGAAAGATCTATACGGGGATGTCGGCTACACGATCATCGACGATGTTCTCTCGCTCCCGGAGCGGATGCCGAATATCTACCGACGGCTAACCAGTTGATCCCAGATCAACCGCTCTATTCCCATTACGGTCAAGAAAAAAAACCGCCTCGCACATTGGCGAGGCGGCATGTTCGATCTAACTGAACTATTCTCCTGTCTTACTGCGCTGAAAATACTTGCACCGTTCGGCGGCCGAATTTCCGGGCCTCACCACAGCCGGGCACCCAGATGTCGATCTTCTTGCCTTTGATCGCAGTGCCGGTGTCGGAGACGAGATACGTCCCGCTCCACTGCCCGGCGTTCACATAAACGCGGGAGCCGAGTCTGAGAACACGTGGGTCGGCCGCGATCAATCCACGGCGAACACCATGTCCCATAGCGGTCCGGCCCTTAAGGCAGTAGGCAGTGGCGGAAAATGAGCCACGGCTGCCACCGGCACCGGCGGCCTTTGTCGAGGCCGTCGTCTTAACCAGTTTCTTATCGTCAGTCGCGGGAGCGGTTTCGATCACGGAAGCACTATCACTAACTAAATTATTATTAAGTATATTATCTTCTGCGATTGTCGGTTGCGATTCCTTCGCTATAATGAGGTCGCCGACCGGCTTGCTCGTCTGCGCGTAGATAAAAGCCACGAGCAGGCTCGCAAGGACGGCTATTGAGCCTCCTCTAACGAGTTTCTTCATTATAAATTCTCCTGTCATAATTAATCGGAGTCCAAACGCAAAAATAGTGTCTGAGATTTGATTCTTCAGCCACTATTTGCCGGTAAAGGCGTCGCCTGGACTGTTTTCGGACGGCCATTCGCCGCCGAGTTTCAACCCATAGATGTTGAAACTGTGAACAACTTTACCACTTGCGACCAGATGTGTCCACCCGTCGACAGCCGCAAGTCCTTGTAATATATGCAATTGCTGTGTTTTCAGTGGTTTACAAGTGGCATTTTTTTTTGGATTTGTTAGACTTTTGGGGCGAGATTCTTCTTGGATTCTCGCCAGAAGCAGCCCATTTCTTGTGAGGAAACCTATGCGTGAGAGACGCGGCGGCGAACGCTTTGCCATCTCATTTCCGATCCGTGTCAGGTGGAAAGGCGAGGACGGAAAAGAAGTCGTTCAGGAAGGATTGACCGAGAACGTCGGCCCGCACGGCACTCTGATCTATCTGCCGCGAAATCTGCCGAGCGTCGGCGGCAGGGTTCGCATCACCGTCACCGAGAACCCGGACGACGAGGTAACCGCCGCAGCCGAGGTCATCCGCCTTGAACGCAATGCCGCCCACCCTCAGGCGGCGCTCATGCTGACCGACAACCTGCGCGAGTGGAAAAAGAAGGTATGGCAACTTGCCGCAACCACGATCGCCGAACAGGAACCGGAAGAGTTTGACGATTGGTAGAGCGAAATGAAAGTTCTGGTTCTCGGCGCCGGGCGTATGGGCCATGGTGCTGTTTTTGACCTCATCCACAACTCACCCGATGTCGAGACGGTCACCGTCGCTGACAACGATCTCAAGAAGGCCGAGGCCGTCGCCGACTCGGTCGGGACGTCACGTGTAGATCCGCATCACATCGACGTCTCGAATTATTCTGATGTCGTCTCGCTCCTGCGCGGGCACGATTCAGTGATCTCGTGCGTAAACTACTGGTACAACGTCGCTCTTTCAAAGGCCGCGATCGAAACGCGTGCCAACTTCTGCGACCTCGGTGGTAACAATTACGTAGTTGACGAGCAACTCAATCTCGATGACGAAGCAAAAGCCGCGGGCATTAATATCATTCCCGACTGCGGCCTTGCACCGGGAATGGTCTCGATCCTGGCGATGCACGGCACGACGCGGTTTGATCGCGTCGATGAGATACACATCCGCGTCGGCGGTCTCCCTCAAGACCCGCAGCCGCCCCTCGATTATCAGCTTGTGTTCTCGGTCGAAGGACTGATAAATGAATATATCGAGACCGCCCGCGTGATCCGCGACGGCAAGATCACCGAGGTCGCATCAATGACCGAGCTCGAGAACTTGTGGTTCGATGGTTTTCCTCGACTCGAGGCGTTTCAAACGAGCGGCGGCACGTCGACGTTGCCGGACACTTTTGCAGGCAAGGTCAAAGAGCTCGATTACAAAACGATCCGCTACGCAGGCCATTGTGACAAATTCAAGGCAATGATCGATCTCGGTCTCTGTTCGAGCGAGAAAACCGTGGTTGATTTTCAGGACGTCATACCGCGAAAAGTGTTTGGGAAACTCCTGCAGGAGAACCTCCCCGCTGTTGGCCCCGATTACGTTCTCATCCGATTGGACTTTATCGGAACCAATAATGGTGAGAACCGCAAGCTCCGCTACGACATTGTGGACCGCTTCGACACTACGACAGGAATGTCCGCGATGATGCGAACGACCGCCTTTCCGGCATCTATCATTGCCCAGATGATGGCCCGCGGTGATGTCAACCTACGCGGAGCTACACCACAAGAACTTGCCATCGATCCGGATACATTTGTCGTCGAGCTTAACCAACGCGGAATCACCATCAACTCTATTGACAGTCTCGTTTCACTAAGCTAGAATTCGTCCGTTCTAACGAAAGCTAACCGGCTCATTGCCGAGAGTTAAGTGAACCGTACGAGGGGAAGGTATGTGTCACGATGTTGGCGAATTCTGCCACCACGCGCTCCTTTCACATCAAAATCCAAAACAACCAAAGGAGATCTGTCATGTTAAATTGCTGGAGTATTGCCTGTGTCCACCGTTCCACTGCCTCGCGTTTCTTTCACATCGCCCTCTTTCTAACGATCCTCTCAATGTCCACACTGGCCGGCCTCGCCGGTACAAGGGGTAAGAGCGGAGATCAACTCTGGTCTCAAGTCGATGAAGCGACCGCATCGATCCGCGGACAGCGGTCGATAACACCAGACAGATATCTTGTTTATCGTGTAAACATCTCAGAGCTAAAACGGATCCTCGCTTCGGCACCGCTTGAATTCACGGTCGCTGCACGGGCCAGGCAGATAATCCTTGAAGTTCCGACACCCGATGGCCGGATGGAACGATTCAGGCTTGAGGAATCGCCTGTCCTCGCTGCAAATGTCGCCAGCCAGTTTCCGACCTGGAAGACATTTAGCGGTCAAGGTATCGACGATCCGACGGCAACGGCTCGGTTTGACATCAACATCAACGGCTTTCACGGATACGTATCGGGCATCAACGGCACCTACCTGGTCGATCCTTATTCCACTGATGACCGTGCCCACTACATCGTATATTACAAAGGAAGTGTGCGATCCGATGACCCGTTCTCCTGCGGTGTGGACGACAGCAGCATCGATGGATCGGATATTGGCTCAGGGAGCACTCCCGAGTACAGCAACGGCGAAAACTTGCGAACGCTGCGGATCGCTTTTTCGGCGACAAAGGAATACACCACCTTTCACGGGAATAATACGACCACCGCCTTCGCAGCGATCACAACCACGACCAACCGCATGATCCTGATCTATCGACGCGAGCTTGCGGTAACATTTACGATCGTTTCGAACTTAAGCACGGTATTCAGCGTCGGCAATGACGGCGGGTTTCCTGATGCATCGAACCCGAACGTCGCGGACCTATCTGTTACTCGCAATCAAGTCGTGCTCGACACCGCCTACGGTGATGCGAATTACGATATCGGCCACGCCCTGTCACGAACTGGCAATCCTAACGGCTTGGCCGCCAGCCCGAGCATCTGCTCTACGGGCAATAAGGCCCAGGGGTTCACGGGCGCGCCCGTTCCACAGGGCGATGGATATGATGTGGATTATGTGGCACACGAGATCGGACATCAGTTCGGTATGAGCCATACCTTCAACAACAGCGTCGACGGCAGTTGCACTACTCGCTCGACAAACTCTGCTTACGAGCCGGCAAGCGGCGTAACGATCATGGGCTACGCTGGCATCTGCGCCCCACGGAATCTGTCTTCGAACTCGATAGATGTATTCCATGCCCGGAGCCTCGAGCAAAGTCTGGCCGAGATGGGGACGAATCCGCCTAGCCCTGGCGGCACGTGCGGCACAACGGCGGCTACGGCCAACGTAGCACCCGTCCCAAATGCGGGGGCGAATTTTACGATTCCCAAGCTTACGCCGTTCATGCTAACCGGCAGTGCCACCGACGCTACCAATAATGGACTTACATACTCGTGGGAGGAGTATGACCTGGGTAATCCGACCGGCTCAACCGGTGACCCTGACACGGATGCAAATGGGCCACGTCCGATCTTCCGGTCATTCAACCCGTCAGCGTCGCCTTCGCGAACATTCCCGAGCCTGACCTATATTCTCAATAACGCAAACAATCCGCCGGCAACATACACAACAATGCTCCCAAACGCCCCGACCTCAGGTTCGACCAATGGCTACAATTGCGCCGCGGGCGAGAACTGCATTACGGGTGAATCGCTGCCATCAATAGCCAGAACAATGAACTTTCGACTGACCGTGCGTGATAATTTTGCGGCAGGCGGCGGTGTAGCGGATGCGACGATGCAGGTAACTGTAGCTGGGACGGGTCCGTTTGCGGTCACGTCGCCGAACACGAATGTGACTTATGCGGGAAACTCGACGCAGACGGTGACGTGGGATGTCGGCGGATCGTCAGGTGCTCCTGTCAACACCGCAAACGTGAAGATATCGTTCTCGTCCGACGGCGGAAATACGTTTCCAAATGTGCTGCTGGCAAACACGGCAAACGACGGCTCCGAGAGCGTGACTATTCCGAATGTCGCGACGACCACGGCGAGGATCAAGGTCGAGGCAGTCGGCAATATCTTTTTCGATATTTCGGACGTGAATTTTACGACGACTGGGGCCGCGGTTCCGGTCCGCTCAAGAGCTGATTTTGACGGGGACGGCAGGACCGATCTTTCGGTATTTCGGCCGGCTGAGGGAAATTGGTATCTGAACCGTTCGACTGCCGGCCTGTCAACTCAAGCTTTTGGCTCAAACGGCGACATACCGGTTCCCGGGGATTTTGATAACGACGGCAAAACGGACCTTGCTGTTTTTCGTCCGGCAAACGACCCGCTCGAAGTGGACTTCTATGTCCTGCAGAGCGCGACCAGCACCTTCACTTCTGCCTCGTGGGGCCTCCCCGCTGACATACCGCAACCGGGTGATTACGACGGGGATGGAAAGGCGGACTATGCAGTTTATCGCCCGGCAAACAATTTCTGGTACGTGCTAAAGAGCACCGGCGGGTTCTCGGCCGACCAATTTGGAACCGCAGGCGATGTCCCGATCGCGATGGACTTTGAAGGTGATGCTAAGACAAACTTTTCCGTCTTCAGGCCATCCGAAGGCCAATGGTATATCGCGAAACCGACGGGCGTTCCGGCGCAAAACTTTGACGCTATACCGTTCGGGACGGCCGGCGACTTGCCCGTCGCGGCGGATTATGACAACGATAATAAGGACGATGTTGCTGTATTTCGACCCGGCACCGGGATCTGGTATGTGCTCCGCAGTACTAACGGATCGGTAACGACAACATCGTTTGGAGTAACCGGAGATATTCCTGTCCCGGGTGACTATGATGGCGACGGAGCCGACGACATCGCGGTATACCGCGACGGAACTTGGCATCTGAACCGTTCGACTGCCGGCCTCGTTCAGTCGCAGTTTGGCATCGCGACCGACATACCGATCCCTGCGAAATATCTCCCCTAAAGCAAGGGTCGGATCAACACTGTAAGGCAAGAAATAGCCGGTTGTCTCTCGACAACCGGCTATTCTGTTGCTTGCGTTCTCTCGACTGCGGCTAGCCGATGAACATTTCCTCTTCCTCGTAAACGCGGTCGATCTGTTTGGGTGCGGGGGCAAACAGGACCTCGAGGCCTTTTTTAACGCCGGCCATGATGGCGGCGATCTCGCGGGCGGGCACGACGATCTTTTGTTGGACAAATTGCGTTGTATCGAGCACCTCGGCGTGCGTGCGGTCGATCGAGCGGCTGACCATAGCGACCTTGTCCTTGGCGGTGACGGCGGTGTCGCTGACGAGCATTTTTAATTCGGCGACCTCTTCTTTAATAAGCTGGGTCGACTCGGCGAGGTGTTTGGTCGCCGTAGAGAGGTTGGCCGAGACCTCGGTAAAGTGCACCGACATCTCGCGTCCCTGCGCGCTTATCAGATCGATCTTATAGAGCAGCGGTTCGACGCGTTCCTCGACATTCTTGACGGTCGCGACGACCTTTCGCACCGTGAGCGCGATCCACAGCAACGCGATTGCCATGAAGATAAAGCACACGGCAATCACGATCGACGAGACCATTTGCCAGGATTGTGGGTCGCTGGTATTCACGTTAAGACTTGTCTTCCTTGGCGTCCTCGACGGTGTAGGTCGGGCGGCCGTCGGTGATGCCTTTCGACTCGTTCTTACGCTTTTCGGCGGTGTAGGCATCCTTGCCGGCCTCGATAGCGGCAGTGAAAGGATTTGCCGTGCGGGCCGCGGCAGCCTTTGCCTTGTCGGCTATCTCCTCGGCCTTGTCACCGGCAGCAGCGTAAAGCTCGCCGGCCTTTTCCTTTGATACCTCGTAGTATTCGCCGGCTTTCTCGCCGATCTGAGCGGCAGCCTCTTTGCCCTTCTCGATGCCCTTGCGCGTTGCGTCGGCTATGTCTCCCCGAAGCTCCTCGCCCGATTTCGGTGCAAAAAGTAGCGCGAGGATCGCGCCGATGCCGCCGCCAATCAGCAAATACGTTAACTTCGTCGAAGCCCCTGATTCTTCCCTGTCGTAATTTCGTCCCATAGTTTCCTCCCGCACAAATTCGTGTGCGAATGAGCGTAAAACATCACTCGGCTATAGGTTCACTATAGCAAATGCGCTGTGAGCGCAGCAAAGGATTATTTAATCGATGGCGATTTGTTACAATCACAGTTTGTCTTTTTGGCTATGAACCGCGACCGCATCAGGAATTTTTCGATCATTGCCCACATCGATCATGGCAAATCGACGCTGGCCGACCGCATATTGCAGTTGACAGGTGCGGTATCCGAACGTGAGATGGAGGATCAGTTACTCGACGACATGGACCTCGAACGCGAGCGCGGTATCACCATCAAGGCCCACGCCGTCAGGCTCGATTACAAGGCAAAGGACGGCAAGGATTACGTTCTCAACCTGATCGATACGCCGGGGCATGTGGATTTTTCGTATGAGGTTTCGCGTTCGCTGTCGGCGTGCGAGGGTGCTTTGTTGGTGGTCGATGCCTCGCAGGGCGTCGAGGCACAGACGCTGGCGAATACGTATCTCGCCATCGAGAACGACCTTGAGTTGGTCCCTGTATTAAATAAGATCGACCTGCCGTCTGCCGAGCCAGACCGCATCAAGGAACAGATCGAGACGATCATCGGCCTCGATACGACGCACACAGTGCTCGCCTCCGCCAAGACTGGCGAAGGCGTCGGTGACATTATCGAGGAGCTGATCAAGGACATCCCGCCGCCTGAGGGCGACGCTACGGCGCCGCTGAAGGCGTTGATATTCGACAGTTGGTACGATTCGTATCGCGGCGTGATCGTGCTGTTTCGCGTGATCGACGGTGTGATAAAGAAGGGCATGAAGCTGCGCTTCTTTAATACCGGCCGCGAGTATCTGGTTGAAACGATTGGAGTTAACCGTCCAAAGGCGACGCCGATCACCGAGCTTGGACCCGGCGAGGTGGGCTTTCTTACCGCGTCGATCAAGACCGTTGCAGACGTTCAGATCGGCGACACGATCACGGACGCCGCAAGGCCCGCGAGCGAACCGCTGCCCGGATTCCAGGAAGTCAAGCCGATGGTGTTTGCCGGGCTGTACCCGACCGATTCGGCGCAATACGAGGATCTGCGCGACGCGATGGACAAGCTCCGGCTTAACGACGCGTCGTTCTTTTACGAGCCGGAATCGTCGACGGCGTTGGGCTTCGGGTTCCGCTGCGGCTTTCTCGGGCTGCTCCATATGGAGATCATTCAGGAGCGGCTTGAGCGAGAGTTCAATCTGGAATTGATCACGACGGCGCCGGGCGTTCGTTACCGCGTGACGACGACCGACAACGCCGTTCACGAGATCGACAGTCCGTCGCAGATGCCCGAGCCGGGCCGCATTTTGAAGATCGAGGAACCGTATATCGAGGCGACGATCCTGACGAATGACGAGTTTCTCGGCGGTATTCTGCCGTTGCTCGATGAGAAGCGCGGTGTGCAGAAGAGGTTTGAGTACGTGACCAAGGACCGCGTGATGCTAGTCTATGAGCTGCCGTTGAACGAGATCGTGCTAGATTTTTACGACCGGTTAAAGAGCGTCTCGCGCGGCTACGCGTCACTCGATTATCACCTGTCCGGCTACAGTGAATCGAAGCTCGTCAAGCTCGACATTCTCGTATCGGGCGAGCCGGTGGACGCCTTATCCCTTATTCTGCATACAGATACGGCCGCGGCAAAAGGCCGCCTACTAACCGCGAAGATGAAAGAACTCATCCCGAGGCAGCTATTCGAAGTTCCCATCCAGGCAGCGATCGGCAACAAGGTCATCGCCCGCGAGACCGTCAAGGCCATGGGCAAAAACGTCATCGCTAAATGCTACGGCGGCGACATCTCGCGCAAACGCAAGCTGCTCGAAAAGCAAAAAGAAGGCAAAAAGCGAATGAAAAAGGTCGGACGTGTGGAGATACCGCAGGAGGCATTCCTCGCGGTGCTAAAGGTGAATGAAGGATCATGACGCGCTCGCGTAAACCGAGGCGTCGATCTCGCTGAAGATGTTGTCTCGTGATTCGATCTCGGTAAGAAGTTCATCATCAACCTGACCTGAGTCCAGCATCTTCGCCAGCATATCGAACCGCTGAATGTGCGATTGGAATCGGCGTGACGAGTATTGCACGGTGGTGCCTTGATATATCTGGAATGCCCAGTCCGACGATTGGGCGAGCAGGAGTTCGCGGGCGGCCTGATTCAAAAGCCGAGTTCCAGATTCCAAGTCCCAGATTCCAGATTCTTTGTTCGAAATTTGAAATCTGGAATCTGAAATTTGAAATTGCTTCGCGAGTTCGGTCATTCGCCGTTCCGCGTCGTGCTGATACGGGTACATCCACGAATTTCCTTCGTTTATCCAAACTTTGTAATAGCCGCTCTCGCCCCAGCTTGAGGCGGTCGGGCGTTGTTCCTGGATCGATAGGCCGGCGTCGAGAAAATCGCCGGGCGTGACGCACGCGATCTCGTCCTGGTCGAAGTGCATCTTCTTGAAGAAGAAGTCGAGAAACTGTGGCCCCTCATACCACCAATGGCCGTAAAGCTCTGCATCATAGGGGCTTATGACTAGCGGCGGATGGCCTTCAAACGTCTCACGTAGCTGGTGTGCCTGCTTGATGCGCTCATTGATAAAGTTCGATGCGTTTTCAGCCGCCTTGTCGCGCGCAAGCGCGGGAATGTACGGCTCCTTGCGGTTTTGCGGCACGTCGCGGCCTGTGATGCGGTGGTATTTCAGGCCGAGGTGGCGGCGTTCGCCGGACGAGTGCAGGTGCGGTTTGACGTATTCGTAATCCGCGTCCCAGCCGATGTCACGGTAGAACTCGCGATACAGGGCGTTGCCCGGATAGCCGATCTCGGCCGACCAGACCTGCTGGCTCGTCTCGACGTCGCGGGCAAATACGGCGACGCCGTTCGGAGTGACAACCGGAGCGTGAACGCCATAACGCGGCCTCGGATCGCCGTAAAGGATCGCGTGCGTGTCGGAGATGAAGTATTCGATGCCGGCATCTTTTAACAGGTCCTCGACGCCCGGCTCGTACGCACACTCGGCGAGCCAGATGCCGCGGGGCTGGCGGCCGAAGTGCTTTTTGTAATTCGTGACCGCGATCTCGACCTGCGCACGCCGCGATTCGCGGGTCGAGATGAGCGGCAAAAAGCCGTGCGTCGCGCAGCAGGTGATGACCTCGACGACGCCCTCGTCCTGCAGTTCGCGGAATGCGTTGACGAGATTGCGTTTGTAGCGGTTGTTCCACAGCTCGAGCGAGGCGGTCAGGTTATCGACGTACATCTTTGCGACGTCGTGAAAGTTGGCGGCCTCGTTTCGCGTGCGGTGTTCCTCTTTGTGGGCGAGATCGATGAGGTTTTCGAGGTGGCGTGTGTAACGTTCCTGCAGCAGCGGGTCGGCGAGCATTTCACACAGCGGCGGCGAGACGTTCATGGCAAGCCGCGGCGACGCACCGGCCTCGTGCAGCGATTGAAAAATGAAAATTAGCGGAAGATAGACCTCGGTTATCGCCTCGTAGAGCCAGTCTTCCTCAAGGAATTCGGGATATTCGGGATGCCGGACAAACGGCAGATGGGCGTGGAGGATGAGGCTGAAATAACCGAGCGGCATTGCAGGTATATTAAAACAGGATGGCGAGGATAGACAGGATAAACTATTAAATCCTGTCTATCCTGTCTAATCTGTTTGAAGAAACTAGCCGACCGAGTGTGAACTGACCGGATTATATCGTGCCGACGTTACTCGTCGCGTTTTCAGCGTTTTGGGGAAATGCACGAGGCTCACGCCGTAGACCGCGGCTGAGAATTCCTCCTCGGTCCATTCGGCCTCGTCGATGTCGAAATGTTCCTTAAGTGCGACCTGCGCTTTGGCAGCTGTCAGCTTACCAACATTTGCCTGTAGAATCGCGAATAACGCAGGGCCGACGCGCCATCGAATCTCCTCCAGCGTAAAGCCGCTTGCGAGGGCAAGCATCGCGTAGCGAATGTCATCGGCGGCGATGCCGTCGAGGGCATATTCACTCGTGCCGATGAATTTTGAGAACGCGATCTGCGAAGCGTTATCGGCCGTGATCGGATCGTCACCTGCCATAGCAACATCAAAGGCGTCGCGCGAAAATCCCGACACATCAAGCACCTCGGCAAATTTCGTGGCCGAAACTGTCCACCGCGAATCTGTAGAAGGCCGCGGACTTGGGCTGCGGCGCGGCGTCGCGATCGAGTTGGAGTACATGACTCTAAAATAAGGTCGATTCACCGCATAGAACCCGATCTCGGCCCGGTATTCGCCATCAGGCTCGACTGCGAACCACCAGTTACCCGTGCTGTCACAAGGGTTGATCTCTTCAGTCTCGCGCTTGAGGTCAACCAGTTTTACAACCAGGGCGTAACTGCCGAGATCATCACCGAATATTCGTTTCAGCTGATGCCATGGGTTGTCCTTCAGCGACCAATAAAAATAGAGCCGCGTTGGCGACTGCATTAGCAGCCGTGCACGATTCTCGCGATCAAGTTCAGGAAGGGAAACGTCTGAAAGGGCCTTAAACGCCGGTGAAAGTTCAACTTCCGGTTCCACCGAAACAAGCTCGGATGTGAGTTCGAGATCAGCCTTTGCTCGCTTCGCCGCTTTCTTCCGGACCGGTTTTGTACTGGCCATCTTAGGGCCATCCGCAGTCGATTGGCCCGTCCCTTCCGCCTTTTTCCTCCTCGACGCTTTTTTTACCTGCGATGTCGCAACGGCAACCTCTGCGAAGGCGTCTGCCGAAGGCTCAGTCGTCTTCTTCGAGGAGCGAGTGTTCCGCTTCCTAACGACTTTCGGCGGCATCGCTGATCCGACAACACGTGGATCGACAACGTCTGCGAACGGATCGGTTACGGTCGTTCTCTGCTTAGGTACCTTCCTTTTTGTAACTCCCTCTTTTGCCACGTCATTAAAAAGCGGTCAAAACCGCAAACAATTAGTATGCGGCTTTTCTGACCGGCTGACAAGGTGAGCACGTTGGCAGAGGTGGGCAGATGTGGCGAGGTTCAATCTTTCTTGTATGACTCGAGCTTAATGTTTACCTTGCCGAACTGAGTGGTGACCTCAGCTCGGACAGGAACATGCCGTGGATCATCCGTCAACCAAATGACCATTTTGCCCTTTTGCTCGATCAGGCGTCCGGGGCCGAATATGTCAGGCTCGACACGTAGGCAGGTGACCTTGCCGAATGTCGCAGTTGGTTGGCGCTCACGCTTTGTCACGGCAAATGGGACGCTGTATACAAGGCCCGAATCACTGACGTCAAACCTGCCTCGCGTACCGACATCGAGCGGCATCAAGCGCACTGCGTAGATAGCGGAGACCATGTCCAGAACGTCGGGAGCGATCTCTGACGCAATTCGGCGTGGCGGCCGCGTCGCATCCTTAGGGTCGGTCTCGACATACGTGACGCTGCGAGCCCCGTAGTCGAATACCGCCTCGCTGTCGCGGACCCGCTGTTTCTGGACGTCGTGTTTTGTCGTTTTCAGTATTCGGAAATCACCCATCGACAACAGCGATTCGTACTCCTGAACAAAGCTGAAACGGAGCAATTTCAAGAGGGTGCCCTGCGAAACAGCCTCGCCGCGAATGACCAGCCGCCCGGTATCGGGTTGCGCGGTCGTCTTGAACACAAGGTCAGCGATAGACCAGCCGATCTTGAGTCGGCTGAGTTTCCCATCATATGTCAGTGTCTCGCCAACAAACATCTGCCCCGACCCACGACCCGTTTGGGCCAAGGGCTGAGCATGTGCATCCACACCGGCAATAATCAGGAGCGCGGCAAGGACAAAACCCAAGCGAAGCACTTTCGGAACCGGTTTACGACAAGACATATGCCTTAACAGCGAGCAAGGCGAAAGCGAGGGCCGCACCAATAGCCGCCTCATACTCGCGATGCTTCAAGTATAGACCACTTTCCCATTCGATGCTCTTACGACGCCAGGGCGTGAAGCGGGGAATGAACATCGGCACATGATTTGAGTACTCGTTGTATTCGGAACCGAACATCTCACGCATATCGTCTGCTTCGATTCTCATTACGGGCAAATAGAGGCCTAGAAACAGCGCGGCAAATACAACGGCGAGCCACCATACACCGGTCGCTATTGAAAATCCGGCACCTATCAGGAAGCTGCCTACATAGAGTGGATTTCTTGTATATGCATAAGGTCCCGTCGAGGCTAATTCCCGCGCCTTGCGGATATGACCTGATGCCCATGCCCGAATGGCTAGCCCGATGGCCGTTATGCCGCCGCCGATCACGATGCTCATCGTCGTCGGATCGGCAAATACCATAAACACGACAGCAAAGATCAGACCGAGCGGAACGCGGATCCGTTGGAGGGTGCGTTTATTCATCGAAGACTCGTGTTAGTAGCAAGGCTCTTGCCGACCGCATCAAGCACAACATCGACCCCGATGTCCATACATATCCATTTGCCGCATGTGCGGCGATGGCAATCGACGCGGCAGGCTATGTCATTACGTTCGATGCAGATGTCGTCGGGGTTCAGACTGCCATTCCGCCACCATTCTGTGGGGCCGAACAGACCTACAACGGGCGTCCCGGCGGCGACCGCCAAGTGGGTCGGGCCCGTGTCGCCGCCGACATATAGCTTCGCAAGCTTCGCCAATTCATAAAAGCCCTTGAGGCTTAGTTTTGCATTGACCAGCTTGCCCGACGTGCTCTTCTCAGTAGCCCTCTCTGCCAAACCGTCCTCGTTCGGCCCTGTCGTGACGACAGAGGTCAACCTGTGTTCGAGCCACAGCCTATCGGCCAAAGTCCCGAAATTCTCCGCAGGCCATAGTTTCGTAACCCAGCCTCCGCCGGGATTGAGTATCGCAAAGTCGCCGTCTGTTTGTCGCGCGACGGCATCTGCTTCGGCCCTGTTCTCGTCATTTGTTGCGATCGGAAAGTCCAGATCCGTATCCGCCATTTCAATCCCAAGAGCACCAGCCAGGAGGGCGAGATTCTTGCGGATTACGTGGACGTGCTTCGGGACCGCAACGGTATCGGTCAGAAAATAGCGACCCGCGGGCTCGCGTAAGCTCTCGCGAGCAAAGCCCCATCGCCGCGGCGCACCGGACAGCCGAGCAATTACTGCGGACTTGAGTAGGCCCTGAAAGTCGATCGCTACATCGAACGTATATTCGCGCAGCTTTCTGATCTGCCTGCCGGTATCAAGGAATATCTCTTCGATGATCTTGCCGCCCCGCAATGATCGCGTGTCGACCTCGATCAGGTTATCAATCAACGGATTGCCGCGAAGTATCTCGGCCGATCTCTCCTCAACGACCCAAGATATCTCGGCATTCGGCAATGCCCGCCGCATCGCCGACAACGACGGTAGCGTGTGGATTATATCGCCTATCGAGCCAAGTTTTACGATCAGAACTCGCACAAGGCTATATGTTAATTGCCCGACAACTTTTTTACACGCCGTGGCGCATTTCTGAGCCATTTCCTGTCTCATTTTCGCCTTGTAGACTGAATGAGAAAGGTCTACTCTGCCCGAAGAGGATCTTGCTCGCTTTCAGGAGGTTGATGAGGTATGAAAGGCATTGTCAAGGCAACGTTCAAAAACAGCTATGGGGTCGCCGCAATTGCCCTGTTTACAGTGCTTTCGGCATCAGCCCTTGCCGCTTCAACAAACACCATGCCGAGCGCCATGTCGCTCGAGGCGATCACCTCATTCCTCGGCCTCACCGCGCCCGATCTCTCGTCCGAAGCCCCATCTGCATGCACGACCCCCAGCTTTGGGACCGCGACGGTCTATGGTCCGGCTCCGAACGCGATCGGCGAGGTCGTAGCGGATTTCAACAACGACGGGAATCCTGACGTTGCCGCATCGTTGCTCAATGCGAGCTCCGTCGCTCTTTTTCTCGGGAACGGGAGTGGCGAGCTCGGATCGCCCACCACGTTTGCGGTTGCGAGCCAGGCGCGTTCTATGGTCACGGGTGACTTTAATCAGGACGGCAATGCGGACATAGCAACGGCAAACAACCATCCCTCGAATAGTGTTTCCGTCATATTGGGGAACGGAACCGGAGGTTTTGGGGCGGCGGCAAACTTTACCGCGGTCAACCCCGATTCTATCACCGTGGTGGATCTTAACCTTGACGGCAAGGCCGATCTGGCCACCTTCGGCTCTAATACCATAAGTATACTGCTGGGAACTGGTACCGGAAGTTTTACGGTACAGTCTCCGTTCTTCCTGGGCGGTGGGATTGGTGGCATTGCATCGGGCGACATTAACCTGGACGGCAAGCCCGATCTGGTCACCGCAAATCAGGGATCTTCGGTCTCTCTGCTTTTGGGCAATGGCATGGGCGGATTCGGTGCGCCATCGCACACTTCGGTAGGTATCCCACTGACATCCGTCGCCATTGGTGACGTAAATCTCGACAACAAACCGGACTTGGTCGCGGGCAGCATAGGAAATAATCTGTTCGTCCTGATCGGCAACGGCGTCGGTGGATTCACGGCCGGCCCTAATGTACAGGTGGGATTCGCGCAGACGTCAGTAACCCTAAACGACTTCAACGGCGACGGAAAACTCGATCTGGCTGCGACCGGGAACCTTGATGACGCCATTGCTGTAGCGTTCGGCAATGGGAATGGCAGTTTCGGTACATCAGCCAGTTTCGGGACCGGCAGAGACAATCCGCTGACCGTCGTTGCAGGCGACCTCAACGGTGACCGTAGGCCGGACCTCGCGGCGACGAATTATACATCTGGGAACATTTCCGTTTTGCTCAATACGTGTGCCGCCGCTACGCCGACGCCGACGCCATCGCCAAGCTGCCCGCCGGCCGGTTCGCTTGATACGACGTTTGACGGTGATGGCAAGGTCACTACGTCATTTGGCAACATTGACCGCGGAGCAGGGCTCGCTCTTCAAGGTGACAGCCGCATCGTGACCGTTGGCTCAACCTGGAACGGGACCGACTATGATTTTGGACTGACACGTCATAATCCTGACGGCAGCCTCGACACGTCATTCGACTCTGACGGTAGGGTCGTCACTCAATTTAGTGGTGGCGCCGATCATGGAGATGCGGTAGCAATCCAGTCGGACGGCCGAATCGTTGTAGTGGGCATCGCGTCGTCGCCGGGATTTCATTTTGGCATAGCTCGTTACAATACTGACGGTAGCCTTGATACGTCCTTCAACGGGTCTGGGAAGGTCATCACGGTGATCGGCAGCACGGATATCGCTTCATCTGTCGCCATTCAAGCTGACGGGAAGATAGTCGTCGGTGGTGGCTGTACCGATACAAACTACGATTTTTGCGTTGTACGCTACAACACGGATGGCTCGCTCGACACGACCTTTAACGGAACGGGAATCGTCCGGACACCGATAGGGCCCGCAGGCGAACTCATCCAATCCATCGCGGTACAGTCCGATGGCAAGATAGTTGCGGCGGGTTACGTGCCGCGGACCCTGGCTGCCGGCGGCCCGATCGATTTTGGGGTTGTTCGATACAACACGAACGGAACACTCGACACGACGTTTGGCGGAACTGGAAAAGTCGTTACGCCTATCGGCTTTTCCGCCGAGGCATATGGGCTCGGCATTCAGTCTGATGGGAAGATCGTCGTCGGTGGGTCGAGCTCGAGCGGCTTAGGCATCGGTTCGGATTTTGCACTTGCACGCTATCACACCGATGGATCGTTGGACACGACACTCAACGGAACCGGTACTGTGGTGACGCCGATAGGTCCGGGCTCGGAACGGGACATTGCGTACGATCTGGCCATCCAGCCCGACGGTAAGATAGTTCTGGTCGGTGACGTCTCTGACATCGTGTCAGCGTCAGACTTTGCTGTTGCGAGATATCTGCCGAACGGTTCCCTGGATACGTCGTTTAATGGAACCGGAAAAGTCATAACACCGATCCAGACCGTCAACGACATCGCGTACGGTGTCGCCATCCAATCCGACGGCCGGATCGTTGTCAGCGGGATGACATCGACCGGACTGGATGACGATTTCGCGTTGGTCAGGTACAACGGTTCGTCGTCTTGCGCGTCGCCGACACCGACGCAAACACCGACCCCAACGCCAAGTCCGAGCCCGACGTGCCAGCCTGCCCCGAGCGGCATGTTCGCTTGGTATAAGGGCGAAGGGAATGCGAATGACAGCGCTGGAGCGAGTCACGGTACTCTCCAGAACGGGACGGCATTTACCGCGGGGCAAGTTGGACAGGCGTTTAGTTTTGACGGTGTGGACGACCAGGTGGTCGTGCCTCATGCGGCAAATCAAAATGCCGGGAGCAATATCTCGATCGCGGCGTGGATCAAGCAAGACACACTCGGGCACGGACGTTCGATCGCGCAAAAGCGCACTTCCGGCAACGTCGGAGGGTACGTGTTCGAAACGGTGCATTCACCGTTCGGCGCTGACGGATCACTACAGTGGGTGATCATGATCGGCGGGGTTTACCAGCACCTTCAAACGCCGGCGAATGTCCTGCAAACGGGTGTGTGGCAGCACGTTGCTGCGACCTACGACGGCTCGTTCATGAAGGTATATGTTGACGGCGTAGAGGTTGCGAGCCGCGCCCAAACCGGTACTGTTGACAATTCGACCGAGCCGATCGTTTTGGGCCGGAATGTTGTGTTTCCCGTCAACGCATTTGACGGCAATATCGACGAGCTGCAGTTCTATAACCGCGGTTTGACGGCGGGCGAGGTTGCGGGGATCCACGCTTCGGGTACCAGTGGAGTATGCGGCAGCAACTGCCTGCCGGGCTCGGCGACGTACAACGATACTTTTACTAATGGCCTCGATCCGGCGTATTGGTCGGTCATCCAGACTACGCCGGGATTGTTCTCGGTCGATACTACGCAGGGCGACGTGCGGCTTGCCAAGACTGCGATGAACAGCCCAGGCGGGCAGCAGAATGTAGCCGTGCAGTTGAATCTGGCGGCATTGGGCGGACAGATCAGCGGCGATTTTTCAACACAGGTCGATTTTCGTAATGCCGTGATCGGCCCCGCGATCGACCAGGTCGAACTGCACACGACATTTGCCAACAACTCATTTATGTTCGACGTGTATGACAATGCCTGCGCAAATCCGAACGTCCACGTCTGGAACGGCTCATTGCAGGGCTGCACGCCGACGGCCGCTACGGGCGGGACATTCAAGATCTCGCGCGTCGGATCGACGCTCAGCGGCTATTTCAACAACAACCTGATATTCTCGCAAAGCAGCTCATCACCGCTAACGCGGCTCGAATTCCTGCTCCAGCTTCAGCCCGGGTCGAACGACATGACCTCGGTAGCGTTCGATAATTTCTCGCTCACCGGCGGTTCGTGCGGATGCCCGATCACCTCGCCCGACAACAAGATCAGCTGGTGGCGCGGTGAGGGCAACCCCAGCGACAGCGTAGGTACGAACAACGGAACTCTTGTCGGCGGAACGACATATACCACTGGAAAAGTCGGGCAGGCATTCAACCTCAACGGAACGAATGCCGGTGTCACGATACCGCACAACACAGATCTCAACATCAACCCCGGTGGATTCTCAGCCGAGTTCTGGATGAAGTCGAACGGCCCACAGGGCGGACAAGCTCTGGTAATGGATAAATCTCACGGTTTTGTCGATTCCGCAGGCTGGGCGTTTCAATCGACGAGTGGAGCATCGGATCGCATAGCGTTCTTCATCGGCGCGGGCGGCGGCGGTGCAAGCAACTTTATCGGCGTTGGTTCGAATGTAAATCCCTTCGACGGCAATTTTCACCACGTCGCCGGAACGTGGGACGGCTCGGCTGTTCGACTATACATTGACGGCATACTGCAGGGAACGACCCCGTTCGCGTCGCCCGTGAATAACACACGGGCCGTCAATATCGGATACGCGTGGGGAGGCGGTTCAAACACCCGATGGTTCAACGGGATCGTTGACGAAGCCGCGATCTACGGCCGCGCGTTAACCCAAGCTGAAATATTTGCTGCGGCTGGCGTGTGCCCGACGGGACAGTGTGCCGGTGGGTGGCCCCTTGGCGAATGGCAGCAGGGGACCAATGGCCATTACTACTCCGTTCAGGAGATCACGGGGGGCACCTATAGCTGGCTCGCCGCTCGCAGCCAGGCTCGGACTCTAACTGCCCCTAACGGTGCCCGCGTTGATCTGGCGGCTCTCACGACAGAGGCTGAAAATACCTTCGTATTCAATGGGATCAACTGCCCAACCTACTGGGCGATAGACACGGCGAACAATAATGAAGGCCCGAATACAGGCGGCTATCAGTATGACAAGCTCTCTGAACCGGGTGGACATTGGGCCTGGGTAACCGGTGAGCCGTTCACCTACACAGCCTGGTCGCCCGGTGAGCCAAATAACTCTGGTGGAACCGAGGACATATCCTCCTTCTTCGCTCCGGGCAATAACCGGGCTGCTACCTGGAATGACATCGGCTTAGGGTCACCTTCGATCGTCCATTACTACATTGCTGAGTCCGTCGCACCGCAAACGTGCGCGACCCCGCCGCCGTCCATGGTCTCGTGGTGGCCCGGGAACGGGAACGCGAACGACGTTCAGGGTGGCCACACCGGCACGCTTCAAAACGGAGCGACATTTGCCGCGGGCTTTGTAAGTCAGGCTTTCTCTCTCGACGGGGCCGACGATCATGTGAGCGTGCCGGATGATCCTGCGTGGGCATTTGGGAGTAATGCCTTCACGATCGATGCGTGGGTGAAACTCGACGCGGTGAACGATTCGAATCCGATCCTCGCCAGCAACACAGGCAGCGGCCCACTGAACAAATGGATATTCGGCCTTACGAGCAACCGCCTGAACTTTCACATCAACAGTCCGTCGATCGGGGATCCGGGCATTAACGTTCAGTCATCTGAGTTGCTCATCGCTCCGAACACTTGGTATCACGTTGCGGTAACGAGGTCCGGTGCGACGTATATCTTCTACGTCGACGGAGTGCCTATCTCATCCGCCACGCAAGGAGCAAACATTCCTGATGCTGCGGCACCGCTTACGATCGGTTATAACGGCGAGACGACGGGTGGCGGTTCAGCCAGATACCTTGATGGCCTGATCGATGAGGTGGAGATCTTCAACCGAGCCATCTCTCCGCAGGAGCTAGCGTCGATCGTCATTGCCGGCCCCTCGGGCAAGTGCCTGCCCGCCGGCCCGACACCCACACCGACACCTTCAGCGACACCGACGCCAACACCGACGCCAACTCCTACGCCGATGCCGACGCCAACACCAACACCGACACCAACGCCTACTCCGACGCCGACTCCTACGCCGACTCCTACGCCGACACCTTCACCGACGCCGACTCCAACGCCGACTCCTACGCCGACTCCTACGCCGACACCTTCACCGACGCCGGAGCATCGTGTGGCATTCGATTACGACGGCGACGGGCGTGCGGACGTGTCGGTATTCAGGCCATCGGAGACGTTCTGGTATCTGGAGCAATCGGCGGCGGGATTCAAGGCAATGCAATGGGGACTTGCTACCGACAAGATCGCCCCCGCCGATTATGACGGCGACGGTAAGACCGACGTTGCAGTTTATCGCCCCGATGAAGGTATCTGGTACGTGCTCCGCAGTTCTGACGGCACATTCCAGATCGTGAAGTTTGGCCTGCCCGACGACCTGCCGACTCCGGCTGACTTCAACGGCGACGGCGTCGCTGATATTGCGGTGTTCCGCGCGGCCGATGGGATCTGGTGGATCGAGTACAGCAGTTCTAACAACGATGGCCGCAGTGAGGGCGCGATCGAATTCGGACAACCCGGCGACGTGCCGGCCGTTGCAGATTACGACGGCGACGGAACAGCCGACATAGGGATATTCCGTCCGTCAGACGGCGTCTGGTACATGTTGCAGTCGACCGAAGGCCTGCTCGGCCTCAAATTCGGCCAGGATGGCGACCTGCCGACCCAAGGCGATTACAACGGGGACCGCCGTGCTGATGTAGCGGTCTATCGGCCATCAACGACGTATTGGTATATCGATGATCCGGTGATCGATTATTACTTCTTTAAGTGGGGCCTCCCGGGCGATATCCCCGTCCCCGCAGACTACGATGGCGACACGGTGAACGATATATCTGTGTTCCGGCCCGATGGCGGCATCTGGTTCATCCGTAGCAGCATCGACGGCTCATTCACGATCACGCGGTTCGGTAAGGACGGCGATATTCCGACGCCGAGTGCATTCATCCGATAAGCAGAAACGGCGGCCCTAAAACGACCGCCGTTCTTTGCTCTTTAATAACCTTAGGGTTATTCGCTCTAGTCGGGAATGATCTGCACGTTCGCGGTGAAGTGCCCTGAGTTGTCTTCAAGGTTCCCTTCGTTTATTCCGAGAAAAAGAGCCCCGTCGCGGGTTGCGACAAACTCACGCTCGGCTCCGATGTAGATAAAATCGTTATTGTCGTCCCCGATCACGGCTACAAGAGCGCCGGTCGCAACATTCTTGAGCAGCTTTTGCTCGTCGGCTATCGAAGGCACACCCGCGGGCGGCGACGACTTGCCTTTGCCCAGCGACACCTTGCCATCACCGCTGATGCGGATCCGCTGGCCCTTCTTTACGACCCAGCCTGTGTTAGTCCAGCCATTCGCCGTATTATCGGCCAACACTTTGACGCGCCATTCGATAGGCTTCATCTTTTCGACGGAGGATGACGACGTTCTGACAGGCGGATTTAACACAACCTTTGCGGGCGGCTCGGAATCCTGCCGGTACGAGGCGTTCTGGTTGACGGTCGAGCCGGACGTTGACCCGGATTGTGTGTCAAATTGGATCGATTCGATCTCGCTCGCCAGGAACGTCAACTCTCGCCGACGCGAGCCCTCGCCCATCACGACGATGAACTTGCCGCCGCCGAAACTGACGATACTTCCTTTAATGATGCTGCCGTCCTTAAGTCTGATCGTGTCCGCAAACGCAAACGCCGACATGGCAAGAACGACCACCGAAACAGCGAGAAAGCGGGCTGCCATTCTGAAAAACAACATATTTCCTCCGTACGGGCACCGGCGATAGCCGTCCATGCCGACAGACCTTCATCAGGCACAAACTACGGCCTGAGGATTGATGTTACCGATATTGGTTGAGTTGCAAAATTTGCTGTGAAGGGCAAATTCAATTGCGATGATACACAATAGGCTGTTCGATGTAAATCAGTTTATTTGCAGCCTGTAGTTAGCACATCATATGTCCGGATGTAGTAGCAGGTGATATGTCCGCTTTCGGCGGCGAGGGGTGAGGAGAGAATAGCTTCTTGGAAAGAGAAGCTATGACAGAACACGCTGGAGCCGCCTTGGAGAAGGCGATGACAAGACAGGAGATCATATTGAGGGCATACGCGAAGAAGGTCAGTTGGATAGAGGCGGCAGAGATACTTGGGATGAGCTGCCGGAACCTGAGACGGCTCAGAAACGGTTATGAGAAGCACGGATATGGAGCATTGTTCGACAAGCGAGTGGGCAAGGCATCTCCGAAGCGGATAAGCGTGGAGATAGTTGAGCAGGTATTGGGCTGTATCGGGAGAAGTACTTTGACCTTAACGTGAGGCATTACCACGAGAAGCTGCGAGAAGAGCACTCGATAGAGGTGAGCTATACATGGGTAAAAGGGCTGCTGCAGGGGGCCGGCCTTGTGGCCAAGGAGAAAGCCCGCCGCAAGCACCGGCGAAAGCGGGAGAGAAAGCCGTTAAAGGGGATGATGCTGCACATAGACGGCAGCAAGCACCAGTGGTTCGGCGACGAGAGGTGGCATGACCTGATAGTGATACTCGACGATGCGACAAGCGAGATCTATCACGCCTCTCTGGTCGAAGCCGAATCGACGGCCAGCGTTATGAGGGCAATAAGGCAAGTGGTTGAAAGAGAAGGTGTTTTCTGCAGTTTGTATTCTGACCGGGCGAGCCATTTCTGGACGACGCCAAAGGCCGGCGAGCCGGTTGACCGCCAGGCATTGACGCAGGTGGGACGCTCACTTCGGAACCTCGGCATAAGGCTTATCCCGGCCTACAGCCCACAGGCACGCGGCCGCAGCGAACGCAGCTTCCGCACCTGGCAGGGACGGCTCCCGCAGGAGATCAGGCTCAGAGGCATATCGACCCTCGAAGAGGCCAATCGATTCTTAAAGCGATATATCAGGGAGTTCAACCGCAAGTTTACCGTCGATGCGGCTGAATCGGAGGCGAGTGCTTTTGTCCCCTGCACCCGCACCGACCTCGATCGCGTCTTCTCGGTCCAGACCGAACGCACCGTCAACCGCGACAATACCATCAGATACAACAATCTTACCCTCCAGATCGACCGCCAGAGCTGGCGACGCTCGATGGACGGCTGCCGCGTCACCGTCTATCAGCACCTCGACCGCACAATCTCCATCGGCTTCGGCCCCCAGGAGATCGGCAGTTATAACCCGGACGGCAGGCCCCTTAAGCCTTCCGTCACCAAACGACGTGGTTTGGGACCGGAGCGGCTCGCCGCTCCGCTCCCAAACCTCCAAACCGGACATTTGATGTGCTAACAAAACCGGACATCTTCATTTGCTATTAACATCAGTTTATTTGCAGCCGGATCACGAGCTTGGCAGGCCTTTGGTGCGATGCCAGCCGATCAACCTGACACCTAGAACAAACAGGAATATAGCGAATGCGGGCGAGAGAGTAAGCAATGGCGACCCGGCAAGCTGCGTAAGGTCGCCTGCCGCCACGAGCATGTTGCCAAGGCTCGGCTCAGGCTCTTGCAGGCCGACACCCAGGAAAGACAGAGCAACCTCGGCAAGCAGAAACGCCGGCAGGATCAATGTTGCCTGTATCACGAGCGGCATAGCGATATTTGGCAGGATGTGCCGGCGCAAAATTGCCGCCTCGCTTGCCCCGATCGATCTGGCCGCCGTAACATACTCCCGTTCCTTTACCGCAAGAACGAGTCCCCTTGTAAGTCGTGCGACCTCGGCCCAGCCTGTCAGCGCAAAAATGCCGACCAGCAATAAACCGGCGGTGAACGGTGGTAATTCGAGCGGAAAGGCCGCCCTCACGGCCAGGATCATGATCAGCGTAGGCAGTGATATCATCGTGTCCGTAACCGCCATCAAGAGGGCATCGATGCGCCGGCCGGCATAACCCGACATGCAGCCGACGAGAATACCGATCATACATGCCAGCAGCATCCCCAAGGGACTAACGATGAGGGAGAATCGGACGGCGTATAGAAGGCGTGAGAACCGGTCGCGGCCAAGTTGGTCGGTGCCTAGGAGCCGGATCTTTGGCCCGTCTGCACCTGTTCCAAAAAGGTGGATGTTCGAATCCGCCAGGCCAAACAGTGAGTAGCTGCTGCCGCGTGTAAAAAACTCGATCGGGAAAGGATGTTGATCATCCTCCTTGTACTCCATGTCGCGCGTGTCGACCAGACGGCGCGCATAAATAAATGGCCTAATATGGAACGAACTCGTCCTGTCAAAAAAGCGCACTGCGGTCGGTGGTGCTGATGGTTCAAGCCTGGCCTGTTCGCGATGGTCGTACGGCGACAGGAACCCTGCTAAAACTGCCACAATGCCAAAGGCAAACAGGAGCGCCATGCCGGCCGTCATCGCCTTGCTCATATTTGGTCGATACGGTCCGGCGGCAGTCCTCATTTGGTTCGATGCGGCTGAATACGTGGATCATTGACGACCTGCAACACCTCTGCGAGAGTATTGCCAACCCAGACTGCGGCGCTGGCAACTACCACGATCCCCATTACAAGCGGAACATCCCGGCCGCGCACCGCTGACACCATAAGTGCACCGATGCCCGGCCAGCTTAGGACCGTCTCGACAATGACGGATCCGCCAAGCAAAGCGCCGAATGCAAGACCAAAGAGTGTCAGGAATGGATTGAGCGCGACGCGCATGGCATGCTTTGCGATGACGGTCCATTCGCTCAGCCCCTTAGCACGTGCAAGACGGACAAAATCCTCGTTCATCGCTTCTTTCAGACCGTCATGGGCCTGTGCGAGAAACAAAGATATCAGTGGTATCGCCAGCACTATCGCGCCTGAAAAGAGCAAAAAAGGGCTGGTCTCGCCCGCCACCGGTGCAGCGATCGACAGCCGGAGTGATATTACGAGCACGATGAATGAGAGCACGACCCGCGGCGTTGACGCCGCAACGAGGATCATGATATCGATCGCTCCTTCCAGCAGACGACTGCGATAGCGAGCGGATATGAGGGCCAGGCCAAGAGAAACCACAACGCTGATCGCCAAGCCTAATAGGCCGATCATCAGCGTGTTCTTTAGTCTGGCCCAGACAAGTGCGCTTACAGGCAGTTTGAACATGAACGACTCGCCCAGATCGCCCTGCGCGGCCGACCCCAGCCACGAACCGTAGCGGACAATGAATGGGCGATCAAGCCCGTAAACTTGGCGCAGTTTGTCGATGGTCTGCTCCGATATCTGAGGATTCTCTCGAAGGCCGGAGAGAGCATCTCCGCCGGCCGCCGACAAAAGAGCAAACGTAATGATCGACACGCCAATGATCATGAACAGGCCGTGAAGCAGTTTCTTGATGAAAAATCGAAGCATCGGTCGCGGACGCGAACTCTCGAACATTTTTTACCATCGCTCGCGGAATTGCAAAAACACAGGCTCAAAACCCGGCATCCATTCAAACGATCAAAAAAAAGGGGGCGAGGTGGTGAGCCTCGCCCTCTTCAGTCATGTCCGCTTGTTGCGGAGCGTGTCTAGTTGTTCGTGGCCCCCGTGTCGATCGCGACAAAGTCGAGATCGGCGACGTTATCGGTCAGCGACAACACCTGTGTCGGAACAGCAAAGATGTACCGCCTCGAATTGACCGTCACCATGTAGGTCTGGCCGGTCTGCAGGCCTTCGAAGTTGTAGTATCCAAAGCTGCCCGTCTGGACCCTCATCGGCTCCGTCAGAGTGCCGCCAGAGATCACCACCTCAGCATTCCGGATGCCGTGGCCTCCGGCCGTTAGGACGCGACCTGAAACGGACGCGTTCGCTGCCGTCGATGCCAGGAACTCGATGCCCCAGCCGCCGTTGAGGCAGCCTGTCACGACCTCAGGATTACCCAAAGGTGTTCCCGCATCGTCACGAACATAGAGGTTCCATACACCGTTGGCATTCGTCAGGCCAAAGTTGCCGAAGAACGTCTGTGTTCCCGTTCCGCCAACCGTGCTGCCGGGCTCGTTATACGGCCCTGCCGGAGCGGCACCCGGGAAGTTGGTCACAGGCGTCTCCCAGTTCGTCGGCTCGAAGTTGCCCGTTGTGAGCGGCCCTGAGTTGGGCAGCACACCAGGCCCTGCGTCACGGAGGCTAAGCGTTACAGTGTTATTGCTCGGTATCGCTATTGCTCCGCCCGCATCGCCCATCAGCACATACTTCTGGCCTCCCGGGCCGACCAATAGTACATCGAGATTGTCGGGCAGTACGTGCTCCAGATCATAGAGTGTCACACGCATATTGCCGATCTGGACAGGCCCACCGGCGACGGGGATCGGTGCCGGATAAACATCAGCCGCACCGCCGAGGTTGCTGCATATGGCCCCTGTGAAGCGGAACGCAGTTGCCGTGTCATTAATATTAAGCACGGCATTCTGCACCTCAGGTGCCAGCGTCCCCCATCCTGTAAGGGTGAGGTTAACCGTCTCCGTCGGTTCCGACAAGAGATCGGCGAAGATCGGCACATTGACCGTCTTCAGCGTCTCGTTCGGGTTGAATGTGACGTTAGTGGTTACATTCTGATAGTCGAGGCCCGGTCCGGGAGCGGCCCCGCCCGTCGCAGTCCCATTCGACGTGGTGAACGTCACCGTGTTAGTACCAGAAAGGTCACCGCTACGTGCTATACCGATCACAGCCGTCTGTGACTCGTCTTCAGTATACGGGTTCTGGACGAACGTGATACTGAATGGAGCCGGCGTCGGCGTTACCGACGGTGTTGGTGTCGGTATCGGCGACGGTGTTGGAGTTGGCGTCGGTGTCGGAGTCGGTGTCGGTGTCGGAGTCGCCGGCGGAGGTGTCGGCGTCGGCGACGCGGTCGGGCATGGGCCCGACAACAGTTCGACCGTACTGAGAGCCGTCGTCGACGTGGTTAGACCGTCAACAACCATCACTCGGCCATCCGGCAAGGTGCCTTGTGCGTGTCCCGCACGGGCAGCGCCCAGGGTCGGCCCCACAGCAAACGTACCGCTGCTAATCGTGAAGATGTGCGTGGTAGCACTCGGAGCGAAGCTGCCGTTCGCTCCATCTGTGATCAGCAGTTGTCCCGAGCCCAGAGGCGAAATGCCGCCGTAATTGCCACGGGCCCCGACAGTGCCGGCCGAACCTAGATTGGTCCACGAGTTCGCGACCGGGTCGTAACGAAGCAGCGTATCGGTCGCAGTGTTGAACGCGGGTCCTAGCAAGCCGCCGTAAACATAGACGAACCCGCCCGAGGCCGTGGCATAGAGGTTAGTTCGCAGGTCAGGCAACGTTGCTCCGGTACTCCACGAGTCGGTGGCAATGTCATAGATTAATGTTGTATTCACCGCATTGTTGAAGTCATCGCCGCCTATGACATAAAACTTGCCCCCGACGACCGCCCCTGCAGCTGCCTCCCTGAAAGCAGGAAGATTCGCGCCGCTCGACCATGTGTCGGTAGCAATGTCGTATATCCTAAGCGTATTGACCACGCCCGCGGCGGTCGTGCCGCCCAGCCAACCGCCCGCGACATATATCTTGCCGCCGGCCGCTCCCAAAGCCGTCTGGCTAAGGCCAACCGGCAACGGAGCGACATTGCTCCAGGTGTTCGTTACCGGGTCAAAGCGCGAGACCTGATTATATATGGTCAGATTATCGCCACTCGATCCACCAACCACATACAGCTTGTTGTCCGTGCCGAGCGCGGACTGGAGAGCATAGCGTGCCGGAGTCTGAGCCGGGCCTGCCTGCCATACGCCGGGCGTACAACTCGGTGAAGGTGAAGGCGGCGGTGTCGGCGTCGGTGTCGGTGTTGCCGGTGGAGGTGTCGGCGTCGGTGTCGGCGATGGCCCGCCGATCGGCGCGGCTACCGCACGAACAAACATCGACCGATAAGCCGTGAATGACGACTGTATCGTTCCCCAGGCAGCCGGGCCTGACGAGGTATCGAACCGTGCATAGCCGCCCGCAAACCCGACAGGATTTCCTGTAGATTCATCCGAGGCTACAAACACGTTCGTCGTCATCGGTACATACCGCACTCCGAGATACACGCTTCCCGAACCAATATTCAGGTTCATCGGAGCAATATTCACAGTCTGCCAGACCGGCACGCCGAGACCGCCCGGGATGCCCGTGGCCGTCGCGGCTATCGTGCCCAGCTGCGTTCCCGGTGCTCCGCCCGCTCCGTCGTCGTCGTATGCAATCACGTTGAAGTTCAGCGTCGTCGGCGTGCCGGCGATCGTGATGAAGGCCACGCAAACTGACGTGAATGTCGACGGGTAACTTGATGGTGTAAACTTGTCCACCGCGTTGAACATCGTAATAGTCGATGGGTTGGCGCTGTAGCCATTCTCCATAGTTCCGTCATCGTGAATGATGATACCGGGCTGCGTGTTGCAATTTACTCCCGGTCCCGGTGTTGGCGTCGGGCTCGGCGTCGAAGGCGGTGTCGGAGTCGGCGTAGGCCCACCGGCACCCGCCACGAGGCAGAGGTTCACGGCCGATACCGTTCCCGTATCGCCACCGGCGTTGTCGCTGATGTTCAGCGTCCAGTTGCCGTTTGCAGCCTCAGGCGACATGCCGTCGAAGATATCCATTCCGCGTTCCTCGCCGCCCGGCCGAACCGGCCCGCCGAATACCGTGTTAAGGAATACCTGCTCGCCCGGCGTCGATACGCACTGGCTGGCAGCATAGTCTCCCGCAGGTACCGGATTGCCCGCTACCGTGTGGAACGTGTTCGGGAACCCGTCGCCAAAGTTGTACGGCCCGACAAGATCATTCGATGACCCAAATCCAGTCGGCGGACACACCGTATTGCCGCGCCGCTCGACGATCGTCGCCGTCGGTCCGCCGCTCGGTGCCTGCAGCGTCATCTTGATGTCGCCGCCCCATGAGTGCGCCGGATTCCACACCCAGTTCCTCACCTGAGCCGAGGTTAATGTGCCCGTAAGTCCGGATACCGGAATAGTCAGGCTCACGCCGCCCGGCGAATTGTCAGGTATAACGGCCGGCAGACCGCCCGACGGGACAAATGTCTGCCCCGCACATCCCGGAGGAGGCGTGGGCGTCGGTGTCGGCGTTGCCGGTGGTGGTGTCGGACTCGGCGTCGGCGTCGGCACGGGGCCGCTCGTCAACGTAAAGTTCGTGTTCGAAATGTCGAAATAGATATTACCGACCGCCTCGACCTTGATCCTCGCGGTAGTCGTCGGCGTTCCCGGCATGGTAACCGTTTCGGAACCGTCATTAGCCGTACCCGCCGCAAGAACGGTCGGGAACGTATTTCCGCCATCCGAAGAATACAGAATATTCACAGTCGCCGTATTGATCGGTGCCCCGGTAGTGCCGGCAACGTCCCAAGTGATCGCCTGCGAACTTCCGGTTCCCCAAATGACCGGTGAATTCGGCGATGTGACCTGAAACGGCCCAGCCGCATTGCTGACCGTAACGACCATGTCCTGAAACTGTGTCTGACCGATGGTCGAACCCGGGACATACGGTTTGTTGTCTTTAGCCGTAAATCTAAAATTCAAGGTCCTTGATACAGAGCTAAGCGCTTCGGTATTTACATTCCCGCCAGGGTTCGGCCCCGTAACAGCCAGTCCCGCAAGGATGGTCGAGAGCTTTGGCATGAAGCGAGTCGGCGACGTGGAATTCGGCTGCGTGAGCCAATTCGGGCCGCTCGCTTTTGTCGGAAATGCCGGGCTGTTAGCTCCCGTTGTCCCCGAGTTAGCACTATCGTTCTGCTCCCAGTTATAGGTCAGCGGATCGCTCTCAGGATCCGTCGCCGAGCCGGTCAGAGCAAAAGGTGTCGTGATCGGGATAGTGTAGTTGGTCAACGGAGCGACGACCGGTGGCGTGTTTAGCGTCATCGTGGTCGTTCCGGCGGCCGGACACGGCCTCAACGGCAGATTCGTCTGGATCTGCTGGATCGAGCGTTGGTGCCATACATCGATCGAGTGATCATCGACATCGAAGCTCGTGATGCCTGCGTAACCCATTATCGTTACGCCCGACCCGACCTCAACGTTGTTGACTCCCCCGGCCTCAAGGCCGTGTGAGAACGTGTGATTTCCGCCCATTTGGTGGCCAACCTCGTGTGCGACATAGTCGATATCGAAGTTATCACCCTGCGGAATGCCATCGGCCGGTGAAGTGATTCCGCGGCCCTTGGTATTGTCGGCACTGCAAACGCAGCCGATGCAGCCGGCGTTGCCGCCGCCGCCCGAAGCTCCAAACAGATGGCCGATATCGTAGTTAGCCGCCCCGATCACCGAGCCGAGCGTATTCATCAACTCGTTGTTCCAGTTGCCGAGAGTGGTGTAAGGATCGGTCGTTGGATTGTAATAGAAAACATCCGTCGTGTTCGCGATCAGATTCAGGTGAACCGCAAGATCCTTCTCATAGGTTCCGTTCGTTCTCGTCAGCGTCGCATTGACAGCAGCAAGGACTAGCGCAACCTGAGCCGGAGCGGTCGCCCCAAAGAAGTTGGAGTATTCACCATTGACGGACTGGGCAAGCCGCATCGTCCTGATGGTTCCGGTATTCGCTTCCGGCAGCCTGAGGCTCGACACCTGAGAGTGAATGCTCGACATCAGGTTTCGCTCTTCGGTCGTGCATGCCCACGGCATTTCGCCGCGTCGCTGACTCCGCTCGAATACCGCGTACACCATCCGATCTTGTGAGTAAGGCTCGATGTATTCGTTGACCCTTCCCACACGAAAGACCGTTGTTTGGATCCCCTGCGGCGACAGGCTCAACTTGAGCACCGCGTAGCGGTCGTCAAGACCGCGGCCTGAAAAGGCCCTGATGTTCGGGAATTCCTCCTGCAATGCCGGCTCGAAGTTAGAGGCCTCGAAAACCTCAAACCTCTCGAGCACGCCGTCGGCGTTCGGCAGCAGGATCACAGTCGACGCCGGGCTGTTGCCCGTAAGGGCAACAGGTTGATCCGTGATCGACATTAACTGAGCTTTCAGCGGTTCAACATTAAGGTTGAACAGCTTGAACTCGGTGGGAAATGACTGCCGCGCAACAGCCTTGTCTTTGACGATGCTGTCCGTGCTGTCGTTATTTGCACTCCAAATATTCTCCTGCGCCGTTACCGTCAGCGTCGACAATGCGATCGCGGCAATAACGAAGAGAACCAATCTACGGCTCAACTTGGTAAACATAATCTCGCTCCTTGTTTGGGTCAATTGCATTCGCTTGCCCCGCGACACCCGGGGGCAAAAGCGTAGAAAACTCACACTCAGGTCCTTTCTTCTTCTTCAAACTGCAAAGTTTAGAATGTTAATCCGTATCTTAAGACAAAAAACAAGCACTTGTCTATGCTTGCGCTAAAAAAATCCTAATACGGCGGGCGGCTTGCTTTGAACCAACCAATCACTGACAATCGGTGTCTAATCCTCAGATAGTTGTTTGTAGGCGTTTTTGGCTTCCTTTGTTATGCGATCCAGTATCATCCAATTTGTGGCCGTCAGCGGCATTCTCCTTTTTGGCCTGTCACCTGCGACACCACAATCAAAGCCGCAAAAAACGGCGACTCCGGCCGGCAATGAAAAGAAGAATACCCGCCCTGATCCCAAGGTCGAGGAGGAGCGTCGCCGCGCCGAAGAGGAAAAGAACGCCATCGCTGACGATATCGTCGAGAAGGTCGAGGCGAAGATAGTTAATATCGAGACCGTTGTTTACAACAAGAAGACCGGCCAAATAGTAACGGGCCTGACCAAGAATAATTTCACGATCCTTGAAAATGGTGTCAAACAGCCGATCTCAGGCTTTGCAGCGCCGGAATCGCCCATCACCGTAACGCTCGTAGTCGAATACAGCCGGTGGACCGAGATCTTCGGTTCCGCCGCCGGCGGCTATTTTGAACCGGGGTTTTACGAGGTCGTTCGGCCCGTAGCCTACTTTCTGTCGAGGTTCATCAAACCGCCCGACGACTATGCGTCGGTGATAGCCTTCGATATGCGGCCTACGCCTATCACCGATTTCACCAATGACCCGCGCCAGTTGAACGAAACGGTAAACGTACTTCTCAAAAACAGACCGGCGTTTACCGATAACAATCTCTTCGACGCTCTCAAGTTCGCTCTCATCGGCGGCCGCGGCGATGCGGTAGTGCTGGATGATTCCAAGAGCAAGACTGCGATCTACGGCGGCATGGCAGATGTCAAGGCCAAGCGGCGGGCAATAATTCTGGTTGCCTCCGGCATCGACACCTTCAGTAAAACGGGCTATGACGAAGTTCGGCGAATAATTATGGAATCGGGAGTGCCTATCTACGCCATTAGCACGGCAAACCTGTTCTGCAAGAGGTACTGTGATTATCTAGACCCGTCGCGGGTGATGCCCGGCACACCGGACAGGCTGACCTTCCTTCAGGCCCAGAATGCGATGAATACCTTCGCCAAGGAATCAGGCGGCGTGCACTATCCGATGACGTTTGAGGGTGAGATACCGGGATATCTGAACTCGATCAACGGTTTTCTTCGCAATCAATATGCTATCTCATATGACCTTACGGACGGTCATCAGCCCGGGAAACGCTATAAATTAGAGGTCAAGGTTGATGTCGATGGCGATGGCCAAAGTGACGATAAGACGTATGTCGTCCAGCACAGGCCTTACTACACGATGCCCTCGCAGGCCCCTGCGAAAAAATGAGATGATATCCTTGGCGCATTTTGACGCGTGAGCAGGCTCCCGGTAGCCTGCTTTTTCGTTTGTTGCCCCGAGGCCCGTCTGATAGCCTTGATAGTTTGTTTCGATGAGCAAGAAGATCGTCGATAGCTACAGAAAGAAACTCGCCACTGAGCGCGGTTATGTAACCTCGCACGGTGCCGATCTGCACATCGCATTGTGCTACCCGAATACTCACGCCATCGGCATGGCCAATCTCGGCATGCACACGATGTATGAGCTGTTCAATTCGATACCGGGCGTAGCGTGCGAGCGTGTCTTTCTCCCGGATCCTGGCGAATTGCGCGAATATGAACGAACCGGTACGCCGCTGCTCTCGCTCGAAACACAATCACGGGTAAAGGACTTTGACATCGTGGCTTTCTCGATCTCATTCGAGACCGATTACCTGAATATGGCCCGTATGCTGCAGCTTTCGGGCATTCCGGTTTGGGCAGAGAAGAGAACGCACTTTGATCCGCTCGTCATTATGGGCGGAGCCGCCTCATTCCTCAATCCTGAACCTATCGCGGAGTTTACAGACGCGATTGCCGTAGGAGAAGGCGAGATACTTGTCTATCAACTCATCGACGCCGTATTTGAGAACGAAACAAAGGGCGACATCCTGCTCGCCCTGGCATGCATCGGCCGTGGCTTTTATGTTCCGTCGCTCTATGACGTGCTCTACAACGACGACGGAACAGTTTTTGATTATTTGCCTAACCAGCCCGGCGTTCCGCAACGCGTCGGCCGAGCCCTCGCGGCCATCAATCCAAAAGAAGGCACGCTGCGGAGGGCCCTGAAGCGTGGCGAGGCGGAACTTGCCGATTTTCTTGTCAATCAGGACACATTCTGCCCGTCAACGTCCGTCTGGTCGCCCGAGGCCGAGATGGGGGACCGTCTGCTGGTCGAGATATCGCGCGGCTGTTCGCAGGGCTGCCGCTTTTGTTGGGCAGGATACAATTACTATCCGCCGCGGGTCGTGCCTGCTAAAGACATCCTTGCAAAGGCCCGCGAATGGCGTGACCGAACAAACAAGATCGGCCTTGTCTCGACTGCTGTCTGCGATCACCCCGAGATATCGACGATCCTCCGCGAGCTTCGGGCCATGGATTACCGGATTTCGGTCTCGAGCCTGAGGCTCGATCAGATATCGGACGAACTGCTCGATGCTCTTGTTGAATCACGCGACCAGCAGATCGCCGTTGCACCAGAGACCGGCTCAGATCGTCTGCGTTGCGTGATCAACAAGAACCTGACAAACGATGAGATCGTCGATATCTGCGGTGCGGTATTCGACCGGGGAATGCTTACGGTCAAGCTCTACGTCATGGTCGGCCTGCCTACTGAGACACAAGATGACCTCGATGAGATATTTGTCCTTGCCGAACGCATCAAAGACCGCATGCTCGAGTCCGGAAAACGGATTGGCCGCGCGGGTAAGATCATCGTCTCGCTCAACGGATTTGTGCCAAAACCGAATACGCCGCTACAATGGGACGCAATTTGCGATGAGCGCGAGCTAAAGCGGCGAATTAAATACGTCTGCAAATGCCTCAGCCGGATCCCGAACGTCGAGGTCCGCTTCATGTCCGCAAAGATCGCTCATGAACAGGCATTGTTCTCGTCGGGCGACCGCACCGTGGCCACTGTGATCGACGCGGCGGCCCGTTACGGCGGCGATATCGACAAGGCACTTAGGGAAACCGGCATCGACGCCGCCTTTCATACCTCACGGGATCGCTCATATGACGAATTCCTGCCGTGGTCGATCGTTGACAGCGGCCTCTCGTTCGAATTCCTCAAGACCGAACATGAAAAAGCCCGAGAGTCGCTCTCGAGCCTTCCGTGTCCTGCGGTTGAAAAATGTACGACCTGCGGGGTTTGCCCTTCGACGTGGCTTGCCGATGCCCCCGAAGCTCTTGTTCAGATCCAGCCAGCAAAGGTCCGTGCGGCACTCGCGGCCGTCTAGTTCTTTGTCGAATCCAGCAAAAATCCGGTCGGTGTCGCCGTGTGGTCAAACCGGTAAGTGTAGGTATAGAGACCAAACGGCAGGATGTTCACGGTTTTTGCATAAACAACATGCGCGGTCAGTGCGTTGCCGTTCTGCCTCACATCGATCAGTGCGTCGGCCGGCACGTCGTTCCGCTGGGCGGATTGGTGTATTCGAGCCTTTACGTTCTCGACCGGGCTGACCTTGCCGGGCAGCGCAAGCCCCTGAACGACCGCTGTCATCATATCGGTCCTGAGGCTCTCGGCTGCGTAGGCAACGGGAACGTAGTTATACCCTGCATGAGCTACGAGTGCTATCACAACGGCTGCGATAACGAGCTTCACGCCGGCGCTTCCGCGTTCGGATTCGCGGCCTTTCAGAATCTGGTTCATATTTCGGGCTCCGTTAAATCGGCGTTATGCCCATTTCTTAAGGCATCTTGTGAGAACGCTCAAGAGCATTTTCGGTGGGATATCCTTGCCGGTAAGGACCACCGGCTTACCGATACCGCGAAGTAGTACAATCTGTCGCGAACCGGCAATATTCTTCTTGTCAAGATCGAACGCCTCGATGATCGCTCTGGTATCGATGCCGGCCAGCGACGGCAGAGAGCCGACGCGATGCACAACATCGTATAACAAGTTTACATCCTTTTCGCCGCACAGCGCAAGAGTTTTTGACAACTCTGCGGCGAACAAAATACCGTAACCGACTGCCTCACCATGCCGCAGATACTTGTAATCTGTGACCATTTCGAGCGCGTGGGCCAGAGTATGGCCGAGATTCAGGACCTTGCGCGAACGGCTGTCGGTCCTGCCCGCATCTTCCATACTGTCGCCGGCGACGATCCGCGATTTGAATTCAATATTCGCCAATATCAAATTTGAGATCTCAGATCTAAAATCCTTGTCCGTGAAATGGTCCGAAAACTGATCGAGTGAATACTTCGCCAGCAACTCGCCCGTTTGCTCGACCTGGCCCCGCCCGGCCAGCGCTGAATGTTTGATCACCTCACAGAAGCCTGCAGCAAGCTCCCTTGGCGTGAGCGTTCGGAGAACCGCTGGGTCGATCAAAACACCAGCCGGATCGTGAAACGCCCCGATCAGGTTCTTTCCAAATGCAGTATTAACGCCCGTTTTTCCGCCGACTGATGAATCGACCATCGCAAGCAGCGTTGTAGGGATCTGCAGACAACGGACACCGCGAAGATATACTCCCGCAGCAAAGCCCGCGAGGTCGCCGACCACGCCGCCGCCCAATGCGACGACCGCATCGCTTCGCGTCAGGCCTGCATCTGAAAATATTCTCAGCGCAGATCCAGCCGTTACTAGCGTCTTATAAGCCTCGCCGTCGCGCATCAGGAACCGCGAGACGTGAAAACCCGCAGCCTTCAGCGACGATTCGACAACTTCGCCGTAGAGCTTATGAACCGTCGGATTAGAGACAACTGCGACCTTCCCGTCGCCACGTCTTAGCTCAGACGAAGCCCAATGTCCGACCGACGCAAGCAGCCCACCACCAACGGTGACGCGATAGCTCACCACCCGCCGTTCAAGCTTGACCTTAATGATCCGCTTCTTCACTTTTGAGAAGGAATTGCTGCCGCTATCACATCTGCCAGCCTGTTTGCCTGAACTTCGATCATCGCCTGATCCTTGCCTTCGATCATTACGCGGGCGAGATTTTCCGTGCCCGAATAGCGAAGCAGGAGCCGGCCATTTCCGTCGAGCTCTTTTTCAAGCTCGGCCGCGGCAGCAGCGACCTCGGGCACCGCGTCAAACGGCCGCTTTTCGCCGACCTTCACATTGACCAGTATCTGCGGATACTTCGTAAATCCGGCGACTGCCTCCGACAGCGTCAAATCGCGTTCGGTGACGGCCTTTAGCAGCATCAATGCGGTCATCATGCCGTCGCCGACCAAGCTGATCTCAGGCAGGATGATATGTCCCGATTGCTCGCCGCCGATTGCCGAGCCCGAATTTAGTAGTTCTTCAAGCACGTATTTGTCGCCGACGTTTGTCCGGTCTAGCCGAATGCCGATCGAGTCAAATGCTATTTCAAGCCCGATATTGCTCATCACCGTGGCAACGACGGTCGAATTGGTAAGATTTCCGTGCTCTTTTAGAAAACGCCCCATCACCCACATCGTTGCGTCACCATCAACGATGTCGCCATGCTCGTCAACGAACAGCGCTCGATCCGCGTCGCCATCAAATGCGATACCGGCGTCGGCCCTTTCGACGACGACCCTTGCCTGCAAGCCCTCGAGATGCAGCGAGCCGCAGTCGAGGTTGATGTTGCGTCCGTCAGGCTCATCATTGATCGGCACGACATCTGCACCCAGCCGGCGGAATAGATCAGGAGCCAAACCTGATGCGGCACCGTTTGCGCAATCGATAACGATCCTTTTCCCGGCCAGATCCAACCCATGAACCTCAACGATCAAATGCTGCAAATAATCGACGCGAAATCGCTCGTCGGACCGCAGGCTGCCAGCCTGCGTGTGCGTGGCTCCACCCCCGGCCTCGCAGGCCGCGTAAATATCCGCCTCGATCGCTCGCTCAACCGCACCCTCGATCTTCTTTCCCGTGGGCAGGAATATCTTGATGCCATTGTCCTGATAGGGGTTATGCGACGCGCTCACGACCACGCCCGCATCGTATTCAAATCTGCGAGTGATATACGCCACGCCCGGTGTCGTTATCACGTCGCCCGACACACACTCGGCTCCCGACGACCTTGCCCCGGCGTGGAATGCGGCCTCGATTTGCGGCCCAGACTCGCGCGTGTCGCGTCCTGTGACGATCCGTGCCGTTCGTCCTAGGCGATCACTCAACTGCCGCGCAAGCGACGCGCCGATCGCAAAAACAGACCTGTCATCGAGCGGAAATTCGCCCGCGTGCCCGCGAATACCGTCAGTCCCAAAAAGAGCTTTCATAGGGATGGCTGGCCGTTACGGCCCGTGCGAACAAGTTATACCGCACCGCAGGCCTCGCAAACAAATCGAAGTATCCATAACGATTTGTTGTATATGTTATAAAAATATCGAAAAGTGCTTGACAACCGCTATGCTGATGGGCGAATCTTAGACCTGCAGACGACTCGCAGCCCCGGCAGTAGTTTCCAGACGCTCTCTCCGCAACAAACATGAAGCTAACAGGTATCGTTGTAATTGTATTTTCGCTCGCATCAGCATCCGCATTCGCGCAGTCCGGCCAGCCGCAGCCGCCCGGCTCGCAGCGAGTGATCGTGACCAGCACGCTGCCGCCGATAAAGCCGGCTGTAAAGCCCGTGGCCACACCGACGCCTGCTCCGCGGCCCTTCGCGACGCCCGTTATCGTCGTTCCGTCGGCTCCGCCGGCCGCCACGGCACCGGTCAGCCAGGCAAGCAACCTGAATTATAAGGGGTTGAGCTTTGCACAGATCAAATCAAAGCTCGCCGAGGCCAAGCGTTATCTAGCGACGCGGCCGATGGCGATCGGATCGACCGAATCAATCGTGCCGACGAGCATCATCCGCGTTGCATTTTACGACGACAGGACGCGGCAGATCGATTCTTATGTACTGACCAAGGACCAGTTCCTCGCGCACGGAGCCTCTACGATGGTCATCTCTGCCGCCGGCAAGCAACTCGTTTCGCGCACGATCCGCGGCAACGGCGTGAACACGCCGGTAGTGGTCACAGACCAGAGCGGCCACGAACATATGCCGCTGATGGTCCAATATCCGCGAGAGAAGCGAGGCATGCTTCAGGAAATGGCATATTATGTGTCGAGCCATCCTCAGATGATCACGCCCGAGGTCGTCAATGCCGGCCGCTTTTATGTCCGCAATGTGATCGATATGGCCCGCGAACAGCTTAAGCGAAAGGGCTTTCAGGTGCAGCCCAAGGTCGCAGATATCGCCGAGCGGCTCTCGACCGTAGAGCACGTGGATCATTCGCGCTTTCGCACCGAACCGCACGCTAATATCTATAACGACATCTTTACGCTTTACGCCCTCAATGAAGGCCAGACCTATCGCTATTCGGTCAGCTCGGCCGGGGCCGGCGGCATGGTGCAGATGATACCGTCCACCTATCGCATGGTCCGCGCACGCCACCCGAATGCCGCCCTCATGCCCGATTTTGTAGAGGGAATGCGCAATCACGTAAACGCCGCACAGGCAATGCTGCTCTATATGCAGATGACCTGGAACGACCTCATCGCAAGCCCGACCGTTTACAACGCGTTACAGACGAAGATCGCCACACAAGAGCAGCTAATGGCCGCCGGCTATAACTCGAACCCGGCAAAGCTCGCCGGCTACATCAACCGCGGCGGTGCCGCGTGGACGATCCTTATCCCTCGCGAAACAAAAGTTTACCTCCAGATCTGGGACTCCCTGGAACGCAACGTCCCCCTGTCGCCTAGGAAGATGTAGGAAGACTGGTTCTTGCTCAAGCAGCTTTGCGCTCGACCGCTTCTTCCACGCGTAGAACGTCGTCTCGTGAACGCCAAGAACTCACGGACCGTGATGGCAAAAGAGGTGGTGATATTCGCCGGCCGCGAAGCGGGCTCATCGTTTGGCGAACTTTGCGACATCACCGGCCTCGACAGCTCAAGCGTCAGCCGGCGCTTCGATGCCGCTAAGCAAAATATCGAGACGGACGCCAGACTTGCCTATGCCAGAGAGCTGGTCGAAAGGAAATACCGCGAGAGAATCGCATCTCTAAAGACGGTGTTGTAGTCAAGGCGGAGCTTCGCTGTTCGGCGCGGGGGCCGGTGGTGAAGTGGGTAGTCGGTTGACGAAGAAGTTCTGATCTTCATTTATTTGTTCGTAGCTGTCCGAAGCGTGGCATCGGACTTGTCGAGTAAGAGCTGGTGGCTCACTCATTCATCTCTTCGGGTCTGCTTGTGTTAGCGAGGCAGTGTTTCTCACTGCCTCAATACCCATGATGTTTCGTTTCGCACTTTGCCGGCGGTCAAGCAAGGCAAGGTTGGCTTGGCTCTATCAGGTCACGGTCATTTCCGGACCATGCGATTCTTTCGAGCATTGCCAACTGTGCGTCCACGCAGGTCGAACTCTTCTGCCGTGATCGAGTCACGAAGCATTATCGAGAGTTTGACCAGAAGTTTGCGGGCAGTGGCCGTTTTGGCCACAGCCCTGGGTTTCCTCTTTGAGAGCCGTTTGTAGAATGCGTTCAGTCTCGCATCCGAGCGAACGGCTATCTGAGAGGCTTGGCCCAGATGAAAGCGAAGCAGTCTCGGCCCTGCCTTGCTGATCCGCCCGAAGCGTATCTTCTCGGCACTGGAACGTTCGACGGGATCGTAACCTGCAAAGCGTGTTACTGCTTTGGTTCCTTTGTCGAAGCGTGTGACATCGCCGACCGTGTGAACGAATATCAGGGCCGTGAGATATCCGACGCCCCTCTGGGTCATCAGCAGCTGTGCCTTGGTGTCTGCCGTTGCTTTCTGCTTTAGCCAAGACTCGACCTCGAGTATTCGCGCTTTGAGGTGCTCAAGCGTAGAGAAAAGCTGGTCACGGCACAGTGCCGAAGCCTCGCACATATCCACCTCCTTGATCACCTTCTGGGCGGCGACGGTTCTCATCAGCGACTTCGGCATTCCGATGTCCCGGGCAACGGCACTCAGACGGTTGTAGATCTGTGTCCGGCGCCCAACCAGGCTCGATCTCAGCTTGATCACGTCGAGTATCTCCGTGCTCTGTATTGGTCGCCGCCAGATCGCCGGAAACTCATTCCGCATCAGCAGCCAAAGCATGTGCTCGGCGTCGATCCGGTCGTTCTTGTGCCGGGAAAGTGCGGTCTTCCTTATCGAAACCGGATTGCCGACGAGCAGCGTATGACCGGCCTCGGCGACTATCCTCTCGAACCACCCGCATCGACTCGATGCCTCGATCCCGATCACGGCCTGTTTCCCAAGCGACGAGTAATACTCGCGTACCTTCTCAATGTCGTGAAACAGCTTTAAAGCCCCTGTCTCACCCGTCTCCTCATCACACCAACAAAGCGTTTGCTGGTATGGATGAAAGTCAACTCCAATGTAAAATGTCATAGCGGTTTCTCCTGTCAAAGAGCAGATTTCTTCGTCAAAAAGATACTACTCCACCGACCAGGAGAAACCGTCTTTATAACATCAAGTCTGACCCCGTCCGCTTTCCGTCCGCTTTTACACCTGTGCGTGCCACCTGGCTGGAGTCACAAAGGTCATGCTCAACGAAATTCCAGTCGACTGGGTGATTTTGTTGGGGCCACATCTAAAACGACACGATATGGATTCCAAAGGGTCTTTCCATGCCAATCTAAGTACCCAATCCTTCCTCCTTCCATAAACTCGAGGAGACCACTTTCGAGGGGTCGGGTAGATTCGTACTTCGCCTCGATTATTAATTTCCCTGTCTTTTCGATAACCCCCCACTTACCGGCTATCTTAACGCCCGCTCGACCCGAAACGAAAGATGTTGCATCGTCAAACCGAGGAAGGATCGCGAGTGCTCCCTCAGTGTCAATGAATCCATATTTATCTCGAATTCGAACTAGGGCCATTCCATCCGAGAATCTATGAGCATCATCAAAGGAAAATGGGCCGACAGGGTTTAACGCCTTGTCAACGTACTGAAATTTTCCATTTTTAAAAACCGCCGCTCGCCCTTCGGAGAATGCCGTCTGCGAGAGAAGGTTGCCAGTTGACGGAGGAACCTCAAACTCCGGTTTGACAACGAAGTGTCCCGTCGGATCGATGTATCCCATACGTCTATCGAGCACGGCGGGCGCAAGCCCTTCATTGAAATGTCCAACGAGCTTGAACCGTGGCGAGATGACGGTTTCGCCATTCAAGCCTAAGAATCCCCATAGCCCGCTCCTCCGATAAGGCGCGTAGCCACTACGAAAATTAAAAACCTCATCCACCTCTGGAGTCGAGACAATTTCCCCGGTCCGGTCGATAAACTTCCAATGAGAATTAACTTTTACCTTGGCTCGTCCGTTTGAAAAAGGGAACGCCCTATCGAAAATCGCAGGAATTACGAGTTCTCCTGTCCGGTCAATGTACCCTTCTTTTCCATCCCTGGCGAGCTGCACTGCCGCTAGTCCTTCACTAAACTCATGCACATAATAGAAACTAAACCCGATCACGACTTCGCCGTTCGAATCAATGAAGCCCATCCGCTCGCCCGCAAATATATCAACCGAACCCTGTCTAACAACAGGATGTAACGACTGGCCCACGAGAAGTGAATTCAGAGCGACAGTCAACAGCCCGATACTTATGACAATGACTAGTCTATATTTATGCATTTGGTAGACTCCTATTCGTTTGGCTTTTTGGGCGGTTTAACCGGAGGGATGAGCGGTCTGAGTGTGATATCCGTTTGGATCGGTTGAGGCCGGTACTCGATTGGGGAAACAGCCGAGCTGTCCGTAACTGTAATGGGATTACGCGGGTCTGGATGATCGCTTCCACTTCTCAGAGGCAGCCCGTTTTCTCTTCGCACGTTGTTTTCGACTTCGATTGCATTCAGCCCAAATGGGTGAGCAATTTCATGATTGAAAATGGTCATCTCGGTGGTCGGGACCGACTTGTTTTCATTCTCATCCGCCGCCATCGAACCACCACCTTCGGGGATTAGGACGTCCCAAGTTCCGTCAGTTCTGGGTACCGCCGTGCCACCTCGACCGACGAGATTAGCGAAATCCATTGTCAAGTTTCCCACCAAATCACCTGATATTACCGAGTTCGGCAACGACGTCGCCTCTCCCGCCCCCAATAGGCTGACACGAACAATGGTGTCCGAGTCTACGGCATATTGTACCATTGCAAAAGATGCGGATTGGGGAGTGTCGGGCCCGCACATTTCTGACGGAGTGATGCTCACCCTCCCCGCTGAGTCGACCTGGACCCGTTCCCTCTCCTCCTGTGACATGCCCGAGAACAGTCGGTTCGCGCCATCCCTCGCTTTCTGGTTAGCTAGGATCAGCTCTAGGCCTAACGAATCGACAAATTTGAGTGGGTTGTTTCCAACATAGGCATATGAATTCCATACCTGCGGATTGGTCAGCCTCGTGATTGAGATTATCAAAGGGTCCCGGGAATGAAATCGCCCGAGATTCTTTGAGTAGTATCGCGCCTCCGCAAAATCCAATCCACTTTCCCCATCCCGCTCATACCCCGTAAACTGCTTCCTCACCGAGTCGGGCGTGTATTCGGCGTGGGAGGTGCGTTGGGCGGTGATGATCTCTTCGCCGTAGGGGTGATAGTCGTGGCGGGCGGTAACCCTGCCGTCGCGGTCGGTGTTGATGCGGGGGCTGCCGAGGTGGTCCGCCGTCAGGTACGCGACCTTTGCGTCTTCGACAGATTCCACGACAGTCGAATATTCGGCGATCTGTTTGCCAGCGGCGTCGTAAACGAAAATGGTCACCTCGCCGGTCGAAGGAACCACTTTCTTTACTCTCTTGCCGTCGCCGTCGTACCAGTATTGGCCGAGCGTAACACTCGACGAGTTTTTGACCTCAACCTGTTTGTTCTCCGCGTCGTAGGTAAATGTCTGGTAATTGCCGTCTCGCGTCGTATTTCCAGCGTTATCGTAAAGCCATCCCGTCGAGGTTAGACGATTATTAGACGTGCTGATCGTCGGATCAGTCACCGCAGGGTTTGAAAAGGATGCCGGCACGGTCGTGTTTGTCCGGTTGAAATTTCGGTTGCCATACCGGTCGAATGTAAAATCCTGCCGCCACGTCTGCGACCCGATCTCCTCGGTCGAATCGTCTATGCGGTTCAAAGAATCGTAATAGTACTTTTGCGTTGCGTTAAAGGCGTCACTATTGCCCGGCGAGTTCGGGACCGTGATGACCTGCTGGACAATATTGCCGTTGTTCTTTGTGGCATCTATAGAGCTGCCATTCCAGTCGCCGTAACTGTAATCGAGTTTCAGGAGATTCGTCGTCCCTTGCGTGGCTCCAAGCGCAATTTGGGTTGGCTGAAGCCTCGAATTAAATGTCGTGCTCGCCCAGCGGCCGTTCCCGAGTTGCATCGCAGTCACGGCTCCGGCGGCGTTATAGGTAAATGCGTCAGCGTAGTTCCAGTAACCTGCGGCAGAGTTCTTCTTGCTCTGGACAATCGAAAGATCACCGGTGTTGTCGAGGACGCTCTTAACGACACGCCCCGATGGATACGTTTCCTCGATCAATGCACCGGCGAGATTGTAGGTGTAGCTCGTGGTGTAGTCAGTGCCGTCGGTTGTCTGCTTATGCCCTGTCACACGTCCTAAGATGTCAAACTGAGGCAGGGTCGTTCTTTTGTCACTCAAACTCACGCCTACTGCCCATCACAACCGATGCCAGTACCCGTGCGCTTGACGTAGAGGTTAACTTCATAGATGACCCCGTCCTCTCGTCGTCTCGTCAGGACTATTGCCATACCTATTCAGAGCAAGAAACCTTAGCGGAATCCAGAATCCTGTTCGCAATATCCTTGTTCTTTAAGTCCGCGAAAAGCACCATGAAAGAAATGCTCTCAGCCGACCATTTGCAGTCGATACTCAACAATCGAACATACGGCTTATTCGGATCTTCGAAGTTAGTCCTGGCTTTTTGAAACTCAAATTCAGCCTCCATTCCCTTCATGCCAGCTCTTGTAGCAGGTTTTTGAACAAAATTAATCACCCGATCTTCCTGCCTTAAGCCATCCAGCTTGTCGATTCCCGCCCCGGACTCGATCGAAAGCGTCATTTCGGAACTTGAATACCTAGCCGCATAGCCATCGAAGCCCGTCTTATCTTCTTTCACTAGAGTTTCTGGAATCCGTATTCGAAAGTTCTCTTCGCTGATCTCCGTCCATTCGGATGAAGGAGCGAGAGCGTTTCCCTCGACCGGGAAATGGGAAAGGCAAGCGCAAGTAGTCATAATCATGACGCATAGAACGAACCCTGTCGTATTCATAACCCCTCCGTTGAAAAATATTCATCGTCGCGGACGGACATGAGCCGCGCGCGCAGTTTCAGTCCAAAACTTCTTGACGCCCTGGTTGGGCGAAGCAACGATCGCCTTGCTCCTATTTACGGCATCCAAATACTGGGGAAATATCTTGTTAAAATCCTGTGGCTTAAGTCTTCCGAACTGACTAGAGACAGTATTCATTAGGCCATGCACCTCATCTTGATGCCCCCCATTCAGTAAGTGGCCAAATTCGTGAGCGTATGTGAAATTGGCGGCCGTCTTTTCCGTGGCAACCCGCATACGGTCGAAATTCTCCCCCTCATATCGAAATGCTTGGCCATTCACGCGCCTGCCTGCAACCGCGGTTTGCCCCTGAACTAGTCCAACAATATTGTCGATTTTTCCTTTATCCCCTTCTCCTTTAGCATCAGACTCCGACTTGAATTGCTTTACGGTAATATTAGTCTTCAGGTCAAATTTGAAATTACCGTTACTAAAATGGTCGTTATAAGCACGGCTGATCTGTTCCTTTAACAATGCTACCTGTTTATTGATTTCATTCTGACTCAACTTACCCGACTCAACGTATACTCCAAATGAAGCGCTTACCGTAATCAGATATTTCTTATTTTTTTCGTCATATGTGACTGTAATCTCGGCTTTCTCACCTGTAGGATCGATAAACGCGAGTGGGTTATTCCGAACATAACCATACTTGTTTAGACTCTGTGGATCGGCCGTGTCTGTATCCCGTGCAAAATCATCCGGACTTGTAAATCGTCCGGTTGAACTGTGATAGAACCTTGTTTGGGCAAAATCCAGCCCCGTCTCTCCATCGCGTTCATACCCCGTAAACTGCTTCCTCACCGAGTCCAGCGTGTATTCGGCGTGGGAGGTGCGTTGTGATGTGATGATCTCTTCACCGTAGGGGTGATAGTCGTGGCGGGCGGTGACCTTGCCGTCGCGGTCGGTGTGTATTCTTGGAGAACCTAAATGATCCGCTGTGAGATACGCAACCTTTGCGTCTTCGACGGATTCCACGACGGTTGAATATTCGGCGATCTGCTTACCAGCGGCGTCGTAAACGAAGATGGTCACCTCGCCGGTCGAAGGAACTACCTTCGTGACCCGTTTCCCGTCCCCGTCGTAGAAATATTCTCCAAGTGTGCCGCCGCCATTCGAGGCCTTTACCTGCTTGTTCTCTCCGTCGTAAACATAGCTCTGACCGTTAGCATCCGTCAACGTATTCCCGGCTGCATCATACGTCCAGCCGCTGGACGTGATTCGATTGTTGATCGTCGAGAGCGTCGGACACGCCGACTGATCATCGCCACCGATGCCAGCTCCCATGCGCTTGACTTACGGCTTAACTTAATAGATGACCCCGTCCTCCCTTATTCGCGCGCTTCTTCACATTGAGGTTTTGACTGGCCATTGAATGCAGCATACGAGCCATATTCGCGATAGTTTTTCACACGCTTGATAATCTCGGCTTTATTTTTGTCATTCTTCAATTGCTCATTCACATAAGCGACGACATCTTCCAACCTGTCTCCTTTGCCTTTGCAATTAATTGACTTAAAGATTTTCAGCCTGCCATCTTCGAGAACGGCAATGTGGCTAAAAGAGAAGGGCAAATCAATAAACGCGAAATGATAGATGTGCTTATTTTTGAACTCAACACGCTCAAGCAAGGAGGCTTGCTTATTGGTTGGCTCGGTTAAGTCCCAAACGAAAAACCCGTTACCTCTGGATTCTTCGACTAAAAATCGCCAAGAAAGTTGCTCTCTCACCTTTTTGGACACGGAACCGCGAAGCACATCCGAAAGTTGACCAAGGATTTTCCCTCGAGTGTAGAGTTTGTCTGAGTTTTCGGGTATTTCTTTATCGTAATTACAAACAACTCTAGTTTCATCCGTTGCTCTATAAAAGCCGTATCTACGATAATTTCTAAGTCTGATTAACACTCCCTTCCTATTCGTTTCATTCTTTAGCATGTTTTCTACGTATTTGACCACCTCGCTGAAATCACCGCCACTGTCTACGCAGTTAACGGATTTGAATACTTTCAAACGGCCATTTTCCAAAACTGCGAGAAAGCTATTCGAGAAGGGATAAAATACAGCAGAAAAATGATAAACGTGATTGTTAACGAAGTTTATGCAATCTCTGAAACCTTCACTGTACTTGTTAGTAGTGAACCTATTCGTGGGATCAGATAGATCATAAATAAAAAACCCGCTAAACAGGTCAGAATAGCCCAGTTCCTCCTCACGTTTTTTATATCCAGGAATCGACTCCCAAAGAAAGCCTTTAAACTGCTCAAGAATGTTCTCTCGATCATACTGGCTATCCGAGTTCTTTGGACATTGGCAAAGCCCCGAGGTCGCGAGAGCTAAAACGCAGAACATCACAAAAACAAGTCTTTTCATTCTCTGTTCTCCTATCTCTAGAAACACATATGACCGCGAGGGCATTTAGGCCGGTTTCTAAACTCTCGAATCTCCCTGATTGTGTCATTTTGTAATTTGTAGAGTTTTTCAGGATGCCAAGACCTGTGATCACCTTTTCCAGTCTTTGCCATTTGAACCTGATTCGGATCTAAATCGTGTTCGGCTTCATGAACAAATATTCCAACCATTTGGGTTTCCAGTTCATTACGGTCATTTTTGACAGCGTTTGAGAGTTCTCCTTCGAAAAGTGTAATGGTCGCCTCTGCATAAACTTCGTTTCCGTTTGCGTCCTTAGCAATATCTGGCGTTCCCTCAAATTTGTCTGTATCTGGATTGTACGTTAACGCGCCTTTTGAACCGTCTGGTCGTGTCCCGTGAGGTTGATGTAACCCGTATAAGAATGTGTTGTTTCGCTTCGGATCAATCGTAAGATTGACCATCGTCTTATGCGCGTTTAGCTTGTTAAACTGGGACAGGGCCGTGCTGCTTCCCGACGTGTTGATGAGGCCAACTAACTTGATAATGTCCTTCGTCGCATTTGCACTCAAAATAACGATTTGTCCGTCCTTCTCCTCAAACAGTACCTTTTTGCCATCCGTCCCCTTAAATTCTTCTCCGCTGGGATCGATGTACTTCAACGGATTGTTTCTCGTATAGACGTAAAGATTTATCGACTGCGGGTCTAACAGCCTTTTCTTTGTCATCATTATCGGGTCAACAGATGTAAATCGCCCGTGGTTGTATCCGTAATAGCGTGCCTCGGCGAAGTCTAAAGAAGCTTCATAATCCCGTTCATAACCGGTAAACTGCTTCCTCACCGAGTCTGGCGTGTATTCGGTGTGAGAGGTGCGTTGGGTGGTGATGATCTCTTCGCCGAAGGGGTGATAGTCGTGGCGGGAGGTAACTTTACCGTCGCGGTCGGTGTTGACGCGCGGCGAGCCGAGGTGATCGGCGGTGAGATATGCTACCTTGGCGTCTTCCACAGACTCGACGACAGTTGAGTATTCGGCGATCTGCTTACCAGCGGCGTCGTAAACGAAGATGGTCACCTCGCCGGTCGAAGGGACGACCTTCTTAACTCGTTTGCCGTCGCCGTCGTACCAGTATTGGCCGAGCGTAACACTCGACGAGTTTTTGACCTCGACCTGTTTGTTTTCCGCATCGTAGGTAAAGGTCTGATAGTTTCCGTCTCGTGTCGTGTTTCCGGTGTTATCGTAAAGCCATCCCGTCGAAGTCAGACGATTATTAGATGTGCTGATCGTTGGATTGCAGATCGCCTCGGTGCAGCTCGATGCGGGGACGGTGGTATTTCCGCTCGTAAAATCAAAGCGTCGGTTTCCGTATCGGTCGAAGGTGAATGTCTGCTTCCACGATTGCGTTTGCGACCCGCCGTTAGGGGTGAGATTCTCGGTTGCGTCTTTCAATCGATTTAGCGAATCGTACGAATAGGTTTGCACAGCCGTGAAGCCTGTGTTTGTCCCAACTGTCGGAACGCTGATGGTCTGCGAAAGAACATTGCCATTGTTTGCCGTCGTTCCGTAGGCGAATTCGAGTTTGAGCTTGTCGTGCGTCCCCGGAGTCGTTCCCAATTTAATCTCTGTCGGCTGCAAACGGGAATTAAAGGCGGTTGATTCCCAGCGACCGTTTCCCAACTGCATCGACGTGACAGCACCTGCGGCGTTATAGGTAAATGCGTCAGCGTAATTCCAGTAACCTGCGGCAGAGTTCTTCTTGCTCTGGACAATCGAAAGATCGCCGGTGTTGTCGAGGACGTTCTTAACGACACGCCCCGATGGATACATTTCCTCGATCAACGCTCCCGCGAGGTTGTAGGTGTAGCCCGTCGTGTAATTAGTTCCGTCGGTTGTCTGCTTATGCCCCGTCACACGTCCTAAGATGTCAAACTGAGACAGGGTCGTTCTTTGCCACTCAAACTCACGCCTACTGATCATCACCACCGATGCCAGCTCCCGTGCGCTTGACTAACGGCTTAACTTCACAGATGACCCCATCCGCTTCCCTGTCAAATGTGAAATCCTGCCGATAAGTTTCCTGGTTTAGAGCTCCGACGACTCCGATCCCTTTTCTGGTAAGTCATAAGAACTAAAGAAGACGTAGTGTACAGGTTCGGAAGCAGGGGCGATTCTAAAGTCATCTTCCCAGTCAAAGCTAAACTTGACTCGTAGCGAAAACCCGGTTGGCAAGATATCCGAGGGAACCGCGAAAAGAACCCCCTTACCGGGCTTGACGATATTGGACGAACATACGTGGCAGCGCTTCTTTTCGACAATCGCTTCTTCCGCATTGAGGATATCGTAATACAGGCGGACATCGCCCAGACTTTTACTTCGGCCCCCGGACATTTGCACTCGAATCCCCCAGCGCGAGTTGTTTCGCAGCCGCAGCCAGACGAGTCCATCCTCAGGATCGATTACCTCTAACCTGCGATTGTTAACAACCTCAAAATAGACTGACGGCTTTCGTCTATCCACTACTGGATGAACAGCTTGGACGCGCAAATCAGCATTCTTCTGCGCTAGTCCCGGACATTCCAATAACACGATCGCCAAGATTAAAAAGCTAATACTTCTCATAGTGATGCTAAATGCCCCTTTACAAAAGCCTGGGCCTTGCCAGCCAGATTAGTAGGGGTCAGCTTGTAATCCTTATCGTATTGGAGGTGATGATCGATCGCTGACTTTCGCAGGGTGTCAACATCTGCAGCTGCCCAACTCGAATTCCATATTACCGCCTCGTAAGGCCAGGCAGCGAATCGATCTAATCCCTTCATTTTGGAAAAGTCCACGTTTGTTTGCACAACACTTAGCGTACTTCCTTGCGCCTCAGCTAATAGGCCTTGCACTGTATACCCTTTGAGTTCGGTTTCATATTCGGTCGGATTATGGGAGTCCTTAAAGCCGCTACTCACCCAGTCAGAACCATCCGCGGCGTGCGACCCCTCATGTCCAATCAAGTTGGAAAAGTTTGAATGGTCACCTGCAGCGATGTCAAAGCCTATCATAATTTTTTGGCCATTCGGATTCGTAGCGGTTTTTGCTACGCGAACGCCCTGTACGTCCGTGCGGCCAGCGCCTACACCATCCTTGCCGACCACGAAAACGCCGTTGTTTACCCCTTTCTCGCCGTATACACCCAGTGCCCGCGACGCTTTCTCATACTGCTTGGAATCTTTCCCATATTTCTCTTCGATTTTCGCGAGGTTGCCACGAGCCTTGTCCAAGGCCGCATCAAATTTACCGCAGAAGTTCTTGTCCTTCGACCTGCATACATATAGTCCGAGCGGATCGAAATTTGACGCTGGATTATTTGTCGTATACGCATACCGATTCCACGTCTGCGGCATTGGCGACTTACCAGACGAAAGCAAAGGATCAGCAGTCGTAAATCGAGCGAGTGACGAAGCATACGTTCTCGCCTTTGCGAAATCGAGCATTGTTTCCCCATCCCGCTCGTAACCAGTAAACTGCTTCCTCACCGAGTCCGGCGTGTATTCGGCGTGGGAGGTGCGTTGGGTGGTGATGATCTCTTCGCCGTAGGGGTGGTAGTCGTGGCGGGCGGTGACGATGCCGGCGGCGTCCGTGTTTATCCTGGGTGAGCCTAGATGGTCATTTGTGAGGTAGGCGACTTTTGCGTCTTCGACGGATGCGACTATCGTGGAATACTCCGCAATTGAGTTGCCCGTTGCATCATAGACGAAGATCGTGGTTTCGCCTGTTGCCGGGACCACCTTTTTAACCCTTTTGCCGTCGCCGTCGTACCAATACTGGCCGAGCGTAACACTCGACGAGTTTTTGACCTCGACCTGTTTGTTTTCTGCATCGTAGGTAAAGGTCTGGTAATTTCCGTCTCGCGTCGTATTTCCGGCGTTATCGTAAAGCCATCCCGTCGAGGTTAAGCGATTATTCGATGTGCTGATCGTCGGATTGCAGATCGCTTCTGTGCAGCTTGATACAGGGACTGTCGTGTTTCCGCTCGTAAAATCAAAGCGTCGGTTTCCGTATCGGTCGAAGGTGAATGTCTGCTTCCACGATTGCGTTTGCGACCCGCCGTTAGGGGTGAGATTCTCGGTTGCGTCTTTCAATCGATTTAGCGAATCGTACGAATAGGTTTGCACAGCCGTGAAGCCTGTGTTTGTCCCAACTGTCGGAACGCTGATGGTCTGCGAAAGAACATTGCCATTGTTTGCCGTCGTTCCGTAGGCGAATTCGAGTTTGAGTTTGTCTGTCGTTCCCGGCGTGGTTCCCAAAGCGATCTGCGTCGGCTGGAGACGGCTGTTGAACGTCGTCGATTCCCAACGCCCGTTCCCAAGCTGCATCGAGGTCACCGCACCGGCGGCGTTGTAGGTGAATGCGTCGGCGTAGTGCCAATAGCCCGCGGCAGAGTTCTTCCTGCTCTCGACTATCAAAAGGTCGCCCGAGTTGTCGAGCACATTCTTCACAACCCGCCCCGACGGATATGTTTCCTCGACTAACGCACCAGCCAGATTGTAGCTGTAGCCCGTCGTGTATTGCTGTCCGTCCGTAGTCTGCTTATGCCCCGTCACACGTCCTAAGATGTCAAACGAAAGAAGGGTCATCCTCTTGTCACTCAAACTCACGCCAACTGATCATCGCCCACCCGATGCCAGCACCCGTGCGCTTGACTAACGCTCTAACTTCATAGATGACCCCATCCGCTTTATTCGCATCAGTGGTTGTCAGCGGCATGCCGGAGGCGTTGCCTTAGGGTTCTATGAGCCATTTTCCCAAAACAATGTGTCTCCGATTGCGAATGAATCTAGAATCTGCTCTAGCTCGCTCCGTATCTTTAACGACGGCGCGTCAATAGAAATTAAACGTGCAGTTCTAAATCGTCGTTCGATCATGCATCCCGCTGACTCAATGGATTCTACTAAACTCTCGTCGACCTTGTCCCGGAACCAAACACGGAGCGTAAAGTGGCCTCTAGTCTTCAATCTTTCTGAAATTACGAATCGTTTCTGTTCGTCAGGACGTGTAGCTACAATGTCCCCCAGAGCGATGCCGTAATAAAAAAATGGAATACAGCAAATCTCAAACATGTTCTCTCCAAGCTCGCGAGCCCACAATTGCTCCCAAACAAAACCCTTCTGAACAGCCTCCTCATCAAGTTTGGCTACAATGATAAAGTTGGCACGCTCCCGCCACGCAGGATTTTCATGCGTGATAACCTCCGATTTATCCGGAATCATCATTATTCTCTCCTACCTCCACCACCACGATGGAGGAAATGGTCCTTCATATCCGGGTGCAGGATTCTTAGGTACCCTTCCCGATCCTTTCGAAGCGTTGCAAAAACGGCATGTTACCTGAGCGTTCTGAATTGTTGCGTTTCCTCCCCGAGAAGCTGCAACAGCGTGATCAATCTCAGTACCCACACCCCTGCAGAATACGCACAAGTTGTTTTCCGCAAACGCCTGTTGTCTAACAGATTCTGGAAAGCGTTGTCCCGCCGTTGGGCCACCCACGCTGCCAGCCTTGATCGGGGCAAAAATCTGACCTTCCGGGACGACCGAAGCTGCCGACGAACCGCCAAAGATAGCTCCTCCGGCGACTCCTAAACCTACCAGTGTTCCGGTGCTTCCAGCCGATCCGTAACTTGCTTCTCTCGCATTATTGAATGCGAACGGGAGCGGTACTTCTAGCGGATTTGAACCCTGGAAATACGCTCCTTGGATACCGGAATTAAAAAGGCCGCTAGTCACGCCGTTCAGACCGACGGCCGGAGCATTCCCAATCCCTTTTCCGATTCCGGTCACACCATCGTCTACGCCGTTAGATACGCCAGTCGCCAGAGCGCGTATGGCCTGGTTTTCCGCGGAGGGAACGGTAAATTCCTCCTTGTTCTTAACGTGAATGATTTCGACATGCCCGTCACCCTCCGGAACGATATTTCGATAGTCCACCTCTGCATAATAATATTTGCCGTCGTTCTTCCCATCACTACCAATGTAATTCAAATCTCGAGTGTAATAATCGCCCGTAATCTGTCCGGTTGGATCGACCAGGATCAATGGGTTATTGCGGACATAGATAAATCGATTAAAAGTCTGCGGATCGGCAGACTTCCCAGATGCTAAGAGCGGATCAATGGCTGTAAACCTGCCAAAACGGTTCTCGTACATCCTCGCTTCGGCGAAATCAAGTGAGCTTTCCGAATCCCTTTGATACCCGGTGAATTTCTGACGGATACTGTCGTCTGCGCTGCCATAACCGAGTCCGGCCGTTCTGCCACCTACGTTGACGGCGAGTTCCTCACCAAAGGGCATGAAATCGCGGCGAGAAATCATATCAGTGTTTTGACCTGTCAGGACGCGTGGACTCGCAAGATGATCTGTCGTCACGTATGAGACTTTGGCATCCTCAATCGGAACGACTTCGGTCGAGTATTCCGCAACGAGTTTCCCGGCTGAATAGACAAAGATGGTCGTTTCCGTGTCCGTAACTTTCTTGATTCTTTTCCCTTCACCGTCATAAAAATACTTGCCGACGACGTGATTTGAGGCTGTGACATCCTTTACCTCGGTTTGCTTATTGTCACCGTTGAAAGTGAATGAGCGAGTGTGCGAGTTTAAGGGATCGACATCCTGCGTGATGCTTCCGTTCTTGTCGTAAGCGAACCCTTGACTTCCACTGAACCGATTCGTGCCGGCGTCGATGCTCGGCGTCGTGTTGATCGTTGTGCTGCCGATAGTTTGGCTAAAACTGGTGCGATTCCCGTACACGTCGTAACCAAATTGCTGTATCCAATTCTGCGTCGAACTAGTTGTTTCCTTCGCCTCGGTAACTCTATTTTGCGAATCGTACTTGTAACCCTGAACAAAGTACGTCCCCGGCACGGTCAACGTCTGTTTGCCAATATTTCCGTTGTTCTTTGCCACGTCGACGCTTCCGTTTGTTTGTAACTCGCCAAACTCATAGTTAACTTTCCATAAACCGTAATCGGTCGCCGAAGCACCAAGTCCCAATTGCACAGGTTGTAACCGTGAATTGAAGCTAGCGGTTTCCCATTTGCCGTTGCCCAGACGCATCGACGTTATCGCCCCAGCGGCGGAGTATGAAAAGTTGTTAGCATAAGGGATGAATACGCCGGAACTGTTTTTCTGGCTCATGACCTTTGATAGGTCGCCGCTTTGATCAAATTCACTCTTTACCTTTCGCCCCGACGGATATTCTTCCTCGATCAACATGCCGGACAGATTGTAGGTGTATTTCGAAGTGTAGGTTTGAGCGTCGGTTATCTGCTGAAATTGTTTTAGGCGACCCGCGACATCAAATTCAACATATTTCGATTCCGAAACGCTGCTACTGACTTTCGTGAGCTTACCTTTTGAGAAATCCGGTGTCGGAGATACACCGACGCCGTCGTAACTGAAAGTTACCGTTGGGGTTTGAGGATTGTCGTTGTAGGTGCGTGACGTAGCCCGGTTTAGGGCGTCGTAAGTGTTCGTGATCGTCGTGCCTTTTGCGTCGGTGGTCGTCAGAACATTGCCATTGCTGTCGTAGGTAAAGCCTGCCGACCACGCATTGTTATTAGGGTTGCCGCTGGTGTTGAGGCCGGTGTTAACCTCCTGCTCCGGCTGTTTGACGCGCAGCATTCTGCCGACGGTATCATACTTGAAATAACGGTTCTGGATCCCCTGCTGAACGCGAATCATCTGTCCAAGCGTGTTGTAGGTATAAAGTGTGGCCTGATTTGGAGAATATATGTTTCCCAGCGCAGTTCCGCTAGTGGTCGGCTCGTCAACACGAATGAGCTGTCCTAGCGCGTTCGTAATACTTCTCCGTTGTTTGTCGGCCTGATCTTCGACCGTGACGACCGTTCCGATCTGGCCGCCAGAGGTGGCGACGGAGTAGGTTGTCTCGACAACCGCACCATCCGGCGTTGTGATCTTCCAAGGACGGCCTGCGGTGTCGAAGGTGTTTGTGGTCCAGAAGATGTCGGATGTGCCGTTAGCCGTCGAGCAATCCTGATCTGTGAGTCCGCGAAACGGATTCGACGCCTTTGAAACACGACCCATATTGTCATAACACGTCAGCACAAACACATCGCCGTCGTCGTCAACCGCCTGAGTCTTTTCAGTTCTGCCGAGGCCGTCGAACCACGTATATGCTTCCTTCCAGTTCGCCGAGTCGACCTGGCTCTTGACCTTTACAAAGCGTTCACCCGCAGGGTACGTACCATCAGATGGTTCGCCGTATTCTGTGATCGTCTCGGCATCATTAGGCGCGGTGACCTTTGTCGGACGGCGCATTGGATCGACGTACAGCATTTCCGTTTCGCCGCCGTTTGGGTCAACTACTTTCGTCGGCAATCCCGTCTCGAACTCATAAGTCGTCTGCGTTTCAAAGGAACTCGTAGAGCCGTTACCGCCGGGCACGGGCGAGATCGTCTTTGTCGGAAAGGCGTAGGTGTGCCTGTTCGTGCTGTCGCTGTACCGGTCGGCATATTCGATCTGCGATAGATTGCCGTTGCCGTCCCACGTCTTTCTTACATTCCCGAACTGGTCGTATTGAGTGTGCGTCTGTATCGGGTTGCCAGAGAGATCGGGCCACGCCTTTGCCGTGGTCGCGAGACCCCGAACATAAGGACTCGCGCTGGGTTCGGGCGTGCCCCAACCAGGCACAGTCCCGGTCGGCGTGTCGGAGACAAGATACGTTGACTGGTCATAGCCGATCTGGGATTTCGCCTTGACGTTCGGCGTACTGCGCCGTCCGTGACGAGGACTTCTGTCGGCAAGCGTAGGATGTTCCGGTTCGTGTATGCTGTTCCAGTCTCATAGGTCATCCACCTTACCCGAACTGGCGTGTCACCCGTCGTGGGATCGTCAAGAGTCGGTGTTGACGTTGGCGGCCATGTCGCAGTTTCCGCCGGAGAATAAGAACCGCCATCGCTAACCGTCTCGTAGGCGTATTCACTCCTTTTTGTGACGTTGAGCGGC